>NZ_JAYKGK010000020.1:0-5223 GCF_036860675.1 Rosettibacter primus
ATGACAGGGAGAAAATAATGGCGAATTCCTCAGAATGACAGAAAAGAAATAACACTGTCATTCTGAATGGAGCGAAGCGGAATGAAGAATCTCAAATAGCAAAACTTACTTTTATCGAGATAAAATTCGACTTACATCTTTTATTTTAGCATATTCTTGCAATCCTGTTATTTCAGTTTATAAAATATTTCTATTTCTTAATCTTTTATTCTTCCAATGTAGATATATTTCCAGGGTCTTGTCCTAATGCTCTTGCTTTTAGGACTCTTCTCATAATTTTTCCGCTTCGAGTTTTGGGTAATGAGTCAACAAATTCAATATGTTCAGGTTTTGCAATTGGACCGACTTCGTGACTTACATGTTGTCTTAGTTCTTCAATTAATGCAGTAGATTTTTCATAGCCATTACGAAGAATTACATAAGCATAAATTGCATTCCCTTTTACTTCATGAGGCAGTCCAATAGCTGCTGCTTCAGCAACTGCTGGATGACTTACTAATGCACTTTCAATTTCTGCAGTTCCTAATCTATATCCTGATACTTTAATAACATCATCAACTCTACCAATTATCCAGAAATAACCATCTTCATCTTTACGTGCACTATCGCCAGTTAAGTACATGCCGGGGAATTTACTCCAATATTGTTGAATATATCGTTCGGGGTCCTTGTAAACTGTTCTTATCATTGCGGGCCATGGAGTTTTAATTACAAGATAACCTTCTTCATTTGGTTTGACTGAATTTCCATTTTCATCAACAATATCCATTTCTATTCCTGGAAATGGTCTTGTAGCAGAACCTGGTTTAAGTGGGACACAAGGTAATGGTGTTATCATAAACATTCCAGTTTCTGTTTGCCACCATGTATCCATAATTGGGCATTTTTCTTTTCCAACAACTTTATAATACCATTTCCAAGCTTCAGGATTAATTGGTTCCCCAACTGAGCCTAATAATCTTAATGAAGATAAATCATGTCTTTTGACCCAGGCTTCACCAAATCTCATCAAACCTCTTATAGCAGTTGGTGCGGTGTAGAGAATATTAATACCATACTTTTCAATCATCTGCCACCAACGATTTGGATATGGGAAATTTGGTGCTCCTTCATACATAAAAGATGTAGCCCCATTTAATAAAGGACCATAGACTATATAACTATGTCCCGTAATCCAGCCAGGGTCTGCAGCACACCAATAACGGTCTTCTTCATGAATATCAAATACATATTTTAATGTTGTATAAACACCGACCATATAACCGCCGTGGGTATGTAAAATTGCTTTTGGTTTTCCTGTTGTACCAGAAGTGTAAAGTATAAAAAGCGGATCTTCAGTATCCATGATTTCTAATGCACAATTTTGATTTGCAATTGGTAAATTCATTAATTCGTGATACCACATATCTCTGCCCTGTTCCATATTTATTTCCTGACCGGTTCTTTTAACAACTAACACATGTTCTACTGTGCCGCATCTTTGTAATGCTTCGTCTGCTATTTGTTTTAATGGAACTATTTTTCCGCGTTGATAAGCTCCATCTGCTACAATTAACACTTTCGAGTTGCTGTCTTCAATTCTTTCTGCAAGAGATTCAACAGAAAATCCTCCATAAACAACAGAATGAATTGCACCTATTCTTGCACATGCTAACATCGCAATTATAATTTCTGGAATCCTTCCCATATAAATTGTAACGCGGTCACCCTTTTGTACTCCCATACTTTTCAATACATTTGAAAATTTGCATACTTCACGGTGTAAAGCATAATAGGACATTGTTCGTAAATCTCCATTCTCTCCCTCCCATATTAAAGCTAATTTGTTTCTTCGATAAGTTTTGATATGAACATCAAGACAATTATAAACAATATTAGTTTTTGCTTTAGTAAACCATTTATAAAAAGGTTTATTAGAATCATCAATTACTTTTTCCCATTTATTAAACCAATGCAATTCATCAGCCATTTTTGACCAGAATCCTTCATAATCTTTCTTTGCAAGTTCATTTAGTTCATCCCAATTTTTTATATGCGATTTATTTAAAACATCCTCACTTGGATAATATACTTCCCCGTGTAATTTTTTGTTTAACATATTTCCTCCTTTAATAATATTGATAATTAGACTTTATGTCTTTAGATTTGCAGTTGAAAATAAACTTTGAGTCCTTTATAATCAATAAAAAATTTTATGAATGGTAAGATTAAACATACTATCACCTGGGTATTTATTGTTTTATACTTTTCGATTTTATGTTTAGATGTATTTCACATTCATAAACATGAAATAAAATCTTATGGTTATATATCCCTTTCTAATGAATTAAATATTTCTGATCCATTTAAAAATGAATCAGGATTATGCAGTGTTGAGCAGTTTTTCAATCACAGTTTTAATGCTCAATTAATTACTTCATCAATTCTCATTTATTTGAATCAAACTATACCTTTGATTCAAAAAGCACAAACAGATATTCCTATAAAAAATTTATTTACAACACTCACACTCCGATCCCCTCCCCAATTAATCCAAGAAATATTTCTCTATTAATCAAACATTTTTTGTAATCAATAAAATATTTTTCTAAACGTAAAAATCTGAAGCGGTCATCGTCATAATATTTTAGAGATAAGAGATTCTTCACTTCGTTCAGTATGACATTGAGTTCAAAATTCATAATTCATTTTCGTCTGCATTAAGCATGCTTGGAAATGATATAAAAACTAAATTTGATTGAGGAGATTCAAAATGAAGAAGATAAATATTTTTATACTAATCATATATTTATGGATTACAATAATTATTGATGCACAAACTTTTTCATTAATTGGTTATGTTAAAGAAGAAAAAGATGATACGCCTTTGATAGGTGTTAATGTTTTAATAGAAGAATTAAAAATAGGGACAACAACTGATACCGATGGGAAATTTGAATTCAATAATTTGAAGAGCGGAACATACTCTTTAAAATTTTCCTATATCGGTCATAAAACAATAACAAGAAAAATCACGATTCCTTCAATTGAACCGATTGTAATAAAACTTGAAGAAGGAATAATTAATTTACAAGAAGTTGTTGTAACTGGAAATCCATTGTCAATTGACCCCAAAAATTTATCTCAAAGCACTTTATCAATTTCTAACTTAGAACTTCAGATAAAAAGAAATATCAGCATAGCTCAAATACTAAACTTTCAGCCTGGTATTGCAATGCGTTCTAATGGAATTGCTGCTGCAAGACCAATTATTCGTGGCTTTAGCAACAATAGAGTACTAATCTTAGAAAATGGTCTAAGAATGGGAGATTTATCCAATACATCGGACGACCATGCAATATCAGCAGATGGAAATACTCCAGAAAAAATTGAAGTACTTCGAGGTCCTGCAAGTTTACTCTACGGTAGCAATGCAATTGGAGGAGTTGTAAATATCATCACAGAAGATATTCCAAACTATATTTCGAAAGGGTTGATTGGTGATATAAATTTTGAAAATTCTTCTGTCAATAAAGAATTAAATATTAGCAGCGATATACATTTTGGATTTGATAAATTTTCTTTTCATTCAAATTATTTTAATCGGTATAGCAAAGATTATACTGACGGCAATGGTTCTTCAGTTTTTAATTCCGACCAATTTTCAAGAGGATATCAGCTTGGATTTGCTTTTATCCCATCTTTTTTAAGAAGTGGAATCAGTATTAAAGATTATTTTAACAGTTATGGTATTCCAACCTTTTTCAATGATGAAGAGCAAATAAAAATTAATATGAAGAAAAAAGAATATCGTTTTTTGATTGAAAGTGATAAGATTAATTTTTTTGTAAACAATTTTAGTCTTAAAGCTGGTTATCAAAATTATGAACATAAAGAAATATTAAGAGCAACAGGGGAAACAGGAACTTCGTTCGGATTAAAATCATACAGCTTTGATTTATCCTTCAAACACAAACCAATACGCCTATGGCAGACAAAAAATATTTCTGGTGTTTTTGGGCTCTGGTATCAAAAACAAAATTACAATGTTTTTGGCGATGAAGCATTTACACCTAATGCAAATTACGATGGAATTGCTGCATACATATTCGAACAAATAAGAATCAACAAATTAAATATGCAGTTAGGTGTTCGAATTGAAAATAATCGAGTAGTAATTCCTGAATCGATAATTTCTGATACACATTTCCCTGCAGAAGAGAAAAATTATCTTTCTTTCAGCGGTTCAGTTGGAATTTCTTATAACATTTCTGATGATGTATCTTTGTTTTCAAATATTGCAAATGCATTTCGAGCACCAACAGTGGAAGAACTTTCTTCCTATGCAATTCATGAAGCTACAGCTGCCTTTGATATTGGTAATCGAAATCTTAATAAAGAAAACAATCTTGGATTTGATTTAGGCTTACGAGTAAGAAAAGCAAATCACTTAGTTGAGCTCAGCAGTTATCACAATATGCTTAATAATTTCATTTACCGAAAACCAACAAATTATTTTTATGATGCAGCATCAAACAAATTTAACGACACTTCCGGTTATCCAGTATTTATTTATTCACAATCAAATGCATCTATTTATGGATTTGAATTAATTGCTCAGTATGAATTTACCAGAAATTTATCTTTAACAGTCATGATGGATTATGTAAGAGGCATTGTAAGGGATACAAAAGAAAATTTACCACAAATGCCACCATTTAGATTTTCAATTGAACAAAGATATTTCACAGACAATTATTGGTTTGGTTATCAATGGAAATTAGCAGAAGCACAAAATAAGACAGCAGCCGAAGAAAAACCTACAAAAGGTTATGGAATTGTTGATATTTATTGTGGAGTAAAAATATTAACTGGGAAATTTTTTCATATAATTAGTTTAAAGATTGAAAATTTATTAGACCAGCCTTATAAAGATCATTTATCTTCAATAAAAAATTTTGCATATATGCCAGGAAGAAATCTTCAAATGAGTTATAAATTTTTATTTTAATTATGTGATTATTATATTGGCGTCATAAAATTTAGACTTTTCTTTTCAAAGTGTGGAGAGGTGGCCGAGTGGCTGAAGGCAGCGGTTTGCTAAACCGCCATAGGGGCTTAAACCTCTATCGCGAGTTCGAATCTCGCCCTCTCCGCGAAGTTATATCTCTTCAATGGAATATTTTGTTTACATACTTTACTCTCCTTCTCATAATCGTACTTATGTTGGTCAAACTAATGACT
>NZ_JAYKGK010000021.1:0-4343 GCF_036860675.1 Rosettibacter primus
CGAATGAAATGGGGAAAGATGAGATTCAGAAATTCATAAATCATCTTGCAGTAGAACAAAATGTTTCTTCATCAACACAAAATCAAGCATTGCCGGCAATATTGTATCTGTATAAAAATGTTTTGGATAAAGAAGTTGGATGGCTGGATGATATAAAACACGCAACAAGAATAAAACATCGTATAAAGGATATTGATTTTAATTATCAGCAAATTATTTTTCAGAGATACTAAAAGAAAGAATATCATATATACAATTTTACTTTCCTTGATAATTTCAGAACTTAAAAAACATTTGAATAAAGTTTATTGATAGTACATAAAGGTTTTAACATGACAAAAGGAAATACTGTACTTAAATATTACATTAGAGAAAAATATCCAAATACAGCAAAGAAATATGCATTGTAATGTAAAATGAATTGAATATGATTAAATTTTTTTGTTCAAAGAAGTATAACATAGCTAGAAGGAAAGAAGAATTTTATGAAACATAAAAATCAAATAAATACTGAGGGTTAAAAAATGAAAAAAATATTATTCGTTCTATTATTTCTTTCAATTAACTTTTTGAAGGCACAAGAGAAAAAACCTTTTTCCAGTTTTGATGTTGGTTTTTATGGAGGTATTAATTTTTATAATACAAACAATATTAGAGGTGATTTTCTTGTAGAATTTAAAACGAACCTCATATCTTCACTTACACTCAAAGCATCTACTGGTTACTTCAGGACAATTCAACCATACTCTAATATTATCACAGTAAGAAAGTACTCTAAATATACTATTAATGATACTTCTTCAATATTTCTTGCAACTAAATATAATTTAGTAAGTAGAAATTATGATATTTTCCCGCTGACCATAGGAATCCAATATGATATCAATCAAAGTATTTTATCACCATATCTTTCAATAGATGTTGCTTACAATATTATCAATTCATCTTTAGATACATCACCTCCTGAAGTCTGGTCTTATAAATCAATGGATGAGATACCTGCCGAATTTAAGGGAATTCAAAAAAATGAAATTCTTCCTGACAAATCATATGGAATAATATTAGGAATGGGTACAGCATATCAAATTTCTTCAAAATTGAACCTTGATATTAGATATTTGTTCAAATATGATAATAAAATTATTAACACGCATCATATCATTGTAGGTATTTATTTTTAGAAGATGAATTTAGAGAATAAACTTATTTATCTTTTGTTGTATTTTCTATTAACGACGGAAATTTTTTCACAAGAAAAATCTTTTATCTCAGAAAATAAAAATATTATCAATTTATTCTTAACCAAAAGTATTTACAACATATCAACTTTTAATCCATATAAAAAGAATTTTTCCGGGATTTTAGATAGCCTTATTTGTATAAGTATAAACGGTGATAGAATGAAGATTGTATATAATTATAATGATGATTTATTATTAAATAATTTCATAATAGCTGGTTGGCTTGATGGCAAATGGAAAAATATAGAGAAACATACAAACAAATATAATTCTGACGGAAATATTGAATCAGTTCTTTGGGAATGGTTTAATACTTCATCACAAGAATGGTTTAACGAGGCGAAAGATATTTATAATTATGATTCGTTAGGCAATAGAAATTTTATTTTACATCAGTATTTCAATGGCCAGGAATTTGTAGATGATTATAAGTACGAAAATTTTTTCAAAGGAATAAATTTGGTGTTATCTATAAAGTTAAATTGGATTGGTAATGAATGGGTATATGGGTTTAAAAATATTTACACTTATAATTCAGAGAATTTAGTTGATACAAATTTATTCCAAATTTGGACGAATAATCAATGGGTAAATTATTATCTGACTAATTATACATATGATGAAAAATTAAATCGAAAAACTATTCTTACAAAAATCTGGCAAGAAGAACAATGGGTAGATTATGGTTTAACAATTTTTGAGTACGATATAAATAATAATTTGGTTCTTGAAAATTTGAAGATAGCTCAAAATAATAATTGGAAGAATTGTGTAAGGACAATTTATGAATATGATGAGAATAATAATTTAATTCATATATTTGGTGAGGAGTGGAAAAATGGGAAATGGACCCCTGAAAATGAACTTTTAAAAGTTACAAATCCTGACGGTATTTTATATGCATATTTAGCTAAAGAAATATTTTTGTTTTACAGGAATCCTACAAGTGTAAAGAATGAAGAAAATATTGCTGAGGAATTTAATCTTTTTCAAAATTATCCCAACCCATTTAATTCAAATACAGTAATTTCTTACAATATTTCAGAGTGTTCCTTGATTACATTAACTATATATAACCTTCTGGGAGAGGAAATAAAAACTTTAGCAAAGGAAGAGCAAGCTCCAGGTAAGTATCAAATTAATTTTGATGGAAGTAATTTACCAAGCGGGATATATTTTTATCAACTAAGTACAGAAAAATTCCAGCAAACAAAAAAAATGTTGCTATTGAGGTAATATCTGATCAGCCTATCAATCGCACACTATATTTGCATTTATATGATTATTGTGAGTTGTTACATAAGCGATATCCCAATTTCATGCCGCCACTTATTGGCGATGCATTTATTAGGCATTGCTTAATAAAAATTTTTTATTGTTAATTATATCATCATGAAAATTTCTCTCGCTGATTTCGCAGATTTGCGTTGATTGTTTATCTGTATTAATCTGCGGTAATCTGCGTGAAAATTATTTCTTTTTTGATGGCTTACAAATGCTAATTGTTTATTGTTTACAACTCGAAAAAATATTTTTGAAAATTAAAATTATTTTTTTATGTTACTTCAGAATTGAGGGAAAATATGTGAACACAAGCCAGAGTAATATAGCAAATAAACCAAAACTCCTCGATAAAGTAAGGCTTACTCTGCGGGCAAATCATTACAGCAGAAAGACTGAAGAAGCATACATCGGCTGGATAAAAAGATATATACTTTTCCACAACAAAAGACATCCGAATGAACACAGTTCTGTTAATCCCGTGAGATATTTAGTATGAATTACTTTTATACATACGTACTACAATCATCGAAAGACCTCAATTTCTATGTGGGTTATGCAAATAATTTAGTCAAACGAATTGAAGAACATAATAAAGGAAAAGTTCCTTCAACAAAGAATCGAGTGTCTTTAATATTGATTTATTTGGAAGGTTGTTTAAATCAACAGGATGCTACAAGAAGAGAAAAATATTTAAAGACTTCGTGGGGTAAAAGGTTTATTAAAAATAGATTAAAAAGTTATCTCACGGGATAAAACAACGATGATTTATACACATGTTCTGAATAAAGAACTAGGAGTAAAAAGTCCATTAGACTGAAATGTATGAAGAATAATATTATGCAAATGCTATTTTTAAATATTAAGAATATTAAGCAAAAACAAAGCCATTGGAATAATATCCTGCGTGCAGTTGCAGGATATCATTCCTTAATCAATAAATCTGTGCAGTATAATTAATAGTTAGGGATCAGAGCAACACGGACGGATCAAATAATGAACTACTCTAATTTCGATCAGGTTCTCCAAGATTTGCAGAGTATAAACCAGGCCATCGAGGCGATCAGGCAGAGAATAGTAACTGTTAGTGGAGTTTCGTATGCGTCACAGGATGCTCGTCATGTCGCCCTTGATGGTTTGCAGTGTGACATTGGTGCGTGCGGTAATTGGATAAGAGTACTCATGAGCCTAAAAGGTCTTGCTCAAGAGAAGTACGGCAATAATTGGGATGAAGAGTATCGAAATCTAATTGGAACTGGTTTGACCTCTAGTCAGGCTGAAGAGCTGATGCTCGATTACTTGAGAAACACTCTTATTAGCAAAGTGCATTTCAAGATAGAGAATCTTTTCAACAACATTTTAAAGGCTCTTTCTGCAAGTCCAAAAAGGAGAGGTTTTTGGCACACCAGTTCTACCATGCTCCAACAGGCAGATATTCCCCCCAGGGGACGAGAAAAGGATATTCTCACTGTGCTCGCAAATTTGAGAAATTCGTTTCACGCAAATGGAATGCATAACAATGATTCTCTATGCGTTGATATTGATGGAATTAGGTTTGAATTCTGCAAAGGAAAACGGGTGGAGTGCGCTTCGTGGAAGCATATCGTTGTAATCATAAGGGCCAATATTTCTGTTCTTGAATCTGTTCTTTTCTCAGACAGAGTAGCGAGTCTTAAAAGCCAAATACCAGATGCTTTTGCAGCAGGCAATCCCTAACAAGTCGCTCCAGCGGACCCTCGCTACGCTCGGGCCGCTGAGCTTAGATCGTTATATGGCTAATAAGAGGTGTAAAATGGCAAAAACATCTGTTAAGTCAGCTTC
>NZ_JAYKGK010000022.1:0-3507 GCF_036860675.1 Rosettibacter primus
CTTAATTCTCTTGTTTTAAGAGACTCTTCCTCGCCTTCGGCGAGTCAGAATGACAATTCCACTTCTCCACTGTCATTCTGAGGAGTCTCACCGTAAGGTGGACGACGAAGAATCTAAAAACAATTTTACTTTTTTCTGTCATTCTGAGAAATTCGCCAAAGGCGAATGACGAAGAATCTAAAAAATAATTCTTTTTAGAGATTCTTCATTCCGCTTCGCTCCATTCAGAATGACTACATAAGTCATATAATCCGCATGAAATTTATCTCTCGCAGATTCCGCAGATTTACGCGGATTATTTCTGTATACTCAACACTTCCTATATTTTTTTTTCTTTCACTTTTACTTTGCGAACTTTGCCCCTTAGCGTTTTCTTTAACACAAAGTTCACAAAGTATTTCACAAAGTTCCACGAAGGATAAAACCTTTGTGTCTCTTTGTGCTGAACTTTGTGTCCCTTCGTGGTAAAAAATTATCTCAAAAAAAAGCCCCTTTCTTCAAGGGGCTTTTTAATTCTTCTCCTATATCCTATTCTCCTACTTCACATACATCATCTTCTTCATCATTACAAATCCATCTGCCTGTATCTTGTATATATACATACCCGTATTCAATCCTGTAGCATCAAAATTAACTCTGTGATATCCTGCCTGCATTATTCCATTTACCAATGTTGCTACTTCCTGTCCAAGTATGTTATATACCGACAACTTAACATGCGATTCCTTTGGAAGCGCAAATTTTATTGTCGTTGTTGGATTAAATGGATTTGGATAATTTTGCATCAACATGAACTCATTTGGTATTCCTGATTCTTCTTCTACTCCTGTTACTGTATCACTTACCTTTATTGTTCGTGTTGATGTTGCTGTCAATGAACCATCTGATACTTCAACTATAAGAATATAAGATTTTCCTGCCTGATCAGGAACTGGTTCCCATGTAAATAATCCTGTTGTAGAAATTTCACCAGGACCACTAACTTTTCTAAATGTTAACGGGTCGCCATCAGGATCTTCTGCTTTATAAATAAATTCAAAAGTAACAGGAACATTATGAACTGGAACTACCTGATTATTTGGTATTTCTACAGTGAATACTGGAGGTCTATTCACATTATTTACTACTATTGCTACTGTCTTTGTTGCAGATAATCCACCTTTATCTGTAACCTTGAATGTTACTGAATAAACACCTGCCTGGTCAAAATTTGGTTTCCATGAAAATACACCAGCAGCAGATAATGTAGCTCCTGTTGTAGCTGGAGTTGCTGTATATGAATATGTTAATACATCTCCTGTATTTGCATCTGCACCAATAAGTGTAATTGTCAATGTCTCATTTTCATTAACTGCAAATGTTGTCTGGTTTGGATTTAATGTTAATGTTGGAGCTACATTTGCTTCTGCAACTACAATTTGTGCAGGGTCAGCTGTTGCACCTGGAGTTCCAGTATTAAATTTGAATGAGGTGAATGTTAATTCCGTGCTTCCAGCTGCTTTTGCTTTACCTGTTAATTTCAATAATGTTCCACTTCCTGTAATATATGAACCGCTAGCTAATGAAAAGGTTACTGTTCCAGTAGTATTATTTACATTAATTGCGGCTATTCCACCAGAACTTAATGTAGATTCTAAATCATAATTTGTTATTTCAATTACGTCTTTATTAAATGATGCGGTGAAATCATAAGATAATACCTTTTGATCAGCTGTAATAGCTGTTGTCAAAATAGGTATTACAATATTATCACCTGCAACTGCTGTAACAGAACCGCCTTGAACTATCACTGCTGCTGTTTTAGCAGAACCAGAAGTAACTATAGCCCCTGGTATTCCAAGGTTGAATTTCAATGTATTCCCAAAATCTAAATTTGATGTCCCATAATTCTTAAATTTAATTTTTAGCTTTAATAAAGAACCTTCACCTGTTAATGGAGGATAACCTGCCCATGCTACTGTAACAGTTCCATTAGTTGTATCTGCATTTGCTGAAAGTATACCTTTGCCTTCTAACAATGTCCCAGTTGTTACAACCTCTGGAATTGAAATAATATTCTTGTCATAATTAAGTGTGAATTGAATTGCAGTAATATTTTTTGCACTTATATCATCAACGGTAATTGCAGCAAGTTTTTCTGTATTAATTGTACCAGCAATAATTGGTAATTTTACATTTACCGGAGAATTTGATATTGTTAATTCTGTAGTACTTCCATAAATATTAACATCCTGAACTAACAAATATTTAGAATTCGAAAGTGTCGATTCATACCATGGATATACCCTGATATATAAAGTATCCCCAGGATAAACATCTTTATTAATTTTAAAAGAAAGCAATTTTAAAACATTATTTAATAATGCTACTGGTTCTGAATTAATTCTTTTAGCATATTGGAATGATGCACGTGTATCATAAGCTACATTTACTTTCATATAACTTGTAGAGCCGCCACCTAAATACATAGTTATTGAGTCTGCATGCATTATATATCCCGATTTAGGAGTAACAGCAAACTGAACATATCTATTGTTTACCTGCTCAGTTTCATTACCCCAGGATATTGCGTTTGTGCCATCATTAGGCCACCATCTTTGAGTTGGTCCCAGTGGACCATTAGCACCTGTATAACTTCTAACACGAAATATTGAAGTACCTACTTCATTAATACCAATCACATTTACATGTTGTGAAGATACTTTTTGACTATCCGGTGGTATACACTTCCAGTTGACTAATACATTACTCTGTGCTTTTAATGTAACAAAACTTAATAAGATTAATATGAGATTAATTTTTAGAAATACTTTTTTCATTTTCACCTCCTTGGTGTTTAATTAAATTTTTTTATCAACAAACTTTTCCCTCTTCTTTATCATACTAAATTTTAATTTTCACTGAGCAAAATAATAATATTATTTTTTATTATCTAAAAATATTTTTCTTTTTGATTTATTTTATCGTTTACTAAGTGAAATTTATTTAACTTTTTTTTGTATTGCAATCAAAATTTTAAAACTTTTGAAATAAATTTTCTCATCTACTTCTCTCCTGTCATTCTGAGGAGTCCTGCCGATAGGCAGACGACGAAGAATCTAAAAACAATTCTACTTTTTTTCTGTCATTCTGAGGAATTCGCCAAAAGGCGATTGACGAAGAATCTAAAAAATAATTCTTTTTAGAGATTCTTCATTCCGCTTCGCTTCATTCAGAATGACTGTATTATTCTTTCCTGTCATTCTGAGTCCGCCATTTTTGGCGGATGAAGAATCTTAAAACCATTCTACTTTTTTTCTGTCATTCTGAGGAGACTACCGATAGGTAGACGACGAAGAATCTAAAAAAACTATTCTACATTTTTTAGAGATTCTTCATTCCGCTTCGCTCCATTCAGAATGACTGTATTATTCTTTCCTGTCATTCTGAGTCCGCCATTTTTGGCGGATGAAGAATCTTAAAACCATTCTACTTTTTTTCTGTCATTCTGAGGAGACTACCGATAGG
>NZ_JAYKGK010000023.1:0-1704 GCF_036860675.1 Rosettibacter primus
GTTATATGGCTAATAAGAGGTGTAAAATGGCAAAAACATCTGTTAAGTCAGCTTCATTGTTTTCAGAAGCAAAATTGAAAAGCACATTATTTTATGGTGCAGCTTACAAAGCTGTTGAAAAGAAGATTATTTCATTTTTGAATGCACAATCCAAAGAATCACTTGGAATAACAGCATCTGTCAGAACAGCGGGCGATAAGATCCCTGAAGTTTTGATATTAGGCATCAAAGATATTCTCGGAACATTTGCATCAAACTATATCTTTCCTACTTCAAGAAAGAAAAGTGCGAATATCATATTTGATGGAGAAGATGGGCTTAAGTATCACGTTGATATTATTACGCACAATGTAGAAACAGAATTCAATATGCCAAATATTACTTCTGTTGACAGACTTCAAGAATTATATGTTGATAACAGAAACATATTTGTTGTGCTATTAATTGACTATAAACCATCGGAATCAAAAAATAATATTGTAAATGTTCATTTTACGCCAATAGAATTTCTCTCTTGGGAATGTCTTACAATTGGTGCTTTAGGTGCTGGACAAATTCAGATTAGAAGAGCATCTGTAATTACAAAAATTGAAAAGTATAGTCGTAAAACTTGGATGAATGATTTTACTGAACATATGATTGAGTTCTACGTAAATGAGAATTATAAATTAAGCGAGCGTCTATTGAAGGCGAACAGAACAAGAGTTGAATGGCTTAAAAGAGAGGATGTTTGGAAATAAACGCTATATAACACGCAACTCAAAGCGACCGTATCTATGATGCAGTCGTTTGATAAGGTTATTGGGTTTAGTTTTTCAGAGAAAGTTTGTTGTTCAAAGTTGATTTGTAAAACGAAGTTGATTTTAGAACTAATAAGGTAGTTGCCAAAAGCGTCATTGCAGTTATGGGTGGCGCTTTAGTTGCCACGCCGTTATATGGCTAATAAAACATGAAAAGATTAATTGTAGCACTAAACATTTTCGTTGTATCAATCTCTTTTGGGCAAAATATTAGTATTTCAAAAGATACTTTAATGTATCTTCAAAGTAATTATCCTCATCCGTGGGAAATGTTTGATCTAACAGATAGCATATATGTTTCTAATAGTGACACTAAAACACTTGTTGTTGATTCCATTTTGACAAAGAAATATTTCCACTATTATTTAAAAGTATTCAATAAAGAGAATATCGAAAAAAGTGATTATATCGGTCGATATTCAACAATATTTCCGATTGAGATACCTCCAAAAGATTCATTGAAATTTGTTTTTTGTTTCATTGTGCCAATTACAAAAATGTCTTATTCCACAGAAATGTGGAGCGATTCATTATTCATTTTTAATAATTCTATTAACAAACCAATAGCAACTATCGCGGTCTTCAATGACATACCTTTGGATATTGTTGATAATCAAGAATTTCCTACTAACTACAATCTTTTTCAGAATTATCCCAATCCGTTTAATCCAACAACAAGAATAAAATACTCTATTCCCAAATCAGAAAAAGTTCTAATAAAAATTTATGATGTTTTAGGCAGAGAAGTTGAAACATTATTAAATGAATACAAAAATGCCGGAATTTATGAAATAGAATTTGATGGAGGCAATTTAGCAAGTGGATTATATTTTTATAAAATTACAAGTGGAAAATATTCAGAAACAAAAAAGATGATATTGCTTAGATAAGAGCGCCATATAAC
>NZ_JAYKGK010000024.1:0-1612 GCF_036860675.1 Rosettibacter primus
TCTTAATTCCGACATAGAAAAATAAAAGGGACTGTTTAAAGAGCTAAAAAAGGGATAAATTTGGGGAAGAAAAATTCACCCAATAGGTGAAAAATAAATTTCAAGCAAAATAGAGATAAGAATGAAACCATTAAAACGAATCAAAGTAATAGGCAGTAAAGAAAAACTAAGCAACCGAATTGGAATACCATTAGTGGAAGAAATAGTAGATCGACTTGAAATACGAGAAGCGATAGATGAAAAATTTCCGAAGCCGGGGAGTAATAGAGGAATAAAATCAAGTGACTACATAATGACACTAATGTACATGTTCATAGATGGAGCAATGCACTTAGAAGATGTAAAGCATTTGATGAGTGATGAAGCCTTTCAAGAGCTGCTCGAGGGGATGCAACTGCCAACGAGTGATGCAATAGGGGATTGGTTAAGAAGACACGGTAGTAAGGCTACAGAAAAGCAGTTATGGGAAGTAATGAAAAGAGTTTTAGCCGTAGTTGAAAAGCCGGGAAATATTCTGGATATCGATGCAACAATAATTGAGTCAGAGAAAGGGGATGCAGAAAAGACATATAAAGGGACATATGGATATCAACCACTCTTAGGAATAATATCAGAAAACGGGATGGTAGTGGGGAGTGATTTTCGGGAAGGGAATGTTTCGCCACAAAGAGGATTGGTAGAGATGATAGAACAATGCCGCAGAAATTATGGACAAGAAATAAAGATAGTAAGAAGTGACTCAGCTGGGTGGCAGAAAGAAGTTGTAGAACATTGTAATGGAGAGAATATTGGTTTTACGATAACAGCCGATCAGAGTGCATCAGTATTAGAGGCAGTATTATCAATACCTGAAGAGAGGTGGAAAAGAGCCATTGCATCAGACGGAATAAAAGAAAGTTATGAGATAGCTTCTACAGAATACAATTTTGGTTCAAAGAAAAGAAGAGTACGATTAGTAGTAAAGAGGGAATTATTGAAGAATCAGATGGATTTATTTTCAAACTATAGATACTGGATAGTAGGAACGAACTTAAAAGAAGAAGAATATGATGATTATCAGATAATAAAACTGCATGAAGGTAGAGGCAGTATAGAAAAGAAGATAGGGGAGTTGAAACATCAAATAAATCTTAGCCACTTACCGATGGGACAATTCAATGCTAATTGTCTTTATTTCACAGTAGGGTTGTTAGCATATAATATATTACAACTGTTAAAACTAATTGCACTACCTGAAGAATATCACAACAAAACAATAAAGACGTTACGATACCAACTTTTGAAGTTAGCTGGTAAATTAGTAATACATGCACGATACATTATTTTGCAAATAGCAGCTCCGATAAAGAACATAGAACTATTCAGAGAAGTATATTTAAGACTGAGATTCAACCCAATAGCACTTCGCTTATAGCAATTGGAAAGAAGTCCAAAGCAGATAAAAAAAAAGCTTTTCAGGGAGTAGTCCGCGCAAATAAAGAAAAAAGGAGGGAAAATTATTACTTGAATAAACCAAAAATCAAAAAATGAGATTACAATGAAAAAATCATGAATAACATTGACCACATTATAGAAAAAATCTACTTTTTAATGTCCTATATCGGATTTTAGA
>NZ_JAYKGK010000025.1:0-743 GCF_036860675.1 Rosettibacter primus
CCAGTATATTACGAACAAATTTGGCGGGCAATTCTACTATAGTTCGATTAACACGCTACTGCACCCCAAACTTTATCATTATCTCCAGCGTTTCAATTCTACTATAGTTCGATTAACACGATGTAATCCAGTCTTGTCCAAGAGTGTTTAGAATATGTTTCAATTCTACTATAGTTCGATTAAAACTCTTCATAATTTAGAGTACCTTTGCCAAATACATCTAAGTTTCAATTCTACTATAGTTCGATTAACACTTATATCACGAACATTGCATACAATTGTATTAGATTTGTTTCAATTCTACTATAGTTCGATTAACACTGGAATAAGTTAATTAAAAATCTTGCTGAATTTTATTTGTTTCAATTCTACTATAGTTCGATTAACACATTAAGAATTGTATCCATAACGAAAAGTATTGGTCCGTTTCAATTCTACTATAGTTCGATTAACACTTTAGGAACAGTATGCTTTTTTGCTCCAATAAAATCGTTTCAATTCTACTATAGTTCGATTAACACATATACGTATACTAATGCTAATAATCAAGTTATGATGTTTCAATTCTACTATAGTTCGATTAACACCAATACATAATAGCGGAACAATTATTTGTACTCGAGTTTCAATTCTACTATAGTTCGATTAACACAAAAAGCATTACGAAATAATACAATGTCCCGATTGTGTTTCAATTCTACTATAGTTCGATTAATCCGCCAGTGGCGGACGACTTCCTCGCC
>NZ_JAYKGK010000026.1:0-586 GCF_036860675.1 Rosettibacter primus
ATTGTTCGTGTTGATGTTGCTGTCAATGAACCATCTGATACTTCAACTATAAGAACATATGATTTTCCTGCTTGTGATGGTGTTGGTGCCCAGAGATAATATCCATTTGCAGATATTTCACCAGGACCGCTTACTATTCTAAATGTAACAGGATCACCATCGGGGTCATTTGCCTTATAAATAAATTCAAATGGGACAGGAACATTATGAACAGGAATTACCTGATTATTTGGTATTTCTGCAGTGAATACTGGAGCTCTATTTACATTATTTACAACAATTGCAACTGTTAATGAAGCAGACAATCCACCTTTATCTGTAACCTTAAATGTTACTGAATAAACACCAGCCTGATCATAATTTGGTTTCCAGGTGAATTTATTTCCTGATAATGTAGCTCCTGTTGTAGCTGGAGTTGCTGTATAAGTATATGTTAATACATCTCCAGCATTAGCATCTGCTCCATTAAGAGTAATTGTTAATGTTTCATTTTCATTAACAGAATATGGACCAGCTGGACTTAAAGTTAAAGTTGGAGCTACATTTGCTTCTGCAACTACAATTTGTGCAGGGTCAGCTGTTGCAC
>NZ_JAYKGK010000002.1:0-370883 GCF_036860675.1 Rosettibacter primus
CCAAACGGCGGATTGGTCGGAGGTTCGAGTCCTCTCGGGGGTACTGATATTTTTTAGTTATAAAATTTTATTGAATTCTATTCAGAAAAAACTATCCTTCCAAACCTCTGTACATTTCTTCTATTAAATCTTTATATCTTTCTTCAATAACTTTTCTGCGCACTTTCAATGATGGAGTAAGTTCACCAGTTTCAATTGAAAATGGTTTATCGAGAATTGCAAATTTTCTAATCCTTTCAAAGTTGGCAAGTTTTTTCTGGAATTGGTCTAATTCCCTGTCCAACAATTCATATATTTGCTTCATCTTAACTAATTCTTCTACACTATTATATTGAATTCTATTTGCATCAGCATACTCTTTAAGAGCATCGAAATCTGGAACAATAAGTGCAGTTATAAACATTCTGCGGTCACCAATTATTACAAACTGATCAATATATTTACTTGCTAAAAACATATTTTCAATTGGAGTAGGTGCAACATATTTTCCTTGAGAAGTTTTGAATAAATGTTTTTTTCTATCAGTAATTATTAAAAATCCTTCTGCATCAAATACTCCAATATCTCCGGTGTGGAGCCATCCATCTTTAATTGTTTCTTCTGTCTCTTTTTTATTTTTATAATAACCAAGCATAATGTTTGGACCTGATGCAAGTATTTCTCCATCCTTTGCAATTTTTATTTCTACACCAGGCAATGGTTTTCCTACTGTTCCAAATTTGTAGTCATTAACACGATTAACCGCAATTACAGGTGATGATTCTGTTAGACCATATCCTTCAATAATTAAAATTCCTGCTGCTTCAAAGAATATCCCTAATTCACGTGAAAGAGCAGCACCACCTGAAATGAAAAACCTTATTCTTCCTCCCGTTCTTTCTCTCAATTTGGAAAGAACAAGTTTATCGGCAAGTTTGTGTTTTAACAAAAGTGTAACAGGCAAAGGTTGATTAGATTTTTTTGCCAATTGATATTCTTTCCCAACTTCAATAGCCCAATTGAAAATTTTTTGCTTTCTTTCAGATTGACTTTCAACATTTCTTTTAATTTTTGAATACATTCTTTCAAATAATCTTGGTACTGCTGTAACGATTGTAGGTCTAATCTCTAATAAATTATTTGCTATTTTTTCAATGGATTCTGCATAAGCAATTGTTCCTCCACATGAAAATGCTGTATAATAACCAGCCATTCTTTCAAATATATGACACAATGGTAAGAAAGACAGAAATACATCGTTCTCGTCAATATAAAAAACTTCATGAGCTGCTTTAATGTTCGAAACAATATTTTTATGTGAAAGCATAACACCTTTTGGTTCACCCGTTGTTCCTGATGTATAAATTATTGTGCATAAATCTGTTTCACGACAAAGCTCGCTTTGTTCTTTAAAATAATCTTGATTTTCTTTTCTAAATTCTTTCCCTTTGTTCTGTACTTCTTCAAATGAATAAACATTTTTGTCATCTGTCTTATCGTTGTTGTTCATTACTACAATAATTTTTAGATGTTTACAATTGTTCCTTATTTTCAAAATCTTATTCAACTGAAATTTATTAGAAACAATTACTCCAATAGATTCAGAGTTATTTAATATATACTCAATTGTATCTGCAGTCGAGTTCGGATAAATTGGCACATCAACAGCTCCCAGACCTAATATTGCCATATCGGAATAAACCCATTCTGGACGATTTTCTGAAATTATGGCAACTTTATAATCTCGCTTGACACCCAATGATGCAAGTCCACATGCAAAGTTTACAGTTTCATCATAAAGCTGGTCGTATGTAATATCTATCCATTTTTCATCTACTTTATGTTTAAACACTGGTCTTTCTTTTCCTTTACCAAATTCAGTAGTAATAAAATTGAAAAGTTCAGGTATGGTTTTAAAATCTTTTAGTACTGGCATCAATTCCTCCAAAATTTTGAAACAAAATAATTTTAGTATTTATAAAAATCAATCAAAGAGACAGATTAAGAAAAAATTTTTCATGATTTCAAATTTTACTATACTTGCATTTCAAAATTAAAAGTCATATGAAGATTTTAAGAAGTCTTTACGATTGGGTTCTACATTGGGCTGAAACACCTTATGGACCTGCAGCATTATTTCTGCTTTCATTTGCAGAAGCATCATTTTTTCCAGTTCCACCAGATGCATTATTAATTGCTCTTGTTTTAGGTTCTCAAAAAAAGGCTTTTAAGTTTGCATTTATCTGTACTACTGCTTCAGTGCTTGGTGCTCTTGCTGGTTATGGAATTGGTCAATTTCTATGGTGGAAAAGTTCTCATGAATTTTCATCTGTAGCAGAGTTTTTCTTCTCAAATGTGCCTGGCTTTACTCACAAAGTTTTCTACGATGTAAAAAAAATGTATGACGAGTGGAACTTCTGGATAATTTTTACAGCAGGATTTACTCCAATACCTTACAAAGTATTTACAATAACCGGTGGAGCATTTGAAATCAATTTACCAATGTTTGTAATTGCATCAATAATTAGTAGAGCAGGAAGATTTTTTCTTGTTGCGGGTTTAATCTGGAAATTTGGTGAACAGATTAAGACTTTTATAGATAAATATTTTAACTGGCTTGCTATTGCTTTTACTATATTATTGATTGGTGGTTTTGCTGTTATTAAATATCTGGTTTAATTTTTCTGGGTTAAAATTTTTCCATTCACAACAGGTGTTACACAAATTAGTGGATTTTGAGGGACATTAAACTTTTCAAAAATTTCTTCAAATAATTGATATTGCATACCTTGAGATTCAAGTTTTGAAAATTTTCTATATGGCATGAACTCTCCTTTATTATTTCTTGGTGCATCAAAATAATATGCATCTTTAAAATCCTTTTCGGCATTCCCTTTTAAGAATTTAATTTTATGTTCATCACTGCCTTCAACATCATATGCTTTTGCTCTGAAAGCAACTACAAAATCGTTTTCAATTACTATGTAAATATTTAAGATTGTTTCTAACATAACATCAAATTGATAATTAAAATGTAGCTTTATTTTTATACGAAATTGATATCAAAAATATCATCAATTATTTCGTGATAGTATGTTAATTTTATTAATTCATTTAGTGCTTCAATTTCGTTTTGAGTTAGTTCAAAATAGATTGAGCCAAGATTTTCTTTAATAAATAATTTTACATTTTCTGAATAATTTAAAGAATGTAAAATATTATCAATGTTATCTTCTATTTTAGCATCAACTTCATTAAACAGATTATTAAAATTTTCTAATGAACTTTTATTGTTAGATGCAAAAATAAAATTCACATATGGTAAATCAATTAAATCAGAAATTTCATCTGCAAAGCTTATACCATGTTGAAAATTCCACGAGGTAAAATTTTCGTCCCCGCTTACAACATAATCTTTATCAACTTGTTTTTGAAGTGATGTATCGAGAGTTATTTCAGGATAAATTGAATATCTTTCCGAAAATAATATTTTTGTAAGAATAACTTCATTGACTGTAACATCGGCACGCATAAAAATTTTATCTATCATTCTTTCATTTTCAGTAAAATACATGTATGAATAAGAAAGATTTCCATCAAAAGAAAAGCTAAGCTTAGATGAAACAAGCAAATCTTCGTGATTCAAAAGTTCAAGGGATGGAATTAAAGCAATTGAATCAGGGTCGTTATATAATTGACTTGTAAGTAAGGCAGATTCTTTCTTAATAATCTTAATTTCTGAATTTTCAGGAATATTATGTTCAAATATTGATGAAAAAATATTTTTTGGCAGATAAAGGTTCATTTTGAACTCAAATAAAAAAAGCCGCTAAAATAAAGCGGCTTTTGAAATTATTATTTAAGATTCTTGTCTTTAATCTTTGCTGCTTTACCTGAAAGTTTGCGCAGATAAAACAATTTAGCTCTACGAACCTTACCTTCACGAAGCACTTCAATTTTAGCAATCTTAGGAGAGTTATAAGGGAAAATTCTTTCAACACCTACACCACTTGAAATTTTTCTAACTGTAAATGTTTTGCTTAGACCTGTGCCTCTGATGTTTATTACATCACCTTCAAAAGGTTGAATTCTTTCTTTATCACCTTCAATAACTCTCACATGCACACGAATGTGATCCCCTGCTTTGAATGAAGGCAAGTCGGTTCGCATCTGATTTTCTGTTATTTCTTTTAACTTATCCATTGTTACTCCAAATTATTTATCTTTTTCCACTTTTCTGTTAAAATTCTTGATTGTTCTTCTTTCCATTCTTTAATTTTCTTTTCGTTACCAGAAAGTAAAACTTCTGGCACTTTCATTCCTTTGTATTCAGCTGGACGAGTATAATAGGGAGCTTCAATATAATTTCCATCAATCAAAGAATCATTTAGAGCTGATTCACTATCATTAAGAACACCAGGTATCAGTCTTACAACTGAATCAATAATTACCAAAGCCGGAATTTCACCACCCGTTAATATATAATTTCCAATTGAAATTTCATCGGTTGCAAATTTTTGTCGTACGCGATCATCTATTCCTTTATAATGTCCAGCAATAATCATAATATTCTGAGCGAGTGAATATTTTTTCGCTAATTCCTGATTATAAAATTTTCCACCTGGTGTTGGATAAATAATATAATCATAACTTCTTTCGCTCAAAAGTTTTTCAATACACTCAAAGAACGGCTCGGGTTTAAGAAGCATTCCCGGTCCACCACCAAAAGGTTTATCATCAATTTGTTTATGTTTATCATAAGCATAATCACGAAGATTATGCACAAATATTTCAACTTTTTTTTTCTCCTGTGCTCGTTTAATTATACTAGTATTCAAAGGACTGATTAATGAGTCAGGCACAGCAGAAATTACATCAATTCTCATCATCATAAAGCAAATCGCAGTCTTCTACTAATTCCAATCTTTTCTTTTTGGGGTCAAAGCTTTTTATGTAATCTTTTACTGCAGGTAATAGAATTTCTTTACCCTGTAAATCTTTTATCACATAAACATCATTAGATTTAAGAACAAATACATCTTTTAGATATCCAAGAAGTTTTCCATTTCTATAAACTTCACTATCAATAAGGTCATGAATAAAATAAGTATCTTTATTTAGCTTAACTGCATTTTTTGAGTCGACATAAATTTTTTTGCCGATTAACAGTGCAGCATCTTTATCATTGTCAAAGCCTTTAATTTTAAGAGCTATCTTTCCATCAATAATTTCTACTTTTTCGACAAAGAACTCTTTCGAGTTTCCAAAGAACTCAATAAAAATATTCTTTAATACAAAGAATCTCTCATTAAAATCGGAATAGGAATCTACCGCAACAAACCCCTCATTATTCACTACGGACTTTACTACAGCGATTAAAAATAAGTCATTCACTTAGAAATATTTTAATCCAATATTTTAAGAATTGCGCGTTTTCCTTCCTTCGCTGCAATTGCTGTAAGCAAAGTTCTCATTGCTTGAGCAGTTTTGCCTTGTTTCCCAATTACTTTTCCAACATCTTCTGCGCCTACTTTTAAAGTAAGTTCGATAGTTTTGTCATCGGGTCTTGCTTCATCAATAGAAACATTACCCGGGTTGTCAACAAGGTGTTTTGCGATAAATTCAATAAATTCCTTCATGAGAGTACCTATCATTAAGTGAATAAGGGTACCTAATTAAAAGTGCAAGCTAATTTATGCTTCTCCGGAAGCAGTACCCTTTACTTCCGCTGCACTGTTAGAATCTTCTATTGTATCAGCTTTTGTTTCTAACTGCTTTTTAGATTTTGATTTTTCAGCTTTTTTAAGAGCAGCTGCTAATTTTGCTTCTTTTAATTTTGTCCATTCTTCCAATCTTTTTGCAATTTCTTCTTCAGAAAAGCCGCGCTTCATCAAATCTCGTTTTAACAATATTCCTTTTTGAGAAAGAAGACTTCTTACTGTTTCTGTAGGTTGAGCACCAACATTAAGCCAATACAAAGCTCTATCTTCTTTGATTTCAACAGTAGCTGGTTCTGTTTTAGGATTATATAATCCAATTGCTTCTATAAATTTACCATCTCTTGGTGAACGTGCATCAGCAGCCACAACTTTATAGACCGGCTGTTTTTTCTTTCCCATTCGTTTCAGTCTTAACTTTACTGCCAATTTATTTATTCCTCCTTTATTTAATAATATTAATTCATTCTAAAATTTTTCAAATTCATTATTCCTGCTTTACCAGATTTTGAATTCAGCATTTTTATCATCTGTTGCATCTGGTTAAATTGTTTTATCAATCTATTTACATCTTGTATTGAATTACCACTTCCTCTTGCAATTCTTTTTCTTCTGCTTCCATTTAATATCTTAGGATTTTTTCTTTCTTCTTTTGTCATAGATTGAATAATTGATTCTACTTTTATCAATTGTTTATCATCAACTTCGGCATTTTTTAATGCAGAACCTATTCCAGGAATCATTGATAAAAGTGATTTCAAAGAACCCATCTTTTTAATCATTTTAATCTGCTTTAAGAAATCATCAAAATCAAATTTATTAGCTAATAATTTTCTTTCAAGTTCTTCTGCTTCCTTTTCATCAACCTGCTGTTGAGCTTTTTCAACAAGAGTAATGATATCACCTTTGCCAAGTATTCTCGAAGCTAATCTATCAGGATAAAATATTTCAATTGAATCAAGTTTTTCGCCTACACTGATAAATTTAATAGGTCTATCAACAACAGCTTTAATTGACAGAACACAACCTCCTCTTGCATCACCATCCAGCTTTGTAACTACAATACCATCAAAATCAACTTTTTCGTGAAAAGCCTTTGCAGAATTTACAGCATCCTGTCCAGTCATTGAATCTACAACAAACAAAGTTTCTGTTGGATTAACCTTTTCTTTAATTGCAGCTGCTTCCTGCATCATTTCATCGTCAACATGCAATCTTCCAGCTGTATCAATAATTACAGTATCAAGTTTATTATCTTTAGCAAATGTAAGTGATTCGTATGCAATTTTTACCGGGTCATTGCTACCATCAATTGAAAAAACAGGGACATTTATTTGAGAACCCAGAATTTTCAATTGATTAATTGCAGCAGGCCGATAAACATCTGCAGCAACTAAAAGAACATTTCTTTTTCTCTCTTTAAGATATTTTGCAAGTTTAGCACTAAAAGTAGTTTTACCGCAACCCTGTAACCCAATTAACATAATTACCGTAATTCCTGATGGATTTAACTTTAATTCAGCACCAGTGCCACCCAAAAGTTTTGTAAGCTCATCATAAATAATTTTAGTAATGAGCTGTCCTGGGGTTACAGATAATAAAACTTCCTTACCAAGTGCTTTTGCTTTTACATCTTCTATAAATTGTTTTGCTACTTTATAGTTTACGTCAGCATCTAAAAGAACACGTCTTATTTCCCGAAGAGTATCAGAAATATTATCTTCGGTTAATCTTCCCTGACCAGTAATTTTCTTTAAAGTTCGTTCAAATTTTTCAGTTAAATCTTCAAGCATAAATTCCAGTAAAAAAGATAATAAAAAGGAAAATCATTTCAAAAGTTAATTCTTCAGCCTTCTTTAAGGGCATTCGCTCCGGATACAATTTCAATTATTTCTTTAGTTATCGTAGCCTGACGAACTTTGTTATAAGTTAACTGTAACGAACGAATTAATTCTTTTGCATTTTCTGTTGCCATATCCATAGCGGTCATTCTTGCAGCAAGTTCAGCAGCATACGATTCTAATAATGTCCTCCACATTTGTGCATTTAAGTGTTTAGGCAGCAAAAAATTTATTATACCAGTTTTATTTGGTTCATAAATAAAATCAACTGTTAGTAATTGATTTAATTCATTCTGTGAAAATGGTTGAATAGGCAACAACTGTTCGATTACAGTTTTTTGTTGAATAATAGATTTAAACTCATTATAAACCAACAAAACTTTATCAACTTCACATTCTAAAAATTTTTGTGATAATTCTTTTATAATACCCGAAGCGAATTCAAATTTTAAGTGGGAAAATATTCCTTGGAAGGAATTTGCTATTAAATAATTTCTTTTCGAAAAATAATCAAATCCTTTTTTTCCTACACAATACAACTGAACTTTTCCATTATCATACAATTGTTTATAATCATTATGAATTAATTCTTCTGTTTTACGAATTACATTTACATTAAAACTTCCGCATAAACCTCTGTCAGAAGTAACAACTACAATTGCAAGATTATCTACTTTCCTTTCCTGTAAAAATGGGTTATTAATATTTTTTTCGATACTTAGCAGAAGTGATAAAACTTCTGATATTTTGCGTGAATATGGCCGAGCATTAATAATATTATCCTGAGCACGACGCAATCTTGCAGCAGCAACCATTTTCATGGCTTTGGTTATCTGCTGAGTATTTTTTATTCCGATTATTCTTCTTTTTATATCTCTTAAAGTTGCCATCAGAAATATTATCAGCTTTTCTTAAATTTGTCTAAAAATTCACTTGCCGCTTTTTTCAGAAGTTGAATTGTATCATCTCTTAATTCTTTTGTTGATCTAATGTTTTCATAAATTTCAGGATATTTCAATTCAACATATTCATGAAATTCTTTTTCAAATTTTTTAACATCTTTCACATCTATTGTTTCAAGATAATCGTTCGTTCCAATAAATACGCTAACAATTTGTTTTTCAACAGGTATTGGAGAATACTGGTCTTGTTTTAATAATTCAACTAATCGAGCACCTTTTGCAAGTGTTCTTTGAGTTGCTTTATCAAGGTCAGAGCCAAACTTAGCAAATGCTTCAAGTTCACGATATTGTGCTAAATCTAATTTTAATGAACCAGCAACTTTTTTCATTGCTTTAATTTGAGCATTACCGCCGACACGTGAAACTGAGATTCCAACATTAATAGCAGGACGAACACCTGCATTAAATAAATTAGGCTCTAGATAGATTTGTCCATCTGTAATAGAAATAACATTAGTAGGGATATATGCGGAAACATCACCTTGTTGAGTTTCAATTATTGGCAATGCAGTTAAACTTCCGCCTCCTTCTTCTTCACTTAATTTTGAAGCGCGTTCAAGTAAACGGGAATGTAAATAAAAAACATCACCAGGATAAGCTTCTCTTCCAGGAGGTCTTCTAAGCAAAAGCGAAAGTTCACGATATGCAGCTGCTTGTTTTGAAAGGTCATCGTAAATTACGAGAGCATGCATACCTTTATCTCTGAAGTATTCTCCCAATGTGGCTCCTGAATAAGGCGCAATATATTGAAGAGGTGCAGGTGAAGATGCTGGGGCAGAAATTACAGTTGTATATTCCATTGCACCATATTCTTCGAGCTTGGCAACAACTTGTGCAACTGTAGAATTTTTTTGTCCGACAGCAACATAAATGCAATAGACAGGATTTATACCATACTTTTTAGCTTCTTCAGTATGAGTATATTTTTGATTAATAATAGTATCAATTGCAATTGCAGTTTTACCGGTTTGTCTATCACCAATAATTAATTCTCTTTGACCACGACCAATAGGAATCATTGCATCAATTGCAGTAATTCCTGTCTGCAATGGTTCCTTAACAGGTTGTCTTTGAATTACACCGAGTGCTTTTCTTTCAATTGGAGAATATTTTTCGAATTGAATATTCCCTTTACCATCAAGTGGCTCTCCCAAAGGATTAACAACTCTGCCAAGTAAACCTTCTCCAACAGGAAATGAAGCTACACGTTTCGTTCTTTTAACAATATCACCTTCTTTAATTAAAGTACTCTCACCAAAAAGAACACAACCAACATTATCTTCTTCAAGGTTGAGAACCATTCCCATCACACCATTTGGGAATTCTACGAGTTCACTTGCCATTACTTTTGTTAATCCATAAACACGAGCAATCCCATCTCCAACCTGAAGAACTGTTCCAACATCATAAATATCAACTTCGTTATCGAAGCCGGCAAGTTGCTTTCTTAATATTGCAGAAACTTCGTCGGGTCTTATTTCTACCATTTTATTTTCATCCTAATTGTTCGAAATACTTAAATCTTCTGAGAACTTTTTTCTTAATCTTTCTAATTGATGAGTAAGTGAAGCATCAATTACAGTATCTTTAAATTTTATTACATATCCACCAAGTATATTTGGATTTATCACATAATTACTTTTAATTTTTTTTCTCTCTTTATTCTCAAGTACTTTTTCAATCTCTTTTTTTAAGTTATCATCTATTTCAACAGCAGTAATAACCTGAACACGCAGAATACCTTCTTTATTGTCTCTCAGGTTTAAAAATTCTTGCATAATATCAATCAAGATATTTTCTCTATTCTTTTCAATAACAAAATCAATAAATCTCATCATATCATCGCCAATCTTTCCCTCAAAAATTTTTGATAGTACTTCTTTTTTCTTATCCGCTTTAATTACAGGGTTCTTAAGCAGTATACGAAGTTCTTTTGAACTGCTTATAGTTGAATAGACCAATTCTGCATCTTCTGCAATTTTTGATAGAACATTCTTTTCTTCAGCAAGCTTAAAAAGGGAATTAGCGTAGCGATATGATATTCTGTAAACACTCATAATTAGTTCTTTGAAAGATCTTCCAGATACTTAGCAATAATTTTAGTTTGTTTTTCTTTATCTAGATTTTCTCTAAGAATTTTTTCAGCAGCATTAATTGCAATATCTGCAACCTGTTCTTTCAATTTATTAAAAGCTTCAGCATTCTTTCTTTCAATTTCTCTTGATGCATCTTCAATCATTCGTCTTGCGTGCGATTTACTTTCTTCAAGTATCTGCAATTTTAATTTTTCAGCGTATTCTCTACTTTGCTCAATTATTTTTTGTGCCTCAGCTTCGGCTTTTTGCAGGTTTGCTTTATTTTCTGCAATTAATCTTTCTGCTTCTTTTCTTGCATTTTCTGCTTTTTCAAGTGATTCTTTGATTAAATTTTCTCTTTCATTAAGGGATTTTAAGATTGGCTTCCATGCAAGCTTAGATAATATTATAAGCAAAAAAATAACAGTTACCACTGTCCATAAAATCAAACCTGGATTTACATCAAGCGGGCTGCCTGAATGTTCACCACTTCCACTTAATGCAATGATTAATAAATTACTAATTATCATAAAGCACTCCCTTATGTAAAGAAAGAGAAATTATAAATTATTTCAAAGCTAAAAGAATACAAATAACCAATGCAAAAAGAGAAATACCTTCGATTAATGCTGCAGCAATAATCATAGAAGTTCTAATTTCTCCAGCTGCTTCAGGTTGACGGCCGCTTGCTTCCATAGCTGAGCTTGCTAATTTACCTATGCCAAATGCACCGCCAATTACTGTGAGTGCTGCACCAAAACCAGCTGCTAAATAAGCGAATTCCATTGATTTCCTCCTTTTTTATATTAATGTTCTTGATGATATGCCATCCCGATAAATAAAGATGACAACATTGTAAAAATATAAGCTTGAATAAGAGCAACCAGAATTTCCAATAAATAAATAAACAGAGCAAATGAAATTGAAACAGGGACAACAAAATATGTTTTCAAAATAAATATTAATCCCAGTAAAGCTAAAATTACTATATGTCCTGCGGTCATATTTGCAAAAAGACGAATAGCCAAAGCAAAAGGCTTTGTAAATAATCCAAGTAATTCAACAACAAACATAATTGGTACAAGCCAGAATGGTATTCCATGAGGAACTAATCCTTTGAAATATCCAAAGAATCCGTTCTTCATTATTCCGCCAATTTGAATAACGAAAAATGAAATTGTAGCCAGTGTTGCAGTAACAGCAATATTACTTGTTGATGTAGCAGCGTAAGGCACTAAACCTAAAAAGTTACAGGTTAGAATAAAGAAAAACACTGTCAACAAATAAGGCAAAAATTTTTCATAGCCATGACCAATAGTAGGTTTTGCAATCTCATCTCGCACAAAAATTATAAACACTTCAACAAAATTGGTAATTCCTTTTGGGACTAACGACTTCTTATACGAATTTGATACCTTAATAAATGTAACAATTAAAATTAGAGCTGCAATCCACATGAAAACAACATGTTTCGTAATTGATAAATCCAGTCCAAAAAGATGAATTTCAGGAAGATGAATTACTCCAAAGGGGGTCAAATCAAGTTCTTTTGAATCAAGAATATGATGCATTATCCAGCCGGTATCCTGAGAGCCAGATTTTGCAGCATTCAATGTATCTTGTACAGCATTATTAAACCACATGTTCACTTTAGAGAGTTTTTAACTGTTTTTTCTAATCGAATTATATTTATTTCGAATATCATCAACAAAATATACCATATTAAGAGTGCAAATATAAATTCATATTTGTCAACTTTCAAGAATTTGAGTGTAAGAAAAATTAAAGCAAGAACCAATATAATTCTAAAAGCCATTCCACCTAAATTTATTTTTATAAACTTTTTATTTTCTTCCTTAAGTGATTTATAAAATAAAAACAAAAAAATAATGTAATTAATAATCGAAATTAAGCATGCAAAAATTAATGAATTAAACTGAGAATCTGATATGATTTTGAAATAGGATAAAAGAATTATTATCGCATTAATAAAAATTATTATTGCAGCTGAAAGCTTAATTTGTTTTATCAAGTTTATTTTTCTTGTTTAAATTCAACACAGTTTTTATAAAATTATAAATTGCTGCATAACAGCCTATAAAAGAAAAAATTATCATTAAGATGGGACTTGTATTGAATAAATCATCCAGCCATCTGCCTAAAAAAAACATCAATATAATTGTGGCTGCAAGCTGAGTTCCTAATCCCAGATAGGGACTGATATTTCTATAAGTTTCAGAAAATTTACTTGGATATTTTCCTAATTCAGCCATTTTCTTTTTGAGCTGAAATTTGAGCACCATTCATTGAACTGTGCCCTTCAAAAATTGCTCCTTCTTCTATTATTAATGTTTTTGTAATTAAATCACCTTTAATTACCGATTTTGGTTCCAATTTCAATTTTTCTGAAGCATAAATCTTACCTTCAACTTTTCCATTTGTAGTTACATTACGAGCTTTAATTTCTCCAAAAATTTCTGAAGTATCTCCAATAGTTAAATTACCATTAATAGTTAGATTTCCTATCACAACGCCATCAATTCTAACATTTCCTTCACTACTCAAATTGCCTTCTATTTTTACACCACTACTGATTATACTTACTTCTTCTTCGTGTGAGTCTTTTTTTGATGCCATAGCTCCTCCTTACTTTATTATTAATTTTTCAGGATTAACAGGTTTACCTCGATGCCAGATTTCAAAATGAAGATGAGGACCTGTGCTTTTTTTGCCAGAATTTCCGCTTAAAGCAATTAATTCTCCCTGTCTTACAAAATCTTGAGGTTTTTTCAAAAGTGATGAACAATGTTTATACATTGTTACATAACCATTATCATGTTGAATTATAATTGTATAACCATAATCAACTGTATAATCAGCAAATATCACCAAGCCACCCAAAGAAGCATAAACTGGGGAACCGATCTTAAGCCCATAATCCACACCAAGATGACCGGTCTCTGGATTAAACTCTTTAGTTAATATGCCAGTGGCTGGTGCAAGAAAAATTAATGAGTCTGTACTTGTATTTTCATAAATAAATCTTCCGAATAATTCTTTTATTGCGAGGAAAATATTCCCACCAAGATTGATTTTCTTTGTTATTCTTTTTTTTAATGTATCATAAATTGCTTTTGATGTATCTGAAGAATCTTTTTGAGCAAGTTTTAGAGTGTATTTTATTTTTTCATTTGTTGAAGAAATATCTTCAAGCTGATTTGTCAATATTCTTACCTTTTCCTGAAGCTCGTTTATTTTTTTTCTTTGAGCTATTAATTCCTGATTATCTAGGACAAAAAGAAAATCCTTAAGAGGCGTTACAGAAAGAATAAAAATTAATACTAACCATGAAATTAATGTGTAAATTAAAATGTAACCAATACTTCTAAAAAAACTGAACTTATAAGTTTTTGTGCTTGAATCGGGAATATTTGGTGTAATAATTACAAAAATCTTCTTAATTGTATCTAAGTTGAAAAATTTCATTTTTCATCCATCCATTGTGCATCAAATATATGAATTTATATGCTTTTTTTCTTGGCACTTATCATGTTATTTACTTTTTCAATTACCATATCAGGAGTAAGCAAATATCCACAATCAAATGTATTAATCGGGCATTTTTTATGGCCATGAATACCACAGGGTTTACATTTAAGTCCATCATATGAAATAAAATCACTCGTTGAATTATAAGGATAAAAACCAAATTCAGGAACAGTTGAGCAATAAATTGTCAATGCAGGAATTTGCGCAGCCATTGCCATATGCGTTGGTGCACTATCATTACAAATCAATAAAGAACATTTTTTTAATAATGCAATGGTTTCAACAATACTTAATTTCCCTGCAAGTGAACAAGAATTCTCTCCAAATTTTTTATTTAATCGTTCACAAAGAACTTGGTCTTCTTTCCCTCCAATAAAAACGATATAGTAATTTTTAGATATAAGGTAATCAACAAGTAATTTGTAATATTCTTCCGGATAAACTTTTGTATTCCATACTGAACCTGGTGCTATAGCAATTATTTTTTTACTGATTGATTGAATCATTTTATCAATCTTGCTTTCAATTTCTTCTGTAAATTTTATTGCAGGGTATAATTTCCAATTATTTTTTGATGTATCATATTTAATTAGGCTAAGATTTCTTTCTACCTCATGTTTATTTTTATCATAATGAATTTTGTGTTTATAGACAAAACTTAATGCAGCATTATCAAAACCATATGTTTCTTTGCACTTAGAAAGCCAGACAATAATTGATGTTCTAAAGGACCTATGTGGTGAATATATTTTTGAATAATTCGTTTTTTGAATTTTTTTTATCAGGATAATTAAATCGCGAAAAGATTTCTGTTCACCTTTCTTATCATATACAATTACATTGTCAACTGCCGGAGAATTCAAAAATATTTCTTTTGTTGAAGGGATACACAAAACATCTATAATGCTTTCAGCATATTTTTCTTTTAGTTTCTGAATCATTGGTAAAGTAAGAATTGCATCTCCAGGAAAAGCAGTCTGGATAATTAAAATTTTTTCTTTAGAATTTAGTATTTCCATAATTTATGCATCCAGAAATACTGCTCGGGATTTTTTCTAACAAATTTTTCAAGAAATGAAATATAACGCTGAGTAAGTTCAATTGATTTTTTGTCATTATCTTCTGGAAGTTCATCAAAATTGAGTTCTTCAATATAAGCTTTATATTTAAAATCAGGTTGTCTTACAATTGCTACAAGCAATACATTACAATTAGTTTTAAGAGCTATTGATGCTGTACCGGTGTAAAGTGCCGTTTGGCGTTTAAAAAACTGAAATCTGTTTCCTTCAAAAGGACCTCGCTGATCGCCTGCTATTAAAACAACTTCGCCTGCTTTTAGTGCTTTAATAATTTCTTTTACAGAAACTCCTACATCTATAACATTTGTATTACCAATACTTCGAGTATTTTTTAACCATCGGGTTATATATTCATTTCTCTGAGGTTTGACAAGCACATGATATTTTGCATCAATATATGCAACAATTGAAGATATTAAAATTTCCCAGTTGCCAAAATGTCCAGTTAGAAGAATTAATCCTTTACCATTTGAAATTTTATTCCGTATTAAATCCAGGTTATCGAACCAAACTTGAGATTTTATTTCGCTTAAACTTAGTGATGGAAAAAGCATTAATTCACAGAAAGTAATTGATATATTTTGATAATTTTTCTTTGCGATGCTCTTTATTTCTTTCTGTGATTTTTCTGGGAATGCATTTTTTAGATTACTAAGAACTGTTTTCTTTCTAATTGGAATAAAGTAATAAAAAAATGTACCAATAAGCTGTGCAAGCTTGCGAGATTTTTTCAGTCCTAATGCTAAAAGAATTTTATTAAATTGACGAAAGAAGAAAAATTCAATTTTATTTTTATTTAGCATAAGCTATTGAGTTGTTAATCTTCTCTGCCAATAATCATCTCTTACTTCACCTCTTTTTGTAGAGTGCAGAAGTTCATAATTTCCAAAACCTGTTACATCGCCAAAAATAAAGCTAACGCCACCTTCAATTTGATTATAGAACCAAACTTCATAAGGTTTCATATTCGGTTCACTGGGATAGTAATCTCTCTGGTCAGGTTCGCCATAAATTAAATAAACTCTGCCTCTATCTGTTAAATAACCTTCTTTAGAATATACTCCAAAGTTCCTGTTAGCATATTCAACTCTCTTCATATAATCTTCTTTAAATTCATTAATTGGTGTGGAAGTGTCCGGGTCTCTTTGTTTCCAGAAATTATATAAAAATTCTCTTTTTGCATTCAAGGAATCAAGCTTTTTATATTGTTCAATTTCCTTTTGAGTAGCAATATATTTTATCTGAGAGAACATTTTATCGCATTCAGCATTATCAAAAACAGCAAACTCAGTTCCCATTATTCCTTTTGCTAAGGTTCGTGCAGCTGCAGTATCTATATATTTTGTATTGTAATAATAAAATCTTTTCGTAGAAATGTAAGCTTGATTTGTTTTATTATCTACCAGACTCAAAACAAGGTTATAAGAATCTGTTGGCATTTTTGAAAGGTTAATAGTTCCGACATCAACAAAAGCATTTTCGCTTTGTTTGACAGTTTTTGTTTGTTCATAAACTTTCTTGCCCACGCTATTAAAAAGAATTTTATGAAGCTTAAAATCATTGTTTGGGTCATCAAGTTTCAAATTGTAAAGTTCAGCATAGTAAAACAGAATTGGCATTCTATCTACATAAATCATTGATGGATTTGGAATAACTTCGAGTGTATTTTTATAAAAAATAGAATTAGGGTCAGCTCCTTCTTTTTTTATATTTGTTGCAATCTGGATATCGCTAACAGAATATTTATCTTCCTTAAATGGATTGATAATTACTTTTTCTCGAATAACTTTGTTTAAATCAGGATTACTGCTATCATAAGCTTTAACAAGCAAAGAATAATTTCCTTTTGGCACTACAAAACCTAGAACACCAATATAATTTCTTTCCTGTTCTTCAGTACCTTCAATTAGTGGATGTAATATTTTCCAATCTTTATAAATAAAAAAAGTATCTACATCATCATTTTTCATTTCAATATGAACAATAGCTTCTTTCAAAAAGCCCGAATCTGATTTTTTAATTTTCATATTGCTCGTATTTAAATCATAATAAAATTCCATGTAGACAGAACTTGTATCATATTTAAAACGTGCATAATCAAATTCAAAATTTAATTCTGTTTGTGCTTTGATAATTATTGATAAAACTAATACAAAAGTTAATGCCAAAATTCTATTCATTAATTACTTCTCCTATGTTCATGCAAATTTTTATTAGCATATTTAATGATTTGAAAAAATATAATCAACATTATTAAAAATATATTCCTCAGTTTTAAAAATTTTCTTATGATTTATTTAAAAAAAAGAAGCCCTCTTTATAGAGGGCTTCTTAAGTCTTGGTTAGAATAATTATAAACCTAAAGAAATAGTAAATACATGATTTGCATCGAAAAATTTAGCTTGACGATATGCATAATCCAATTTTACACCTACTCCACCTAAGTTATAATTTATACCAAAACCTGCTGTCAGACCGAATACATTGCTGTCGCTATCAAGTTCTGGCATAAACATATAACCGCCGCGAATGAAGAAGGTATTGTTGTATCCATATTCAGCACCAAATCTGTATTCATCGCCATAGAAATTGCTGTTCTGGAATACACCATTAATCATCAATGCATTTGATTCACTGAACTGGAAGTTGTAACCCAGTCCAAGTTCAAGTGTTGAAGGTAATTCAAATGAGGCAGCATCAATCTTATAATATTGAGTTGGTCTTGCTAAGTCAGTTGAAATTGCTTTTACATTAAGACCGCTGCCGTCATATTTCATTTGAGGTCCAATGTTTTTCAATACAACTGCAAAGCTTAATCCATCAACATTAGCAAGATTCTTATATGCTATACCCATATTAAATGCGATACCGGTTGAAGATACAAGTTCAATTCTTTCAGAGATAATATTTGCAGTTACACCGACAGAAATTCTATCACTTAACATTCTGGAATAAGTCATTCCAACAGTAATAAACGATGGTCTAAAAGTCTGACCTGTACCATCAGGATTAACAACAGTTGTAACTGGAATATCACCAATACCGATTGATTTTATAGTAAAACCTAAAGCACCAAATCCTTCGATGTTAGTAGATACTGCACCATAATCAACGCTAATATCTGCAATGTAATTCATATGTGAAAAGAGAACATTTGTATTGAATTCGCCACGAACAAGGTTAGCAGGATTCCAATACAAAGCTTCGACACCGGTAGCTCCAACAAGAGTAGCACCAGCCATTGAAATACCGCGAGCGCCTACTGGCACCAACAATTCGGTTGCACCTGCAGTGCCATTACGACTGCCACCACCTGCAAATAGACTGCTTACGGTAAGTAATAGTGTTAATGCAATTAAATTTATTTTTTTCATTTTTCAGTCTCCTTCAATTTTTTAGAATCTATCAAGAACTTGTTGTTCTTGGATGATAGCTACTTTAAGAATCTTAGTTTTTCCCAAATCTGGCATATCAACATGAACAATGTAAATACCGCTTGCAACTGGCAAGCTGCTTTCATTATTGAGGTCCCATCTCTGGAATTGTTCAGGAGAATCTTTTCTTATTGTTCTTACAAGCTGACCTGCTAAGTTAAATATCCTGATTGTTGCTTTTTGAGGCAAGTGAGTAAAAGTAACAAATCGTTGATATTTATTTATTTCTTGAGGATTAACACCATAATAAGGATTTGGGAAAACATTGATTTGTTCAACATCTTCCTTAGCAAGATCATTACTTACAATAACTGAAGGAGCTGTAAATTCAAATACATCTGAACCAGGTTGATTTGGTTTCGTTGTGATAATCTTAAATACTGTCCCTTCTTCTGGCATTGGGCTATTAACATTATTTGGCCAATTTGCAGCTGAAACACTACCACCATTCCAATTGACAAATACCATACGACGAATAGCATCACCACTCATTATTGTCGCATCTAAATATTGATGATTATCTTCGCCTTCTGTCTGGATTTTATTTACAATTGCATTATAACCACTTTCTCCAGGAGTCATATCTTTTGGAATTACCCAGTAGATCCAGTCTGTCTCGGGATCATTATCAGCGCCAGAAATTGGATGGTCAATACCAGATAAATCAAAAACTCCATTTTCATTTTCATCAAGTATATAAGGGAAATAACGAATATCATCACTTGCATCAGCTTTTGTACCAATATTCCAGAGTTGGAATGGGACATCAACTAATTTTCCATGACCACCGTAATCACTTCCAGGATATAAGAATGCTTTACCTGGTTTGAATCTAATTTCAAAATCATTTGGAATTATTCTTGGCCAACGAGCACCATTTTGTGTTACTCTATTTTTGAAAAACTCATAGTCAAAACTATGATCATCAATATTCCCTGTGTGAATTCCCCACATTCCGCCGCGTACTTGTTGTCTCGCAGTTGGTCTATCGCCTGTAGTTGGATGCGGGAAACCACTATTATTAAATGCAAAAGCACCGTATTCTGGTGGATTAAGCGGACCATTAGCATTAGCTGTTACAAGGAAATCTTTGAAATCATTTGGTGCACCTGCAACTTTAATAAGCATACCATCAACCATTGGCGATAATTCATCAGCATTTTGATTGGTTTGCTTGGTTAGTAAAGTAGTTGATGTTGTTAAATCTTTCAAAATCCAGCCATCAGCAGCAAAACTAACTTCGTATTTATGGCCTGTTACCTTTGTCGGATCAACAACATATGCTGTAACTTTACCATCACTGAAACCTGATTTATGTGTAGCTACAATTTCTTTACCTAATGAAGCTTCGTATCTTACTCCTGGTTTTGGTGTTTGTGGTGTAACTTCAATAACTTCAAGTGGATTTTCAAGAACTTTTGGGACAGCATTGGGATCTGGATTATATGCATAAGAAGTTACAGCAAAATAATATTTGCTACCATTATTAAGTGGTAAGCCACCTTTGAATGCATCTGTTTTAATGCTTATATAACGTTTAATTCCTGAATCGGTACCAAACTTTACTACTTTACTTTGAACTACACCAGAAGAAGCATCAAATTCAAGGTCATTTATTTTAAGTACACCATTAACTTTATCATAGGTTGCTATTAATTTTGCCTCACTAGCTTGTGCAGTTCTTGAAGGTAACTGATATACACAATAACCCTCAAATTCAAAACCACCTTGGGAATATGATTCAGTAGCATTAACTTTTGCAGGGTCACTGCCCCAAGATAGTATAACCTCTTTATCCAATTCCGCAACTGATACTACTGGAGCAGGCGGAGCTTTTGGAACATTAAAGAAGTTATCATAAGCTAATTGAGCTTGTAAGTCATAAAATTTAAGTAATTGGACTGCACCTAATCTATCAACGCCTGGTATTGCCCCTGCAGCAATTTCTGCTACTACAACCTCCTGAGTATCGCCATAAGCCATTTCAAATGGACCAGATACTGAACCTATACGACGGTCTCCTGGTGGATGAAGCATACCATCTAGCCAGCCTGTACCTGTAATAGGATCACCAGCCAAAGTAAATTTTGTGGGTTGTCCTGTTGTTGGGTCAACAAATGGGTCGCCGCTTGTAGAAATTCTTCCTCTGAATAAATTATACCATTGAAGTGTTCCGGTTTCATAAAGACCAAGGTCTGGATCACTGTATACAGGGTCCCCATTAATAAAGAAATAGAATGCAGTCATAGGTAAATTTTTCTTACCTTCAACGTATTTACCTTTAAAAATTGCTTTATCATGAGCATCGCCTGGCACTATAGGTCCTTGGAAGAAATCGAATCCTACAGCTGGCGGTGGTAATGGATTATAGACTGCATCAGAAGCATTAGCATTATAGCAGTAACCAAGGCTCAAAACAGTATCGCAACCTGCGAAATCATCTCCAGCATCGCCAACATCTGGGTCACTCCACATTGAGACATACATTTCAGTAAATGGTTTTTGGTCAGGATTTTTATTTATTAAAATAAATTTTCTAAATATCATATTACCTAAAGCACCAGTAGATTTATAAGCCCAAACAGTAACTTGTTCTTCAATACCCATTGGGAGTGAGCCATACATATAGTCAGTTTGAGCTGGGTCTAAATCATTGCAAACAAACCAAACTGTCTGGTCAGCACCAGGAACACCTGGTATATCTATAGCGGGTTCATATTTACCATTACCATTTACATCTTCAAAAGGAGCTCCTTGATCTGCTGGCCATTCATTCCAATCTTTTTCATATTGAGCACGGATAGCTTCAATTGTTGGTCCATCTCCATCAGCCAATTCAGCACTTAAATCACCATCTTTATAATCTCTTCTCACTCTATAAATTCTAACATCTGGATCCTGTGGATTTGCTGGCTGACCATTTGGCAAAATTCTTCCTGGTACAGTACCTTGTCGATAAGTTGAACCTCCAACTCTGAACTGACCATCAACTTTACCACCCCAAAGAAATCCTGACTGGAACACTGCAGCTTTGTTACTACCTTTTGGGAAAACAAAACCTGAATTTCCATTTTGATTTATGTCAGTTTCACCATCATTTTTAATCCATGTAGAAATATTATTAATATTAATTTTGGTATAAACCGGCTCACCAAGACTCTTATTTAGTCTGGTGGATTTATTTCCACCGCCTTTAGCAAGAGCCATTGTTGTAAACGCTATAAGAATAAGCGCTAAACTTAGATATCTGAATAACTTTATTTTCATTTTTTACTCCTGTTATTTTTTCAAAACTTTATTAGTATTCCAATCTAATACCAAGTCGAATCTGACGAGGTGGTCCATATAACAAATTAGTAGCAGCCCCAGGAACACCACCATATCCTTGTTGATAATCAATATTAATTGCTTTATAAAGATTAATATACTGTTCGCCGTATGTTGATATTAATTGTTGTGATAATTCTGGATTATAAATTACACCATCATCGTCAGCTGACCCTGTTCTTAGGAATACATTTCGAACATTCTTTCTGTCGAATAAGTTGATTACATATAAATATACATTCATCGATAATCTATCAAAAAGTCTGAATGTTTTATCTATACGTAAATCAACCTGAAATTCTGCAGGAGTAGTAGATGCATTTAATGCTTCGAGTGGTTGTCTAAATCTTGCATCTGTTTCAGCATTCAAAGCACCAAAACCTCTTGTATATGGATGTCCGCTATTAAACATTGCAAGCATTGATACACCAAAATCATGTAATATTGCTGGACCATCGTTTGGACCAAATCTATAATCAATATTAACATTTCCTCTCAATGCCTGGTTGAACTGAAGCGGACTAATATATTTTGGAACGAATATAGTTACACCATCAAGAGGAGCTCCAACAACACCACTATTTGAATATGGATTCGAACCGGTTCCTCTTGCATCCTGGAATGATAACGAAGCATTAACAGCTAATCTTTGGTATCTTCTCATATTAAGTGTAATTTCAACACCTTTAGTAGTAGCATAATCGCCATTTGCTAATATGTTATAATTTTGGAATGCTGAGGTTCTTACAACTGGTTGATTTACGAATTGTACCTGATCTTTTATATCCTTATAATAACCCGTAATATCTATGGACATAAAATCAGTTAATTGCTGAGTAAATCCTAATTCATATTGAGTAGTTCTTGTAGGTCTGATATCAGAACCAGCAGGTCTTGAAATAAAGTAACCACCTTTAATTTCCCATGCTAATTCATAATAACCTAAATATGCTGTATTTAATGCAGGTTGCTGCACGAATTTACCAAACTGTGCATGGAATACTGTTTTATCAGTAACAGGGAATGAAAATCCTAAACGAGGACTGATAGCACTAAATGTAGGTACTTTCTTCCAGCCAGCTTCGTACAGTTCGCCAGTTTGAGGGTTAATTGCAAGGTCAGGTTTGGTTGGGTCAACAAATGTAAGATTATCAATATCAATATAATCAAATCTCAAACCTGCATTAATAACAAGGTCTTCATATTCAATTTTATCTTGAATGTATGCGGCAGCAAAAACTGGTTTATGAGGTGCATCAAAGAATCCTTCGTCGGTTTCATTACCAAAAACATCATAGCCATAATTATTAACACCTCGTGTTAAAATAAATTGTCTCTTTGCTGCATTAATATCATCTTCTGTAGCGGTAGGATGAGCAACAAGCCAGTTATGCAAAGAGGCAGCCAAGCTTACTTGAGAACGTAAGCCCCAGTTTCTTAATATATATTGTTGATATTCACCACCAATCTTAAATGAATGATTCTTTCCAAGTAAGAAAGAAAGAGAACCACTAAGTGTTAGTCCTTTTCTATCATTTTTACCATAACCTGTTGGAATAGAACCATCTCTATTAAATGTGAATCCCATTATACTTGCTTGTGTTGGACTTACATATCTACCAACAACGCCATTTGCTATATCAGCTGCAGTTCTTGGAATTGTCCAACCAACTTCTGCATTGGCTACGCTATCTCCATATAACCAGTAGTTAGAACCAAGTCCTGGAGTATAAGTTTCGCTGTTTGCAAAGAAATAGCCAGCAGATAATTCATAAAACATTGAACCGCTTAGAACATGAGTAATCTTTAGATTCAGAGCACCATTTGTTTGCTCGTTTACACCTCTGCGTGTTTGTAGAATGTTTACAACTGGAGCTCCAGATATAACTTCTCCATTGTATGTTGTATAGGTTCCTGAGAGTCTAACAAGTACAGGTTTTAAATCAAAATTAAGTGTTCCTGTATATGTAATGTAATGTTCTTGAGAACCTTTTTGTGGACCTGCTGGATATACAAAATTTATTGTATCATGTGTAATATCATCTGTGAGTATGCCTAAGTTTATACCTGGATTGGGTTGTGGATTAGGATCTCTGTTGTAAACATAATTTACATTTGCAAAGAATTTTACTCTGTTATCGAACAAAGGGCCACTTAATACAGCACTTTGTTCATTATAACCCCACCAGTATGCACCAAGACGTTTCTTTCCATCAAAAGCATTATCTTTACTCTTGAATGTAATGTTATCAGTAATATATTCATAACTTGCTTTTAGTTGAGTTCCGCCGGATTTAAATGATTGACGGATAATACCTGCATTTGCACCTCCAAATTCTGCAGTATAACCACCAGCTTGAACTTGTATTTCTTCGAGAGCATCCTGAGAAATTGTTACACCTCTATTTCCTGTAATTGGATTTTTAATTGGAACACCTTCGAGGTAGTAACCTACTTCGTCAAATCTACCGCCACGAATAAAGATGTTACCATTTTGTAAAACAACACCAGCAGTTAAACTAACAATATTATTTACTCCACGAACAGGTAATGCCTGTATGTCTTCACTAGTTGTAATTCTGACTGCATTTGTATTGTCTTTTTGAATGAGAGGTTTTTGTGCTACAATTTCAACTGTGCCTACTTGAATTTCTTCGCTTGGTAGCTGGAAATCAAGTGAGGTTGTTAAGTCAGCATTAACTCTCACATTAGAAATAGTTATTGATTGATATCCCAGGTAAGAAGCACGAACCGAATAAACACCCGGGTCAAGGTTTTGAAGGACATATTCTCCGTTTGCATCCGATGCCGCACCAGTTGTTGTACCAAGTACAATTATATTAGCACCAATTAGCGGTTCACCGGTTTGCAAATCGACAACCTTCCCTTTAATTCTACCCTTTGTTCCTGCAGAAATCAACGCAGGAAAAAGAGCAAGCAATAGCAAAAAGTAAAAAATTCTTCGATGCATACTTTACTCCTTAACTTGTTATTTTAATTAAGAAAGGGTTATTGAAAGGATTAAAATTGTAAATAAAAAACAATAATTACCTCCTATCTTTGTGAGATATTGTAATTAGTTATATTAGAACTATTGTGTTGAATTAATTCTAAACTTTTTTCCATATAAGTTCTGTTCCTCAAAAAACTATTGCCCATTTTATGCCACTGAATCTTTGATATTATTTATTATTTTCTAATAAACAGTATAATTCTAAATCTTTTGTTTTTCGACAAAAAAATAATACCACTTATTGGCTTTGTCAAGTATAAAAAATAAAAAAATTATTTTTTCTCTTTTATTAAACATGTTTTAACTTAATTATAAAATATTCTTAATCTTTTCAATAAATACACTTTTAGGAACAGCTCCAATAATCTGATCTATTACTTTTCCATCTTTAATAAATAGAACTGTAGGAATACTTCTTACACCATATCTAATAGCAGTATTTTGATTTTCATCTACGTCAAGTTTTCCAACTTTAATTTTTCCTTCGTATTCTTCTGAAAGTTCTTCAATTATAGGGGCAATCATTCTGCAAGGACCACACCATGCAGCCCAGAAATCAACAATAACAGGAATATTTGATTGAAGTGCTTCCTGGTCGAAATTGCTGTCTGTAAATATAAATGGCTTCATGATATAATTTTTCTCCTTTATAAGATTTAAAATAAAACTCCATTTTTCTTAATTACTTCTCTTGCAATTATACCTTTCTGAATTTCATTTGTACCTTCAAAAATTCTATTAATACGGGAATCTCGATAAAATCTTTCAATAGGTAATTCACGTGAATAGCCCATACCTCCATGAATTTGAACTGCATAATCTGCTATTTTATCCAGGGATTCAGAACAATATAATTTCACAATTGCAGATTGATATGAAATATCTTTTCCTAAATCATAATCCACAGCTGTCCTATAAACAATTGATTCCATGTTATAAATCATCATTGCCATTTCTGCAAGCATGAATTGTACTGCCTGAAAATTAGAAATTGTCTGATCAAATTGTTTTCTTTGTTTTGCATAACGAGTGGAAAGTTCTAAAAGTTCTTTAGCAGCACCAAGACATGCAGCACCTAAGCCCAATCTTCCTGCATCAAGTGTTTTCATAGCAAGTAAAAATCCACGCCCTTCTTTTCCCAATAAATTTTCTTTAGGTATTCTTAGATTATCGAATGTAATTGGATTAGTTGTGCTGCCTCTAATTCCCATTTTCTTTTCTGGCTGTCCAGCATGAAAACCAGGAGAATTAGTTTCCACAATAAATGCACTAATTCCTTTTGAAGTTCTTGCAAATACAGTCACAATATCAGCAATTCCACCATTTGTAATCCAAAGTTTTTCACCATTAAGAACCCATTCATCACCGTCCAGTTCTGCTCGTGTTTTTACATTAAATGAATCAGAACCTGCTTGAGCTTCTGTCAAACAAAATGCGCCAATTTTTTCTCCTTTTGCAAGAGGTGTAAGAAATTTTTTCTTTTGTTCTTCATTACCGCCAATATAAATTGCATTAGCTCCAATGGATTGATGAGCACCTATGAAAGTTGCGGTTGACATACAGCCTCTTGCAATTTCTTCCTGCATAATACAATAACCAACCTCGCCAAATCCTCCTCCGCCATATTCCTCCGGGAATGATACACCAAGAAATCCAAGTTCTGCTAATTTTTTAATTAAGTCATCTGGAATTTTTTCTTCTTCATCGATTTTTGATGCAATTGGTTTAATTTCATTGTTCACGAAATCTCGCACGGTTTCGCGAAGCATTTTTTGTTCTTCTGTAAAGGTGAACTCGTTCATTTATTTATACCTTATTTGTTTGGATTGTCAATCTGCTTTGAAAGCAAGATGAGCTTTTTCACCAATGAAATTTACAATGTATTCTCCTCCATCTACTCCAATCACATTGCCAGAAATCCAATCACATTTTTCGTCACACAAAGCTACTATAGCTTTAGCAATATCCTCTGGTGTGGTTAATCTTCCTTGAGGGTTTTTGAATTTTGCTGCATTAAGCATTTTATCAAACATTGGAATTTTTCTTCCTGCGGGAGTATCAGTTACACCAGCCATAATTGCATTGCAGGTTACTCTCATTGAACCAAGTTCTACAGCTAATTGACGAATATGAGCTTCGAGTGCAGCTTTAGCAGCCGATACTGCACCATAATTCGGGATTACTGTATGAGAACCTGCACTTGTAAGTGCAAAAATTCTTCCCCCTTGTGCTAATAAATCTCTAAATACTAATCCCTGAGTCCAATAAACTAAAGAATGTGCCATTACTTCAAGTGTCATAGTCATTTGGGCAGGTGTTACACATTCATCTGGATTTTTTGATATAAATGGTTTTAGTGTTCCAAATGCAAGTGAATGAATTAATACATTAACTTTTGAATGTTCTTTTGAAGCAGCAAATCTTTCTTTAATTTCGTCGAGTGTATCATTTATTTTAATTTGGTCTGCTGCATTTATATTAAAATATACAGCCTGCTGACCATTTTTTTCTATCTTTTTAATAATTTGTTGAACTTGTGGCATTGTTGCCTGACGGTCAAGGTGAACTCCAAATATATTATATCCATGTTTTGAGAGCTCTACTGCAGAAGCTCCACCAAAACCACTTGATGCACCTAATATTAATGCCCATTTTTTTTCCATTGATTCTTCCTTATTTTTTAAGTGTTTGCAAACTTAAGAAATAGAAAAAACAAATCAAACGCTTATGTTTTTATTAAAATTAATTTTATTTAATGAAATAAATGAAAGTAGTTTGATATGTTTTTGAAAGAAATTCAATTTTATTTTCGAGCATGTTTCTTTCAAAAAATATTTTTTGTTAATTCTAAAATAAAGTTTTTCTAATTCCTTATTTAAAAGATTGCTTCCTATTAGATGATTTTATAAACTGAATGTAACCTAAAAAAATTTAATAACTAAGTTGCTTCTAATCGATAACAATAGCTCAATTTTTCATATTCATTTTTAGTTATATGAAAAAAATAATTTAATTTATGAAATAAATTATATTTTCATCGCCGATTAAATCTTTCATTTTTTCAATAAATTCATCATCCAATTTCACTTTGTATTCAAGAGTAAATTCTCTAGTTGTACCATTTTCTTTCACACATAAAAGAACGGGAATACTTCCTTCAAACTGCATCATTAATTGTTGAATATTATCAATTATTTCTGGAGAATGAAATGAAGTATCCAGAATGATTCCAAGTCGTTTTGTAAATTTATTTTTAACATCACTTAATGGATAAGCTTCATCGACATGAAGTTTAACAGTATCTCCACTGCTTTCAAGTTTTCCTTTTACCATAATTGTAGATTCAGGGAATATAAGCTCACCAAAATCCTTAAATGTTTTTGAAAACATCAAGCAGTCACATGAACCTGAAAAATCATCAAGTTTAAAGAAAGCCATTTTATTTCCGTTCTTATCCATTTTATGAGTTACATCCGTTACAACACCACAAGCACGAACAGTATCATTAAAGTTGAATGTTTCTGAATCTCCAAGATGAACAGTGGCAAATGAGTTATATTCAATTTCATATTTTCTTAAAGGATGGCCACTCAAATAAAATCCAAGAACTTCTCTTTCTTTAGCAAGTCTTTCACGAGAATCCCATGGTCTAACATCAGGAAGTGTAGGTTCTTCATAATGAAACTCTTCTGTGTTTGTAGCAAAAAGGCTATCGGCATGAGATTCTTTTGCTGTTTTAATTTTACTTCCAAATTCAAGAGCTTCTTCAATAGCAGCAAAATTTTGAGCCCTTGTTCCGCCACATGAATCAAGTGCACCTGCAAGCACAAGACCTTCAAGTGCCCGCTTATTAACAATTCTTGTATCAATATTTGCACAGAAATCATAAATACTTTTAAAATCTCTTCCCAGAGCATCATGAGCTCTTTGAATTTCTTCTACTGCTTGTATTCCAACATTTTTAATTGCTGCCATACCAAAAATTATTTTCTTATCCTTAACCTGAAATTTTACAGTTGGATGATTAATATCAGGCGGCTGAACTTTAACTCCAAGTTTTCTGCATTCTTCAAGTAAAATTGTAACCTTATCAGTATTATCAAATTTATTTGAAAGATTAGCAGCTAAAAATTCTTCAAGATAATGAGCTTTAAGATAAGCAGTTTGATATGCTAGAATACTGTATGCAACAGCATGACTTTTATTAAAACCATAGTTAGCAAATTTATCGATAGCATCAAAAATTTCACCGGCAATTTTTGCGTCAATATTATTTTGTTCTGCTCCTTTAATAAATTTTTCTCTTTGTTCCTGCATTGCTTTGAGGTCTTTCTTTCCCATTGCTCTTCTTAGCAAATCAGCTTCAGCAAGAGACATTCCTGCAACTTTATTTGCAATCTGAATTACCTGTTCTTGATAAACAATAATTCCATAAGTTTCTTTTAAGATAGGTTCAAGAACTGGATGCAAGTAAGTTATTTCTTTTCTTCCATGTTTACGAGCAATAAAATCATCAATAAACTCCATTGGCCCTGGACGATAGAGTGCATTCATTGCAGCAAGATCTTTAATGCTTGTAGGCTTAAGCTTTTTCAAATATTCACGCATTGGAGCAGATTCAAACTGGAATACAGCAGTTGTTTGACCTTTAGCAAAAAGTTCATAAGTTTTTGGGTCATCTACAGGAATATTTTCAATATCAATTGTTTCTCCTCGATTTTCTTTGACAAGTTCAATTGTATCCCGAATAATTGAAAGAGTATCAAGACCGAGAAAATCCATTTTTAATATTCCGGAATCTTCAAGGTCTTTCATATTGAACTGAGTAACAGTTGCAGTTTCTCCCTGTTCACCATAAATTGCAAGAGGAACAAAATCACTTACATCTCCCGGAGTAATAACAACTCCAGCAGCATGTTTGGATGCATTGCGATTCATGCCCTCGAGTATTCTTGCATATTTTATCAACTCCTTAATTATAGGATCATCTGATTTCTTAATCCATTGGAGTTCAGGCACTTCATCTAATGCCTGGTCAATTGTATATACTCTTCCAAATTTTGTGGGAATCCATTTTGTAATGTTATCAACCTGTGGGATTGGAATTTTTAGAACTCGTGCAACATCACGTATTACCTGCCGCGATGAAAGTCTATTAAATGTAATGATTTGTGCAACAGAATTTTCTCCATATTTTTCTTTCACATAATTAATAACTTCTTCTCTTTTATCATCAGCAAAATCAACATCAATATCAGGCATTGATTTTCTTGCTGGATTTAAAAATCTTTCAAACAATAAATCATATTCAAGTGGATTAACATTTGTTATTCCCAAAACATAAGCGACCAAACTTCCTGCTGCACTTCCTCTGCCCGGTCCTACTGGTATTCCTCTTTGCTTTGATGCATTAATGAAATCTTGCACAATCAGGAAATATCCTGCATAACCCATTTCAATAATTACATTTAATTCATATTTAATGCGGTCTTGAATTTCACTTGTAATTTTTTTGAATCTTTTATTTAGCCTTTCGTAGACTAATTGTGTCAAATATTCTTCGGGGGATTTTCCATTATCAATTGGAAAAACAGGGAAATGATGAGTTTTGAAATCGAGTGTTAAATTTATTTTTTGCTCAATCTCAAGTGTATTTTCAATTGCTCCTTTATAATTCTTGAAAATTTTTTTCATTTCTTCTGCACTTTTAAAATAAATCTGGTCAGTTCCATATCTCAAATCTCGATAATCAGCATTCCCTGTTTTATCACCTAGTAGCAATAAAATGTTATGTGCAATTGAATGGTCTTTATCAATGTAGTGAATATCATTTGTGGCTACAAGTTTTATGTTCAGTTCTCTTGCAAGTTTAGGCATTCCAGCTAAAATTGGTTTTTCGACCTCCATTCCATGGTCTTGAATTTCGAGATAAAAATCATCACCGAATAATTCTTTCAGTTTGATTGCAATTTCTTTTGCTTTTTCCCAATTATCATTTATTAATTGTGTTGAGATTGGACCTGCAGGACATGCAGAAGTGCAGATTAATCCTTCATGATATTTATTCAATACTTCCATATCAATTCTGGGCTTGTAATAAAAGCCTTCTGTATGGCCGATTGTAGATATCTTCATTAAATTTTTATAACCGATTTCATTTTTTGCAAGAAGCAGAAGATGACTGTAATGTTTAGATTTTCTTTTCCCATTTTCTGAATCAGTTACTTTTTCAAATCTGCTTTTTTCAAAATCAACATAAGCTTCCATTCCAATAATTGGTTTAATTCCTTCTGCTTTTGCTTTTTTATAAAATTGAAGAACACCAAACATTACTCCATGGTCTGTAAGTGCTACTGCATGCATATCATTTCTTTTAGCAGCTAACACTAAATCTTCAACTGTGCACGCAGCATCCTGTAAGCTGTAATGTGAATGATTGTGTAAATGTATGAAATCCGACATCTATGCACCTATTTCTTTTAACTTTAATATGAAATTGCACACTGATGACACTGATAAGACATGATTCTCACAGATTTTTTTCTGTGGTCATCTGTCTAATCTGCGTCATCTGTGTTCTAATTTTAACTTAATCCAGTATGCCCAAAACCACCCTCCCCTCGGTGGCTATTATTTAAATCATCAGTCTCAATAAATTCTATTTTGTAAACTTTTGAAAGAACCATCTGAGCAATTCTATCACCACGATTTATAACAAAATCTTCTTCTCCAAAGTTGAAAAGAATAACTTTAATTTCACCTCGATAATCTGAATCAATTGTTCCCGGGGAATTTAGTAATCCAATTCCATGTCGTGCTGCCAAACCACTTCTTGGTCGAACCTGAATTTCAAATCCTTCAGGAATTTCTACTTTAATATTTGTTGGAACTAAAACAAATTTACCTTTAGGAATGATTATTTTATCTTCAACAGCAGCTCTTAAATCCAAACCGCTGCTTCCTTCTGTGGCATATTCTGGTAATGGAATATCTAAAAAATTTTCTGAAATTCTTTTAATCTTTATTTGAATTTTCTCCACTTATTCCTTCTCCATCTTCGTCTTTATTCAATAACGATGAAATTATAACAAATAATTTTTTATCCATGTAATATTTCATTAATAAAAAAATTTCCCATATCAGAAACAAAAACAACAAAGGCAAAAAAATTTTAGCCAATATTCCTAATTTAGAATCTACAGATATAAAAAATGAGATGATAAGAACTAAAGCAATAGTAACAAAAATTATTGATGCCAAATAGTACTTTTCGTTCAGAACTTTTTTAATCCTATCATATTCTTTTAAAAGCATTATAATATCCTTTGGGTTAATCTCGCTTTTCATCTTTGAAAAATCATTTTGTTTAATTTAAAAATTGATTCTTTGTTTATAACTTTTAGCAGGATTAACATGACAAAGAAAAAAATCATTATTAAAATTTTTATGGGGATATTTAAGTAGCCTTTATAATAAATGAAATAATAGGCAACGCAAGTTACAAAAACGAGCAATAATATTTTTAAAATTTTTTCATATTCATAATTTATTTCATAAAATTTTTGTGAAAATAAAAATAAAGTAATTGCCATTACCAAATAACTTGCAAGAGTTGCAAGTGCAGCTCCCATTATTCCAAAAACCGGTATTAATAAAATATTTACTGCAACATTTACTAAAGCGCCAGAGCCAGTAACTATCGGAAAATATTTAGTTTTTTCCTCTATATATAATCCTGCTTGAAAATTAACATACATCCCATTAAATAAATAAGCCAATAAAATTATTGGAACAATAGAAAGTCCACCCCAGAATTTATAACCAATTAAACTCACATCCCCATAGAATTTTATTTTTGCAATATCTTCGATAAATAAAGATAGAATTAACCATACAATTGATGAAGCAATCAAGAAAAGAGTAAGCACTTTTGAAAAAATATCCTTCGCATTTTTTTCTTTTGCAGTATTTAAAAGAAAAGGCTGCCAGGCAAATTGGAACATTTGAACAATCAACATCATGAATATTCCAAGTTTATAATTCGCCTGATAAATTCCAAGTGTTTCTTCATTTGTTAAAGCAAGAACAATCGGTCTATCAATTACCTGAACAATTGTAGCAGCAATACTTGCAGGCAAATATGGAATTGCAAATTTTAACATCGGTCTTAAAAATTCTTTTTGAATCCTTAACACAAGATTTTTAATTATATCCCTCGAAAGCAAAATCAAAGAAAACACAGAAGCTGAAAGATTGGCAATTAATATTGCTTCAATTCCCATTTTATATTTTAAGACAAGAATGATATTAAGAAGAATGTTCAATAAAATATTGCTAAGACGAATCATCGTAAATCTTATTGCTTTTCTTTGCAGTCTTAAATTTGCATAAGGAACAATAGCCAATGTATCAGTGAAAATGATTAGAATTAGGTAGTAGTACAAATAAAAATAATTTTGTGGAATTTCGATTAAACTTACAATTGGATTTCTAAATAAAAACAAAATTGCAGAAAAAACTATTGATGAAATTGCGACACATAAAAATGCAGTAGAATAAGCTTCTTTCTTTTTATTATCAGGAGCAGTTGAGCTGTACTTCATAAAAGCAGCATCCATTCCATAAATAAAAATTATATTTAGAAAAGCTATGTAAGCATATATGTTGGAATAGATACCAACTTCGGCAGGAGTAAAAACATTTGTATAAAATGGAACAAGAAGAAAATTCAGAAATCTTCCTATAATTGTGCTTATTCCGTAAATGACAGTGTCTTTTGTAAGTTCTTTTATTTTTTCAAACATTCTGCAATTATGACTGAAATAACAAAAACAAATTACAAAAAATCGAAGAAAGATGAGTATGCAGTGCTGAAAGTAAGTTACAAAAAGTAAGATAAAAAATGAATTAATTGAGGATTGAATTAAAAATATTGCTTTAAAGCTTCAACATAAATTTGGGGTGGACGAACTGCTTTTTTTGTATCTGTCTTAATAAAAATATGAGTTGTAAATCCTTCGGCTATTAATTCTTTCGTTTCTTTTCTTCTTATTACATATTCAATATGAACCTTAGGAGAATATAATTCTTTAACACTTGCTTCAATTTCAAGAATATCATCATAGTAAGCAGGATTTTTGTACTTTACATTTGCTTCAATCAAAGGAAGTTGATAACCATTTTTTTCAAGCTCTGCATAAGATAAACCTGTAGATCTTAAAAGTTCTGTTCTTCCAACTTCAAAATATTCGAGGTATTTGCCGTTGTATACAAACTGCATTTTGTCAGTATCTGCATAACGCACCCTGATTTCAGTAGTATGAGTCAACATGTTTTATGTGAATAAAGAAATAAAAGTTTATGCTAATTTCAGATTTTTAATTATCAACTTTCAAAGCTCTTGTCACAATTTTTATGTTGCAGTGCTCAATGTTAAATGCTCAATATTCAATTCTCAATTTTCAACGCTTAATATTCGATATTCTTCATTCGATATTCTATATTCAATTCTTAATTCTTAATTCCTAATTCCTAATTCCTAATTACTCAATATAAACTCCCATCTTTGCAAATTTTTCGAGACGATTTTGAACAAGCTTTTCAGGTTTAATTTTAACAAGTGCAGCTAATTCTTCTTTAAGAATTGACTTCAAAGTATTAGCCATTGCTTGATGGTCTTTATGAGCGCCTCCTAAAGGTTCAGGAACAATTCTATCGATGATACCCTGTTGAAGCAAATCATTTGCAGTAAGTTTAAGAGCTTCGGCTGCCTGTTCTTTATAGTCCCAGCTTCGCCATAAAATACTTGAGCAGGATTCGGGACTAATAACTGAATACCAGGTATTTTCAAGCATTAATATTCTATCGCCAACGCCAATACCGAGTGCACCACCGCTTGCACCTTCACCAATAATTACTACAATGATTGGAACTTTGAGTCTGCTCATCTCAAGAAGATTTCTTGCAATTGCTTCTGCTTGACCTCGCTGTTCTGCTTCCAAACCAGGATATGCACCAGGTGTATCGAGCATTGTTATTACAGGTTTATTAAATTTTTCAGCAAGTTTCATTAATCTCAATGCTTTCCGATAACCTTCTGGGTTTGGCATTCCAAAGTTTCGGAATAGATTTGATTTTGTATCTCTCCCTTTTTGATGACCTAAAATCATTACTTTATATTCATCAAGTTTGGCAAAACCACCTACGATTGCATGGTCGTCCTTAAAAAGACGGTCGCCATGAAGTTCTACAAAATTTTCGGTCATCATATAAATATAATCGAGAGTATAAGGTCTTTCGGGATGGCGTGCCAGCTGAACTCTTTGCCAGCGTGTTAAATTTTCGTAAATATTTTTTTTGAGTTGAATTACTTTCTCCTCAAGTGTTTTTATTTCATTTGATATATCGAGATGCCCTTCATATTTACGCATCTCTTCAATTTTGTTTTCCAATTCAATTATTGGCTTTTCAAAATCAAGAGTATTTTTTGCCATTTTTTACTCCGTCCTAAAAAACATTTTTGAAATTGTTCTTCCAAGTATTTCTAAATCGAGCCAGATATTTTGATTTTTAGCATAGAAAAGATCAAGGCTCTTTATCTCTTCATTATCATTTAATGATATGTTTTCTACATACCATAAACCAGTTAAGCCTTTTTTACCAACATAAAGTTCACCATAATATGAAGAATCTCTTGGACCAACAAAACTTTTCTCTCCAATCAATACTTCTGGAATTCCAAGAATAAATTGAATAAAATCATTCCTCTTTAATGTTAATTTTTGAAATAAATATATGAAAGGATAAACCAAAAACAAAATTAAGATTAAACTCAAAAAGAAATCAAATATTTGTTTTGTTATTCTATGACCGAATGAAGAAATGTTATATTGAATTTTAAGCAATGGAATATTATCGAGCATCGTTACTGATGATTTACCCACAAGATAATTTAATTCTTTCCCAGCAACCAAAAAATCTACATTTAATCCTTGACATTCTGATACAACAGCAAAAACCTGATCAAAAGAAATTTCTTCTGATGAAAAAATAACCTTCTCAATTTTTTGGTCTATAATAATTTTTCTCATATTATCTAAAGAACCGAGTACTTTATAACTGCTAATTTGATTACCAATATTTTTTTTGTTGAATCCAATAAATCCAACAACTTGATACAGCGAAGTAATATTTGATTTTAATCTTTCAGCAAGTTCCTTCGCTTTTATTTCACTTCCTACAATTAATGTACGTGCTTTTTTAGAATCACTTACTAAACCCAGTTTAAACACAACCTTAAAAATAATCCTCCAGAGTGAAAATGTTATAACTGCTAAAATGTATGTTATTAAAACTACTGCACGGCTAAAAGCAAATTGCTTGAGAAAATATGTAACTGCGGATAAAATTATAAATCCATAAAAAAGTGTTATTAAACTTTTTAGAACAGATATTGAATTTTTATTATAAGCACCGCCAAAACTTGAAATTATCACCTGCATTAATGCTGGGGCGAAATAAATCCATGGAATAACATAATCTGGAAAACCACGCCAATGTTCATTTGAGTAAATTTTTTCTGCAAAATAAACAGATGCACTAAGAAAAATAAAGTCACATAAAATACTTATTAGTGCAAGTTTATAAACATTTGCAAAAGCAATTAATTTTCTGAAAAGAATAGCTAACTGTAAAATCGATTCAACAATAAAAGAAGAAGAAAAATGTTTTTTTACAAAAAGATGCATTGCATCATAAAATAATTTTGTTTCGTCGATGCTGCTGCGTTTTGTACTTTCTCCTTTGTAATGAATAATTTCTGTTGAATGAACATAATAGACTTTGAAGTTAGCCTTTTGAGCTCTATAACATAAATCGAGGTCTTCACCATACATAAAAAACTGCGGGTCAAATCCGCCAATCTTTTCATAAACATCTTTTCTCATCATCATAAAAGCACCGCTTACAGCATCAACTTCATAAGTTTGATTTTCATCGAGATAAGTTAAATTATATTTTGCAAATAGACGACTCTTAGGGAACAATTTACTCAAACCCATTACTTTTGTGAATGATGTCCAGGGACCTGGAAATCCTCGTCTGCATGCAAGCTGAAGTGAACCATCAGGATTTAGAACTTTGCAGCCAGCAATTCCACAATCAGGATGTGTTTCAAAAAAATTTATCATTACTTCAAAAGTATCTTCACGAACAATTGTATCGGGATTTAGCAAGAGAAAGTATTTTCCCTGTGCTTCTTTCATTGCCAAATTATTTGCTGCACCAAAACCAATATTTTTGTTATTGGCAATTAATTTTACATCAGGAAATTTCTCTTTGATTTTATCTACACTGCCGTCATCAGAAGCATTATCTACAACAATAATTTCAATAGAAAAATTTTTTCTTGCTCTTCGAATTGAATCAAGAAGATTCAAAAGAAATTCTTTTACATTATAATTTACAATTATGATTGATAGGTCAACCATTTTTATCACTTTATTAATCCAAGAAGAGATTTAAGGCGTAATTTCCAGACCATAAAAACAGCTTCTCGAACAATTTTTTTAGACATTTTTGAAGAACCTTGAACTCTTTCCACAAATACAATTGGAATTTCTATTATCTTAAACTTTTTTTTCCACGCCAAGAAATTCATTTCTATCTGAAAGGAATAACCATTTGAACGAATTTCATCAAGATTAATGGATTCAAGAACATTTCTTTTAATACATTTAAATCCGCCTGTTGCATCTTTAATCGGCACCCCAGTAATTATTCGAGTATAAAGATTTGCAAAATAACTTAATAACAATCTTCTTATTGGCCAGTTTATAACACGAACACCATTAATATATCTGCTCCCGATAACCAAATCGTAATCTTTAATTTTCTTCAAAAAATTTTTTATCTCCTTTGGGTCGTGAGAATAATCCGCATCCATCTGAATTACTGCATCGTAACCATTACTTAACATATACTTGAAACCTTCTACATAAGCAGTTCCCAATCCTAATTTTTTTTCACGTTTGATTAATTTAACTCGAGGTTCTGATTTACTTAATTCTTCAACATAATTTGCAGTTCCATCAGGAGAATTATCGTCCACAATTAAAATATCCAGCTCGGGATATTTTTCGATGATATAAGGAATTAATTTCTGAACATTATCAAGTTCATTGTAAGTTGGTATGATAACAAGTGTTTTCATTTTATTGTCCTTTTCCAAATAAGACCACAAAAATAGTTCTAATAATAATTTTAAAATCTAATCTCAGACTCATATTTTCTATATAAAACAAATCGTAACGCAATTTTATTTTAACATCCTCAATTGATTCATCGTATTTGTGTTTTACCTGAGCCCAGCCTGTTAAACCAGGACGAACTTTTAGTCTTCTTTTATAAAGTGGAATTTCCTTAGAAAGTTTCTCAACAAAAAATGGTCGTTCGGGACGTGGTCCCACAAAACTCATATCACCTTTCAAAATATTAATTGCCTGAGGAATTTCATCGAGACGAACTTTGCGTAAAAATTTTCCAACTTTTGTAATGCGCGGGTCATCTTTTGTCGACCAAACCGGGCCGGTATGTTTCTCCGCATCATTAATCATTGTTCTGAATTTAATTATCTTAAAAATTTTACCATTCATTCCCATTCGTTCTTGTTTATAAAAAACTGGACCTTCGCTTTCAAGTTTTATTGCAATTGCTGCTAAAAGAGTTATTGGTGAGGTAACAATCAACAATAACAATGAAAAAACAATATCCATCAATCTCTTTAACTTTTTTTCCCATTCAGGCATTAACTCCGGCATAATATCAATTAAAGGTATTCCATAAATCTGTGATGTTTTAACCTGGCCACTAATTATGTCATAAAGGTCGGGCACAATTTTAATTTCGACTTCATTTCCGTTACACTTTGAAATTATATCAAGAATTAAATCTTCATGATGACGTTCTACAGAAATTATAACATTCCTTACATTATATTTTTTTATTATTGATTCGAGATTTTCAACTGTATCTAAAACTTTTACGCCTTTATAATCTTTATCAACATTTTCATTTAGGACTGCGATAAATCCAACAACATCAAGTCCAAGAGCTTTATGATTTTCAATCATATCAAAAATTTCATGTGCTCTGGGATTAAATCCAATTATTAAAGCATTTCTTCTTCCAACACCTTCTATTAGTAGATTTCTTTGAATGCTTCGAGCTAATATTCTTCCTATACTTACAATTACAAAAAAGATTAACCAATAAATAAAAATATAAAATCGAAAAGGTGTAGCTATGCCAGATTTGTAATCATCATAAAGAATTAAAAATAGAAGAATAAAAATTCCTACAAAAGAGGTTTTGAACAAAGTAGAAATTTCATCAAAGCGGGATTGAGCAAACCATGTGCGATACATTCCAACAATCGTAAAAATTATCAGCCAGTAGAAATAAATAGCAAGCATTGGCAAAAAGAAATCAGGCTGAGAAATAAGTTCAAACCAGCCAGTGTTCACCCTCAAATAAAAGAAAAGAAACCAGGATAAATTGATGGTTATAAAATCAGTTGTTAATAAAAATATCTTTTCAACTTTTTTACTCAATGGTTCCTCATAATAAATTTTAAATCTGCTGCATTACTTTTTCTGATATATAATCTCCAATAGATAAAGAGGCAGTAGCCGCAGGTGATGGTGCATTACAAACATGAATTGCTCTTTTGTCTTCAACAATATAAAAATCATCAAGCAAACCGCCATCTTTACTGCAAGCCTGCGCACGAACTCCTGCACCACCAGCAATTAAATCTTCTTCTTGAATTTCAGGAATTAATTTTTGTAAAGCATTAACAAAAGCTTTTTTGCTAAAAGAACGATAATATTCATAAAGACCAATCTTCCAATTCTTTCGAACAATTTTATAAAAACCTTTCCAAGTAAAAGTATCAATAGCATCTCTAAGATTAAAACTTGTTTTGGAATAACCTTCTCGTTTCAGTGCTAATACTGCATTTGGACCAGCTTCTACATCATCGTTAATCATTCTGGTAAAATGAACTCCGAGGAAAGGAAATTCAGGATTTGGCACTGGATATATTAATGAATTAACAAGATATGTTTTTTCGTTTTTTAATTTATAATATTCACCACGGAATGGAATTATTCTAAGTGGAAGATCAGGATGTGTCATTTTAGCAATTCTATCTGATTGCAATCCTGCACATGTAACAACAACTTTTGAATTAAATGATTCGTTGTCGGTAATTACTTCACAAAAATCTGTATTTATTTTAATATCAATTACAGTATGATTGAATTTTATTTCACAATTATGTTTTAATATTAATTCAAGATACTTTTTAGATACTTCAAAATAATCAACTATCCCTGTTTGGGGAACAAAAATTCCTGCGATTCCATTTACATACGGTTCAATTTCTTTCATCTGGTTAAGATTTAGTTTTTTTAAGCCATCAAGACCATTTTGAAGACCTCTTTCATAAATATTATTTAGAATTGGAATTTCCTCTTCTAAAGTAGCAACAATAATTTTTCCAGTTATTTTATAATTAACCTCATTTCTGTTACAAAAATCAATAAGCATTTTATAACCGCGAATGCAGTTAAGGGCTTTCAGACTTCCCGGTTTATAATAAATTCCCGAATGAATTACTCCGCTGTTATTCCCAGTTTGATGTTGACAAATATCATTTTCCTTTTCAAGAATGAGCAATTTAAGATTTGGATTTTTTTCCAAAATTTTAAGGGAGGTCGCTAAACCAATAATTCCAGCACCGACTATAATTATGTCAAACATAGAAATTTCTACTTTATTAAAATATTTTGATAAACACGGTAATATTTATCTGCCATATCTTTCAAAGAAAATCTATTTTTCATATTAGCATTATATTTTTGATACTGTGATTTGTTATTTTTTATTTTAATTAACTTAGAAATATATTCTTCAATATTATCAAGCTGATAAAGTTGATCATAATTATCATTAACAATTTCTCTATTGCCACCAACATCCGAAGCTAAGATAGGAATTTCTGCAAATATTGCTTCAATTAAACTAATTGATAAGCCTTCATAGCAAGAAGGCAAAGTAAAAACATCAAAAGCTTTTATATATTTATAAGAATTTTTAATTCCACCAACAAGAAAAAAATCGTTCTCAATTCCTAATTTTTTAATCATTTTCTGGTATAAATTAAAATTAGGTCCATCACCAATTATGATTACTTTTGATTCGGGGATTGCTTTTTTAATTTTGATATAATTAAGAATAAGGAATTCATAATTTTTGGGATATGAAAGCCGGCCTGCTGAGCCAATTAAAAAAAAATTAGATAAATCAAAATTACATTTTGTTGAAAAAAATTTTATAGCATCTTCTCGAGCTAAAAAAGACAATTCACTTTCACATAAACCGTTATAAACAATTTCTCCAGCATCAACTAATTTATATTTTTTAGCTTCATTATAATTTAACTGACTTACAAAAATAGATTTGTCAATTAATCTTATTAGCAATTTAAAATAAAATTTGCTCAACAACTTAAGGATTGGATTAGATTTATAATTTTTGTCAAGTAAAGAGAGTCCATGAAATGTAAAAATTATTTTAGGTCTCTTTTTTAATAAGTGTGCTGAAAGAGTGCCTAATAGAGTGTTTGTGCTGTTTAGATGTATTATATCAAAATCATTTTTTTTTAATAGCTTGTACAAATCAAAAATGAAATATAAAGCATTGAATATACTGATGTCACGCTTAAGAGAGTTAAGATAAAAGTGAGGGATATCATACTTAGTGAGTTCATTAAACAAAAAATTTCCTTCACCAGCAGCAACATGAACATCAACTCCCAATTTTTTAAGAGACTTTGCAAGGTTTAATACAAAAACCTGAGCACCACCGATTTCGGATTTTGTAATAACTAATAATACTTTCATTTATTATTAACTCATTTCATTAAAAAGATTAATCAATTTTTGAGTTATAATATGAATATTAAATTTTTTTGATTGTTCTAAACCTTTATCTCTAATAATATTATAGAAATCATTATCTTTTTCTAATTTTAAAATATCATTTACAAAAGCATAACTATCTTCAGGTGCGTGCATAATTCCGCCCTCTCCAACAACTTCCCTAAGCGATGAAGTATTAGAAGTTAAAACTGGAATGCCAGATTGCATTGCTTCTAAAGGCGGGATACCAAATCCCTCATAATAAGATGGGAATAAAAATGCAAAAGCTTTATTATAAACATAGGGCAAAATATCATCTTCTACTTTTTGATATACTTTAATGTATTCCTTCTTTGCATCAAGTTCTTTTACAAATTCTTTATATCCATAATCGTATTTACCTACTATAACTAATTGTAAACTACTTCCCTTCTCTCTAAGTATATCTATTATTTTTATTATAGTTCCGATATTTTTTCTCTTTTCTATTGCGCCAACATATAATAAATATTTAGGAGGTAAATTCAATTCAAAGAAATTATGCGGGAATTCAGATTCATTAATAATTCTTGGTTTGAATAATTTTGAAGCACTATTATAAATAACTTCTATTTTACCTTTATCTAATTTAAAAATTTGCGAGATATCATTTTTAGAATGCTCTGAAACAGTGATTATCTTATCAGCAATTTTAAGTGTAATCGGTAATAAAATAGATAAGTACATTCTATAACTAAATGAATAAAATTCTTTATAAATAAAAGGAATTACATCATGAATAGTTGTAATATACTTTACTTTACTATTTTTAGTAAATGGCAATAAAATATTAGGAGAAAAAAATATATCGATTTCAAGTTTATTAAGAAGATTTGGTATTATGAAATTTAGCCATAATGGAGAATATAACTTAAAAGGTACTCTATGACTTTCATATTTTATGATTTTATAGAAATTTTTATCGAAGGTTAAATCTTTTGTAGTGAATAAAAAATATTCGTTTTTATTGTCAATTTTAGGAATTTCTTTTAATAAATTAGATAAATACCTTCCTGTTCCGGTAATCCCCTTATTTAGTACTCTAGCATCAATACCAATTTTCATTAATAATTCTAAAATTTATTGGGATAAAAAATATACAAAACAAATGCTTATTTATAATTTCTTATAACCAATTTTACCACTAAAAAAATCTTTAATAGCAGAAACAAAAATCTTAAATTTGATTTTTTGTTCTCTTGAAAATATAATTTTTACTAAAGATGCAATAATGACGTAAATAAGAGCCAAATAATAATAAAATCCTAAATTTTTTCTTGCGAAATACAATCGATTTCGAATCGAATAATATAAAGGTAATATTGAACTTTCTTTTGAAGTAGATGAGCTTACTTTATGATAAATAATACTAGATGGGATATATAAAATTTTATATCCACTTTTATTAACTTTATAACAAAAATCAGTATCTTCTAAATAAAGGAAATAAGAATCGTCTAATAATCCTATTTCATTAAATACTTCGGTTCTTATAAGTAAGCAACAACCACTTGCAAAAGAACAAAATCGTTCTTTATTATTTGTCGTTGCACTTTTATTTAATCCATACGAAAATCCAGAAGCTCTAATCTTACTTATATATCCACCTGCTGCCCATATTAAATTTCTATTTGAGTGATAAATTATTTTGGGAGTCAATATACCAATTTTTTTATTTTTTTCAGCGTATTCTATTAATCTATTAAGAAAATCAGGTTCAACCACAGTATCATTATTTAATAATAAAATGTAATCAAAATTATTTTTTAAAGCTATTTTAATTCCAGAATTATTACCCCCCGCAAAGCCTATATTATAATCATTTTTTATAAACCAACTAACAAATCCATTGTATTTTTCCTTTAAAATCTGATACTCATTCCCTTGAGAATTATTATCTACAAGAATTATTTCATAATTACCATAATGAATTGATTTTAATGATTCTAAACATTCACTTGTATCATTAAATCCATTCCAATTTAAAACAATAATTGCAACTTTTGGCAACATAATTTTTATTTAATTACACTTTTGATAAAATCATATAAAAATACTTTATCCTGTGAATCAAAAATGTATCTATATAACAATAAAATATATAATACAATTAATATAATACTCGGTATAATTAAAAATTCTTTTATATAATATATAATTCCTATTGTAAATAGATTAATTAAAATGAATTTTAAATTAATCTTTATATTAAAATTAACATTAAATAATAATTTACAAACAAGAACAAAAGATATATAAACAAACAAGTTTGTAATCAAGGATGTGATAGCAGCTCCAATTATACCAAAATTAGGAATAAAAAATAAATTAATTATTATATTAATTAATGTAGCCACAATGACTATATACATTCGTGCTTTTTGATTTTCTGAAGTTGTAAGCATCAATCCATATACTTCACTTAAAAATCTTACGATTATAATGAAACTAAAAATTTTTAAAATAGATATTGATTCAGAATACTTATCATATCCATAGATAATGTTTATAATTATATCTGAATAAATAAAAAAAAATATCCCAAATATTAAGCCAATAAACATAAAAATTTTATATAGTATCACACTAAGTTTAACCCAGTTTAGAGGGTCAATTTTAAATAATTTAGCAAGAACTGGCATAAAACTATTTATAAAAATTTCAGGAATAATTAAAGGAAATAATATTAATCTAAATACTGCTTGATAGATCCCAACTGATTCTTCTTGTTTTATAAATCCTAATAAAATAGAATCAAGTATAAAATATAAGTTCCCGAACATCAGGAAAATACCGTAGTAATATAATTCTTTAAAAATCTTAAAATTATCATTAAAATTGATTTTAAATTTAATGCTAATATCATTTTTATTAGCTAATATTAACGAAGATACTATCCCGAGTATTCTTGTAAATACGAAATTGATTGCTATGAAGAAAATAGAAACCTTAAGAATTATTAAAATTACAGTAAATAATAATGTTATAAAATTAGTAATTAATGATACCTTAGTTTCTAATACTAATTTTTCAATACCTCTATAAAAAGAATTTAGAAAATTTAATAGTGTACTTAAAATAGAATAAATTATAAATATAAAAATTAAATATTTTACTTTTATATTAAAATTACTAATACTAATAATAAAACCAAATATAATTATTGAAAAAAATGTTAATACCAATTTTAATGTGAATAATCTTTGAAATAATGATACTTTATCATTATTAATTGGAACTTTATTCACGGTATATAAATCGATGCCAAAATCTGCAAAAAGAATAAAAATAGAAGAAAATGTTTGAGCTAAAGTAAATTGACCAAATAGGTATTTCCCATACTGATTAGCAATTAACCAAAAAATAAACGTATTAATTAAAAGCCTAAGAAATACTGTATAGAAAGAAAAAATTGTATTTTTAGATAAAGTTCCTGTAAATGACATATTATTTATAATAATATAATTAATTCAAAAATTATCATCTTATTTTATGAAAAACAGCAAGTGTTTGCCAAAATAAAATTGAGAATTGAAGCCCTTCAAAATTTGGTTCCATCATTGAATGAATAAAAATACCTGTAAATGAACAAATAAATGACCATCTTAATATACTTGTACTTCTATTTTTTTCTCTTATAAATTTTTTTAGATGATAATAGTAATTAGATGCTAAAACATATAAAAATAAAAGTGCTCCCAAAATTCCTGTTTCCCCTAATAATCCCAAAATTATATTATGGGCAGAAGCATGTGTAGAAATTTTAAATTTAGCATAGAAGCCAAGATTCCCTAACCCGACACCAGTAAATGGATTCTCAAGAAATGTATTCCATACGTCTTTATAAAAATTTATTCTAGTAAAATATGAATAACTTTTATTAACATTACTTATACTATCTAATAATAATTGTATAGCAGGATTAAGATATAATATTATACTTATAATAGCTACTAAAGCCAATAACTTGATAAAATTCTTTAATCTCATTGTATATGATAATAACATTAATATTGAAAAAACAAATGATAAAATACCCCCTCTTGAAAATGTCATTATTAATGCGGATGACATTAAAAAAATCGATAAAAGTAAAAATAATTTTACACAAAAAGTTTTTGAATAAATATAATATCCTACTGCTATAGGTATTATAAGAACAAAGAATGTGGCCAAATAATTGGACTTACCCCATGAAGTAGCAAGCAAGTTTTTTGTAAAAAAAAGTTTTATTACGCTTATTTTTATGTCACCTAAAGAAAATAAAATTACATATATAATTATTGCTAATATAACACCCCACAAAATAATCATAATAATAAAATTCTTAACTTCTCTTTCACTATTAAAAGTAATCAATGCATAATTAAACATTAAGAATCCAATAAAATAATTTTTCCACCATGATAAAGCTAATGAAGGGTCAAGAGAGATTAAGGATATAATTAATGACCAGATTAAAAATAGAACATACGAAATATTTATATAGCTGAATTCTCTCAAATGGGAAATATCAAAAAAAAATATATGTATAAAAAATAAAACTATAATAACAGGTATTAATAAATTTGTTATTCCTATGGGTTCTTTTTGACCTAAAACGTCAATTGATCCCAGAAGTATTGAAAAAATAAATATATATATAAAAAAAGAGGGTTTATTATACGAGTATAACAACAGAAGTATTAAAATTATAGAAATTAAAAAAAGAATAGAAATTTTAACTTGGTCAATTGCTAAAAATGCTAATAAAATTACTTCAAGCATAAAAAACAAGTATATAATATTTCTTTTTAGATGAGTCAGATTAAGTATCTCATTACCACTGTGTGTCATTGTCCTCTCTTAAAAAAACTTTTTAATGGAATAAATATCCCTTCTGTTATTTTTTTATATTTTTCTGTATCATGGGACAAATTAGAAAGTTTCTCTAGAAATAATGCCAATATAATTGAAAGAAACAATGACCCAACAAATGATGCAACTACTATAATCACTCTCTTAGGATATGATTTTTTCTGAGCAGGAACTGCTTCATCCAAAACAACACACACAGGTATATCCTTTTTCTCTTCAATTTTTGCCTGCTCATAGACTGGTAAAATAAATTCTAACAATTTTCCTTGTAATTCATATTCTCTCATAAGCCTTAAATATTCTATTCCTACTTCAGGCAATTGTGAAAAAGGTGTATATAAAGAAAGACTGGAACTAGTTAAATTACTTTCCCCAAATTTCATAGTCTTTAATCTGTTCTGCAATTCATTAATCATCAACTTTTTTTCCAATACTAAAGGATGGTCATTACCATAATTTCTTGATAGTAATTCATATTCAATTTTTTGTAATTCTATTTGTGCTTTTATATCAGCAGCAGCTTTTATAGCAGCTTTAGTTTGGTCCTCAATTGAGTAAACCGAAAATTTTTCACTAAAATATTTTAATGAATCTTCAACATTTTTAAGATCTTTCAAAACCTGGAGGTATCTTTTCTCAATAAACTCTCTATTGTTTTTTGCTTCAAGAGTTCCAAGCTCTATACTTATCTCATTTAATATTTGCACAAAATAATTAGCCATTGCTGCAGCTCTCTTAGGATCCTTATCTGTAACTTTTATAGTAATATTCCCTTCATCTTCTACATTAAATTTTACATTGCTCTCCAATTCATCAATTATTTCTTCAATCGGATCATCAGGGTCAAATTTATATACTTCACGCAAGTTAAACTTATTAATTACTTTTTCAAAAGAGGTTCTACTTTGTAAAATTGCTAAATAATTATATGCTTCTTCTGAGGTTGTTCCTAACCTACCTAATGTTTTAGATAAATCCTTTATTGTACTTGAAAAGCCACTTATGGAGCCAAGTAAACCACCCGTATTTTTAGGTGGCAGTATATTCGCTGTAGATGTATACCATTTGGGCATTATTAAACTTATTATAACAGCAGACAAAGTAATAATTACTACATTTAGAATTATTAACTTTCGCCACTTTACTAAAACTATTAAGAAGTCAATAAATGATTTTTGTTCTAATTCTTGGCTATTAAGTTTTTCCATATGCAATTCAACTATTTTTTAATTATTTATTACCTTGATACCTGGAATATTAGAATGGTAATTGTAACTAAAGCAGTTACTATACTTGTTATAGCTCCTGCCTGCTGCAAATAATAATCAATTCCCTTCGGCATATCTTTGGGTACATAAATGAAATCACCGGGTTCTATTTTATCTACATTTGCAGCATTCATCCATGTTCTGTTCGTCCCTTTTATTATCTGAATCTTTTTTTCATTTTTTGCATTTTGTGTTAAGCCGCCAGCTTTGTGAATATAATCTTTCCATGTTTTTGTTGAATCATAAATATAAAATCCCGGATTTACTACCTGTCCAAATACATAAACCAAATTTTGATATGCTGGCACTATTATTACATCACCATCGGCAACTATGTAACTGCCATCAGCTGTTGTATCAGAAAATATTTTAGTAAAATCAACTATACTTTTATTCTCGATAAATCTTAATGAATTGTCATATGCAAATGAATATTGAAATTCTTCTAAAGTTAAGTTTGCGGCTCTCGTCATTTTTAATTCTTCGCTAACAAGTTCATCTACTGTTTTAAGAACTAATGGCAAAGTTGTAAATGAACTATCGGCTTCATATTTCTCTCTAATCCATTTTATTTTCATAAGCTGTGATTCATCCGTACCTTTTAGAATTTCAGCTCTTCTTAAATCTGCTTTTTGTGTAAAGCCGCCTGCTTTCTGTATTACTTCTTTTATCGTTGTATTATTCTTTGTGATATAAACATAACCAGGTCTATTAACTTCACCAAGAACTAAAACTTTATAAGCCATTTTATTATTCTCAGTAAACAAAACAGTTATTCTATCTCCCCGCTGCAAAGGGAAATCTTCATTTATTCTTACTCTAATTATTTCTTCTGAGTTACCATCATTTGTTATTCTTGATATTTCCGCTTCCGTAACATTATCATAAGATTTATTGATTCCACCTGCAAATAAAATTGCATCTGATAATTTATCACCTTCTACATATTGAAATTGAGTTGGATTATTAACTGCACCAGAAATATCCACTATACCTTTTTCATCATCATATGATGGGAATATGATTACATCATCATTCATTAAATATGGATTATATTTGAAGTCACCTGTAAGTCTGAATTTTAGTAAATCAATTTTTAATTCGGTTCCATCAGCTCTTTTTAATAAAATATCTCTCAATGGGTATTTTTTTAGTTCTTTGTTTATTTGTCTTATAAGTTCAGGTTTGTTAATTGCACCAACTGCTCTTTCTTGTGCTTGATTATATAGATTTGTAATAAAATGGTCTAATCTCTGAGTTCTAAATGCGGTAAATGAACCTGTAACTACAAAATTTCCTCCAACAGTTACAGTAATTGGTTGAAGCAATGATGTTTGTAAATTTTTTGTCGTAGTTTGCTCGTTCTCTTGAGCATAAATAAAATTAACACTAATTATTAAGCACACATAAAAAAATTTTTTTATCCATTTCATAGATTTAGCCAGTTATTTTTTGCAATTATAAAAATCTTTCTGAAATTGGTTCAAAAGATATTACTTTTTATATAAGCAATACAAATATAATTTGTTATTTGCCTGTGTTTTTCCAACCAGATTAAAATTTCATTTTATATGAAAGAGAAGATAATTACAACTCAATGAAAAGAATCTTACTATCATTATAAATTTCCATATTGAGTTTGATAATACTTCAAATACTCACCAGAGATTATTCTTTCCCACCAATTTCTATTTTTCAAATACCATTCAATTGTATAATCTAATGCTGTTTCAAATTCATATTCTGGTTTCCATCCAAGTTCATTTTGTATTTTAGAAGAATCAATTGCATAACGACGGTCGTGACCTGGACGGTCTTTGACAAATTCAATTAAGTCTTCTGTCTTATTAAGTTTTTTCAAAATCAATTTTACTATTTCAATATTTTTCATTTCGCGGCTTGCACCAATGTTATAAACTTCTCCAGTTTTTCCTTTTTCAAATACTAATTCAACGGCTCGATTATGGTCAATTACATAAATCCAATCACGAACACTAAGTCCATCTCCATAAACGGGAAGTTTTTTATTATTCAAACAATTAATTATCATCAATGGGATTAATTTTTCTGGGAATTGATATGGACCGTAATTATTAGAACATCTAGTTATTACAACAGGCAAGCCATAAGTATGATGAAAAGCAAGTGCCATTAAATCTGCTGCTGCTTTGCTTGATGAATATGGGCTGTTTGGCGAGAGTGGCGTTTGTTCTGTAAATTTTCCTTCAGGTCCTAAGCTACCATAGACTTCATCAGTAGAAATTTGGATAAACTTTTCAACTTCATATCTTCTGGAGGCTTCTAATAAAACATTAGTTCCAATTACATTAGTTCTATAAAAAACTTCTGAGCCAAGTATACTTCTATCTACATGTGATTCAGCAGCAAAATTAATTACATATTTAATTGAAAATTTTTTGAAGATATAATCAACAAGTTCACGATTGGCAATGTCCCCTTTAACGAAATGATAATTCTTCTTTCCCTCTACTTGTTTTAGATTTTCAAGATTACCTGCGTAAGTCAATTTATCAAGGTTAATAATATTCCAATCATCTCGAGTTGATAAAATGTAATTTATAAAATTGCTACCGATAAATCCTGCCCCGCCTGTAATCAATATATTTTTTGTTTTCATAATTCAATAAGCAAAAAATCCAAAATAAATACCTGTTTGAATAAAGAAAGCATTAGAATTAATATCAGAAGGAACTCCTGAAATATCCCGTTCATTATTTACTTTCCAATTTTTGCCAAATGTTAAATTATATCCTGCCCCAATTCTAAATGAGATAAATCTTGTAATTGGGATATCACAATTAATTGTTGGAGAAAAAAGAAAATATGATTGAGTAAGTTTATCACTTACATCACTTGTTGTTATGCCGTCATTTACTTTGTTCCAGATATAATCCCATGTAAAGTTTGAACTTGATTGATATATTTCAATTGTTGAGGAACCATAACCAGCAATTGCACCAATTGATACTGCAACTTTTTGAATGAACGGAAGTGTGTATTCAAATGTTATTCCACCAAGACCGAAATCGTAAACTACTTCTTTTTCAAAATTATTAACTTTTCCACTTGATGAAGTTGAACCGCTCAAACCAATTGCTCCAATTCTAAAATTTTCAATCATCATGATGTAAGCATAGCCACCTCCACCCCACACAACAAATCCTGAATTACTTAATTCACTAATCCCCATCTTTTTAACCTGAGAATTTACTTTATCGAGATTCGGGAAAACATATGCTGGACTAAATCCTGCAGCAATACCAAATCTGGAAGTCCATCCTACTTCTTCATCCTGAGCTTTAATATTGTTTATTATAAAAAGAAACATCAGAATTAAAATATATTTTTTCATATTTCATCACATTTTATTTTTTGAGTCACAAATTAGCAATTCCGAAGCTAAAACAAAAATAAGAAGAATTGAATATGAGGTTTGCAGCAATATAAAATAAAAGGCTGAGTTGATTTTCAAGATATGTCACTCGTTTACCACAACAAGGGAAAATCAACATCAGCCGTAAAAATTAATCCATAATTTTTCTTAAGAAAGAAGAGCTGTCTTCTTCGTCGTTATCATCTTTTTTCTTTTTATTATTAAAATCATCATTAGAATCAAAAGCATCAGGTTCTGCTTTAAAACCAGTTTTCAAATCATCATCCGGGAATAAATCAGGATCTTTTCTTCTCATTCTGAGTATTGTTGGAATATTTAAATCGTCATTATTGTCCAGATCAATTTTATCTTTCGAAAAACCTCCCAGACCAGAAGAAGGTTTTCTTTGTGTTGATTTATCATCTTTATCCTGTTTAAGGTTATTTAAGTTACCTGCTTGACCATTGCTTCCAAATCCAGTTGCAATAACTGTATAAGAGATATAATCATTAAGTTCTTCTTTTACAACAGCACCAAATATAACATTAGCTTCTTCACCTGCAGCCTGGAAAATAATATTATTACCAGCTTCAATTTCCTGCATTGTCATATTTGAAGAACCCGAAACATTAAGAAGAATATTTTTTGCACCTTTTATAGAAATACCTTCAAGTAAAGGAGACGAAATTGCTTTTTGAGCTGCTTCGACCGCACGATTTTCACCGCTTGCAATTCCACATCCCATTAATGCCTGACCACTGTCTTTCATTACTGTTCTAACATCTGCAAAATCTACATTTATAATTCCTGTCATCGTAATTATATCTGCAATACCTCTTGTTGCTTCATAAAGAATTTCATTTGGTTTGTCAAATGCAGCTATGGCTGCAGTTGCATTATCTATAATACTCAGGATTCTGCTATTTGGTATAACAATCAAGCTATCTACATATTGTCTTAATTCTTTAATACCTTCTTCTGCATTTTTCATTCTTTGTTTTCCTTCCCATGTAAATGGTTTGGTTACGATGCCAACAACTAAAGCACCTAAACTTTTTGCAATTGATGCCACAATTGGTGCAGCACCCGTTCCTGTGCCACCTCCCATTCCGCATGTTACAAAAACCATATCACTTCCATCAAGAATTCGAGTTAATTTATCGCGGTCCTCTTCAGCAGCTTTTTTACCAATATTTGGAATAGCACCTGTCCCCAATCCCCTTGTAATATTTGAACCAATTTGAACTTTTAGTGGAGCCAAGCTTTTTGCAAGTGCTTGTGCATCCGTATTAATTGCTATAAATTCTACACCACTTAAACCACGATGTATCATACTATCTATAGCATTGCAGCCACCACCGCCTACTCCAACAACTTTTAATACAGCCGAAAGTTTTTGAGTTTCTTCCCTATCGAGAGTGACAAATCTCAGTTTTTTGTTATTGTTATTTTGTTCCATGCTTCCTCCTTGTTGTGGTCTATTTATAAATTTTCAAAGAATTCTTGAATTTTCTTGAAATACTTTCCTGGTTTAAACTTCTTTTCCTTTTTTGATTTTTTAACATCTACAACAATTTCTTCCTGTTTCATTCCTGGTAATCCTTTTATCAATCCTGCTACAGTTGCAAATTCTGGACTTTCAATTTCATGGGACAATCCTCCACCTAAATCTAGCGGCACTCCGATTCTTGCAGGTAATCCAAAAACATCTTCTGCTAATTCAACACAACCTTTCAATAAAGAACCTCCTCCTGTTAAAACAACGCCAGCTTTAATTTTATTTTTAAATCCGGAAACTCTTAGTTCATTATCTATTAAAGTGAAGAGTTCTCTCATTCTGACACTTATTATTTGTGTTAATAAAGAAATTGGAATTTTTATATTACCTCTTGCACCAACACCTTTGATGTAAATATCTTCATCTTTTATAATTGCACTTTCAATTGCATATCCATACTCTTTCTTAATTTTCTCTGCATCAGCTGTTACAATACCCAGAGTTTCACGAATATCATTTGTAACCTGATTACCTGCTACGCCAATTACTTTTGTATGTTTAATAGCTTTACGATGAAATATTGCAAGGTCAGTTGTTCCACCACCTATATCAATTAGAAGAACTCCAAGGTCTTTTTCATTTTCTTCAAGAACTGAAATTGATGATGCAATGGGTTGAAGAATATAATTTCTAACTGAATATCCAGCTCGTTCAACAGATTTTTTAATATTTTCCATTGCAGGTACTGAAGCAAGTACAACATGATTTACTGCTTCAAGACGAGAGCCGCACAAACCAATCGGGTCATCGATACCCCCCTGATAGTCAACAAAATATTCTTCCGGAATTATATGAAGAATCTGTCTATCGGCAGGAATTCTAATAGTTTGAACATCTGATTCAAGCCGATTTAAATCCTCTCTTGTAATTTCATGGTCTGGATTATTAATTGTTACATAATTTCTATGACGCAAACTTGTAATATGTTCGCCTGCAACACCAACATTAAGTTCTTTTACATTAAGACCCGCTCTGTTTGATGCAATATTCATTGCCTGTGTAATTGCTTCAGCGGTTTTTGAAATATTTGCAACTAAACCGCGATTTAATCCTTCTGACGGTGACACTCCAAATCCAAGTATGTTAATATTATTTTCAGTCTGCTCTGCTATTACAGCACAAACTTTTGTGGTACCTAAATCTAAACCTGCAATTACATTTTTTTTCATAATTTCTTTTCTCCTGCTTGTAAACTATCTTGAATACCAAAATAGATGTGTTCGTTATATCTTAAATCTATATAGTTCATATAATTATTTATTTCTTTTCCCTTCAGATAATTCCATAAATTATTGAAGTAAACAATTTTTTTAATTTCACTCCCTCTGCCAATCAACACTGGATAATCTAATGAAGAAAAATAAAGCATAATATCAGCACCTTTATTCATATCAATTAGAGAGAGTTCATTATATAATTCTTCATTCAGATATTTTATTCCGCTCAAAATTTTTGATGCGGTCAATACATCATAATTTTTCCTGAGAGATTTAAGTACTCTTAAAGAATCTTTTTTAAATATGTTTGATATTATTGGATAATCGACATTCTTAGTATCTGGCAGAAATGGCAGCAATTCCATCTCCTCTGTCAATATGAATTGATTTTGGTTATCTATTAATATTGAACTAAAATTTTTCTCATAGATTTTGATTATAACTTTACCGCTTCCTTCATATTTAACATCTGCATAATCTACATAAGGATGCTTTTCAATTCTGTCTTTAATTATTCTAAGTGATAAATTTCTATAGCTATTTTTATCAATTAAATTTGCAAATCTCATGTAATCTTCTTTTGACAAATGGTTATTCCCATAAATTGTAATTGCATCAATCAGTATTTTAGTTTTTTCATTCTGCATCAATCCAATGTAAAAAATTATACCTATCAATAGGACAAATAAAATTACACTTAGTAAATTTTTCATAACTTATTTTTATTTCTTGATTTAAGATATTCAACAAATTTTTCTCCGAATTTCCATATATCTCCTGCACCCATGGTAATGATTATATCATCTTTTTTATAAATACTTTTTAGCAGTTCTGGAATTTTTGTTTTATCAGGTTCATAGTAAACATTTTTATGACCATAATTTTTTGCTGCATTTGCAATTAATTCTCCTGTAACTCCTTCGATTGGTTCTTCGCGTGCTGGATAAACATCAGTACAAATAAAAACATCAGAATTTAGAAAAGACCTCCCAAATTCTGCATAAAAATCTCTTGTGCGCGAATACAAATGGGGTTGAAATACAGCAACTAATCTTCGGTTCCAGCCTCTACGAATTCCATCAAGTGTTACATCAATTTCTGTAGGATGATGGCCATAATCATCAACTACCATAACATCTTCATCATATTTTTTTTCGAATCTGCGATAAACACCGTTAAAAGATTCAAGAGCTTTTTTAATTATTGAAAACTCAACTCCCATTTCTTTTGCAATAGTTACTGCAACAAGTGAGTTTTTAACGTTATGAATACCAGGAACATTAATTTTAATTTGACCAAGTTCTTCTCCTTTGTAAAGCACAGTAAACTCAGATAAATTTTTGTAGTGCGAAATATTTATAGCCCTGATATCTGCCTGCGGAGAAATTCCGTAAGTAATAATCTTTTTATTAATCAAAGGAATTATATCCTGAAGCGCAGGTTCATCAAGACAAAGAACAACAAAACCAAAAAATGGAACTTTGTTTGCAAACTCTGTGAAAGCGGATTTGAGGTCATCAAGATCTTTGTAAGTATCAAGATGTTCTCTTTCAAGAGTAGTGATTGCTGCAATTACAGGAGTAAGTTTTAGAAATGTTCTATCGAATTCATCGGCTTCAACAACTATATAATCTCCTTTGCCAAGTCTTGCATTTGTTCCGCCAAGACTATGAAGTTTTCCACCTACAATTATAGTTGGGTCTATTCCAGCTTCTGTCAAAACAAGACCAACCATAGAAGTAGTAGTAGTTTTTCCGTGAGTACCTGCAATACCAATTCCATATTTCATTCTCATGCACTCAGCAAGCATTTCTGCTCTTTTGATTACTGGAATTTTTCTTTCTATTGCTGCTTTAACTTCTGTATTATCAAGAGTAACAGCAGATGAATAAACAACAAGGTCAGCATTTTTTAAGTTATCAGGTGAATGACCTTCATAAATTTTTATTCCAAGACTTTCTAATCTGTCTGTAATTTCAGATTTATGCAAATCTGAGCCTGTGATATTAAATCCTTGATTTAATAAGATTTCAGCTATTCCGCTCATCCCTATCCCGCCAATTCCGACAAAATGAATATTCTTAATTGTTTTTGTCATCATAAAAATTAATTCCTTATTAAAATCATTTTAAAATGTTTCTGCTAATTTTATTACTCTTTCTGCCACAACTTTCACTGCATCAGATTTTGAGAATTCAGAAATATTTTTTTTAAGGGTTTTTAATTGTTCCTCATCATTAATTAATTCAATTATTTTCTTAAATAGCTCGTTTCGTAAATTTTTATCTTCTATCAAGATTGCTGCATTTTTATCCGAAAGAACTTTTGCATTCATAAATTGATGATTGGCAGCTACATTTGTTGAAGGGACAAAAATTACCGGCAACCCAAAAGATGAAACTTCTGCAATTGTTGTTGCACCTGCTCGTGCTAATACCAAATCACATGCATTGTAAGCTGCCTGCATATCTTTTATGAAGGGCATAACTTTTATCTCTTCCTTTTCAAAAGATTTATAATCATCATAATATGATGAACCTGTCTGCCATAGAATCTGAATATTATTTTTAATTAAGTTATCAGCAATTTCTGCAATAATGTCGTTAATTGATTTTGCACCTAAACTTCCTCCAAGAACAAGCAAGGTTTTTTTTGATACACTCAAACCAAATTTTTTTAAAGCTTCTTCTTTATCTATAAGCTTTAAATCAATTCTCACAGGATTACCGGTTAGTAATAATTTTTCTTTATCTCGGAAATATTTTTTTGATTCTTCATAAGTCAAATAAATTTCATTAGCTTTTTTTTCAAGCAATCTATTTGTTATACCAGGAAAACTATTTTGCTCAAGCAAGACAATTTTCGAACCCATCACAGAAGCTGCCCATACAACTGGACCTGAAACATAAGCTCCTGTTCCAATAGTAACGCGAGGTTTAAATTTCATCGCAATAATTAATGACTGAATAAGTCCAGTTAATAGCTTAAAAGGGAACAGAAGATTACTCAAATTAAATTTTCTTGAAAAACCGCTAATCAAAATTGATTTATAATTAAAACCATATTCTGGAACAACTCGAGCTTCTATTTTATCTTTTGTGCCAACAAACAAAATATCAGCTTCAGGCTTAAGCTCAAGAATTTTTTGAGCAACAGCTAAAGCCGGATAAAGATGACCTCCTGTTCCACCACCAGCAAATATGAATCGATAAATATTATTCATCCTACCTGCGCTAATTTTAGTTCTTCAGTTCTTAATGATTGTTGTGCAACATTTAAAATTATTCCAATAGAAATACCTGATAATATTATTGATGTCCCGCCAAAACTTATAAATGGAAGAGGTATTCCTGTTGTAGGAAGAAGTCCTGTTACAACTCCGATATTTATAAATGCACTGATTAGAATTTGAAAGCTTAATCCAAATACTAAAAGTTGACCAAATTTATCCTGTGATTTTTTTGCAATCATCAGGCATGCAAAAAACAAAGTGAAATAAAGAATCAGAATTACTAATGTGCCTATAAATCCAATTTCCTCTCCAATTACTGAAAAGATAAAATCACCATAAGATTCTGGCAAGAATAAATCACTCTGTCTGCTGTTACCAAATCCAAGTCCACTCCAGCCGCCGCTGCCAAGTGCAATCTTAGCTTGGGTAACTTGAATATTTATATCTCCTCCAGTAATTAAACTATTTATATAGTCCATTACTCTTTGTCTTGCATGATTATACAATAAAACTACGGGAACAAAAATAGCTGCTGTTACTGCAAATACACTTACAATATGTTTGAATTGAGCTCCACCGACATACAGTATTGCAAATGATGTTAAAATAATTATAATGGAAACACTCACATGTGGTTGAATAATAATCCAGCCAACAGTAAGCCCTATCCATACCAATGCATACAAGAAGCCATTTTTAAAATCTTTTATCAGATGTTTCTTTCTTTCAATCAATGCAGAAAGATGAATGATCAACAAAAATTTTGCTAATTCAGACGGCTGGAATTTAAAAAGTCCCGCTACATCTAGCCATCGTCCCGCACCTTTAGTTTTAACACCCCAGAAGTAAGTAATGACGAGTAAAATTATTGTAATAATCATCAGCCATTTACTTAGTTTACGATAGTAATCATAGGGTATAGCTGCAAAAACAAACATTAGAATTATTGCTGCAAAAACTTTCCACAAATGTGATTTAAACAAAAAGTAGAAATTATTGAACTTGCTCAAACTATATGTTCCGCTTGCTGTAAAAACCATAATTGCTCCAAGAAACATAAGAGCAACAACAATCGTTATCATTATTTTTACCATTAATCTCATCATTTTAATTTACTCACTGCATTTTTAAATACTTTTCCTCTATGTTCATAATTATCAAACATATCAAAACTTGCACATGCTGGAGAAAGAAGAACAACTGAACCAGGTTCAGCTTCAATGCGTGCAGCATCAACACAACTTTCTATTGTCTGTTTATATTCAGTTGGAACAATATCTTTGAAGTAATCATAAATTTTATTTGCTGATGAACCTATTGCATAAATTTTTCTTACCTTCTGAATAACTAATTCACGAATTTTGTCATAATTATTTCCTTTATCTTTTCCGCCAAGTATTAAATAAATTGGTTTATCAAAACTTTTTAACGCATACCAGACAGAATCAACATTTGTTGCTTTAGAATCATTGTAATATTCAACTCCATCAAGTTCTCGTACAAATTCGATTCTATGTTCAACACCTTTGAATGATGCAAAAGCACTTCGAATTTTTTTATTGGGCAGATTCAATATTTTTGCTATTGCAAGCACAGCAAGAGCATTTGCGATGTTATGTTCTCCTTTAATAAATAAATCTGCTGATTTGCAAATTTCTTCGTGCTTTCCATACCATGCAAAAAACAATTTCCCATCATTAAAGTAAGTTCCTACATTTAATTGTTGAGTTAGGGAAAAGCCAATTTTATGTGCACGTATATTTGTTAATTTATTAGATATGATAGAATCATCAGCATTGTAAATAAAGAAATCACTTTCATCTTGATTTTTTATGATTTTAAATTTAGAAGCAATGTATTCATCAAAATTATTGTTGTATCTATCGAGATGGTCTGGTGTAATATTCAAAATCACAGAAAATCTTGGTTTGAATGATTCAATAAAATCAAGTTGAAAACTTGATGTCTCAAGTGAGACAAATTCATTTTCATTTATATCGAGAACTATTTCTGAAAAGGCGTTTCCAATATTTCCAGCTGAGTATGATTTTAATCCACATTCGTTCAATGTATGATTCATCAAACTTGTTGTTGTTGTTTTGCCATTAGTTCCAGTAATAGAAATTATTGTCCCTTTACAAAACCATGATGCAAATTCAATTTCACTTATAATTTTTATTCCTTTTTTAATTGCATTTGATAAAACTTCTGAATCTGATGGCACACCTGGACTTGTAATAATAAAATCACAATTATAAACTCTTTCTGAATGAGCACCATATTCAAAGTCAATTCCTTCTGATTGAAAAATCTCAATTGACTTTTGCAATTTATCTTTCGAAGCAGAATCACTTACAAAAGGAATTGCACCTAATTTTTTAGCAAGAAGTGCTGCAGCAATTCCACTTCTTACAGCACCAACAATCGATATTTTTTTATTTTTTATATCCATCATCTAATCTTAAATGAGGCTAAACTTATTATTGCAAGAATAATTGTTACAATATAAAATCTAATTACAATTTTTGGTTCAGCCCAATTGAGCTGTTCAAAGTGATGATGAATTGGTGCCATTTTAAATACTCTTCTGCCTTCACCATATTTTTTCTTTGTGTATTTGAAATAAAGTCTTTGAATAATCACCGAAAGAGTTTCAATAAAATAAATTCCCCCAAGTATTGGAATTAATAAATCTTTTTTAACGATAATCATGATAACACCGAATACACCTCCTAAAGCAAGCGAGCCAGTATCTCCCATAAAAACTTCTGCTGGATAAAAATTAAACCAGAGGAATCCCAATCCTGCACCAATTAAAGCAGCTATAAAAACAGTAAGTTCGCCGCTTCCTGGTAAGTAAATTATATTGAGATAATCCGCATAAATAACATTTCCAGTAACATAAACAATTATTGCTAAAGCAAGCATAACAATTATAATCGTTCCAATTGCAAGTCCATCCAATCCATCTGTTAAGTTTACAGCATTCGAAGTAGCAGTAATAATAAAAATTACCCATGGGATGTATAGATAAGAAAAATCCCAGTTCAAATTCTTAAAGAAAGGAAGCGTAGTTTGTGTATTATATTGTGAAAATTCAGGTAAATAATAAATGCTTAAACCAATAATTAAACCAACAAAAATTTGTCCCATTAATTTATATCGAGCTATTAATCCCGTTGGAATTTTCTTTATCACTTTCAAATAATCATCAAGGAAACCAATAGCACCAAGAACTACTGTAGCAAATAATGCAAGAATAATGTAGATACTTTTTAAGTTGCTCCACAGAAGAACTGGAATTATAACAGAAACTAAAATTATTATTCCACCCATAGTTGGGGTGCCAGCTTTCTTTTTATGAGTTTGAGGTCCATCATCACGAATAGGCTGGTCTACCTGTTTTTCTTTCAGCTTTGCAATTATTTTAGGACCGAAAATGAATGATATTGTCAATGCAGTTATTGCAGCAAGAGCTGAACGAAATGATAAAAATCTGAAAACATCAAAACCTGGCGGATTAAATGTTTCGTTAATATAATTAAATAGATAGTAGAACATTATTCAAATCTCTGCTCCAAAATGTTGATAAATTCTTCCATTTTCATTCCACGAGAGCCTTTTACTAAAATCACCGAATTATCTATATCTTCATATTTGAGATATAGACTTAAGGCATCGCGTGTGTCAAAGTGTATTGTTTTTATTTTTATTTTTTTTAATTCGCGATGTAAATACTTCATTAAGTTTCCAATTGTGAGTACTGTAATATTTTTATCTTCACTGAAAATATTTGCAAGTTCTTTGTGAAATTTGGGAGCAGATTTTCCTAATTCAAATATATCTCCCAAAACCATAATCTTATTTTTATACCTTTTTACTTTTTTCAAAAATTTATATGCTGCTTCAACAGAAGCAGGACTTGCATTATATGTATCATCAACTAATATGGCTTTTGGATATTCTTTAATTTCAAGTCTTCCATGAACTGGTTTTATTTTTTTTGATGCATTAATTATCTCATCTTCGTTTAATCCTATTTTTAGTGCAACTGCTGCTGCAGCTAAAAAATTTTTTGCATTTGATTCGCCCGATAAAGGAAGAACCAAATCAAAACTTCTTTCATGATATTGAATAAAAATTGTTGCTCTTCCTAAATCATCATAATTTAGAATTTTACCTTTAACTTCTGCATCATGCTTAAAACCATATGTAACAATATTTTTATACCTTTTCTTATTTTTATTTATTATTGGGTCATCAACATTTATAAAAATTATTCCTCCTCTTTTTTCTGCTTCATCAAACAAAGCAGATTTTTCTTTGAATACTTTTTCTCTGCTTTTCAAGAATTCAAGATGTGAATCGCCAATGTTGGTAATAATTGCATAATCAGGTTCAGAAATTTTTGCCGAATATGGAATTTCACCAAGATGATTTGTTCCTTGTTCAAGAATAAGCATTTCACAATTTTCGTCAGCAGAAAAAATGGTAAGTGGTACACCAATATGATTATTATTATTTGCTTCTGACTTTACAACATTAAATTTTTCTTCAAGTAAAGTTGCAATCATTTCTTTTGTAGTAGTCTTGCCATTACTCCCAGTAATAGAAACCACTTTTGCATTAAGTTTATGTCGCCATCTATTTGCGAGTTCACCATAAGCTTTAATTGTATCAGGCACGGTAATAAAAGGAATATTCAACGAACTAAACTTCTCTAATTTATTTCTGTTAATTATTAAAGCTTTTGCTCCTTTATCAATCGCATCCTGAATAAAATTATGACCATCATATTTTTCACCTTTAATTGCAACAAATAAACATGGTTTATTTATTTTTCTCGTATCAATCTCTACAACAGAAAGAGGTTTATAACTGTCGGGATTATATATTACCGAGCCGTTAAGATTAAACAAATCTTCAATTGTTATTTTTATTTTGCCCATTCTTTTAGATATTTAGTTGCTATTTCTTTATCTGAAAAATACTTTCGCACACCATTAATTTCTTGATAGTTTTCATGTCCTTTACCAGCAATTAAAATGACAGCATTATCTTCACTTTCAAATATTGCCGTTCTTATTGCTTCTTCTCTGTTTTCAATTGCAATAAAATTGTTTTGTTTAATTCCTGATAAAATTTCTTCTATAATTTTTTGAGGATTTTCAGTTCTTGGATTATCTGAAGTAACAAATACTTTTTTGCTCATTTCCGATGCAATGCTTCCCATGATTGGTCTTTTTGTTCTGTCTCTATCACCTCCGCATCCAAAAACTGTGTAAACTGGTCTTTTATTCTTTACAATATGATGAATAGCAATTAAAGCTTGCTTAAGAGAATCCGCTGTATGAGAATAATCAATTATTACTTTTTTATTTTTTCTTGAAATTACCTCAAATCTTCCTGGAACTTGTGGGGTTGTTTTTATTCCTTCGATAATTGTATCGATATCTAAATTGGACATTACTGCAACACAAAATGCTGCGGTTGCATTAAATGCATTAAAATGTCCAACAAGTTTTGTGTCAATCTTATATTCTTCTTTTTTATTAATTATGGTAAAATTAGTCCCATCAAGTGTGAATTCAATATCTTTAATTCTGAAGTCTGAATCAGAAGAAGTTCCATAAAAAATTTTTTTTGCTTTAGAATCTTTAAGTAATTTGTCAACGTTTTCGTCATCAGCATTTACAACTGCAAAAGCATCTGATGGAAGCATATCAAATAAAATTTTTTTTGAATTAAGATAATGTTCAAATGTTTTATGATAATCCATGTGGTCAGAAGTAATATTTGTAAAAACTCCATACTTGAAATTAAGATAATCAACGCGGTGCAAATGAAGTGCATGAGAAGAAACTTCCATCACACAATGAGAACATCCTTCATTTAGCATTTGAGCAAGTAAGGAATTTACCTCATTAGATTGAGGAGTGGTAAGCATTGTTTTAATTTCTTTATCACCAATGTAATTAGCAATTGTCCCGATAAGTCCCGTTTTATATTTAGCTGTTTCAAAAATATTCTTAATGTAAAATGCAGTTGTTGTTTTTCCTTTTGTTCCTGTAATGCCAATTAAATTTAGTTTTTCAGAAGGTTTACCATAAAAAATATGTGAAAATTCAGCTAATGATTTTCTTGTATCTTCAACAACTATTTTTACACAATTGGCATGTAAAAATAACTGATCAGGCACAGCATTAACTTTAGAAAGAACAACAGCAGCAGCACCTCGATTAATTGCATCAGGAATAAATTTATGTCCATCTGTCTTAAATCCTTCGATAGCAAAAAACATAGTATTCTCTTTCACAGATTGAGAATTATGAGTAATATCCTCAATCTCTTTTAGTTCAGCATTGCCAACAACCTGAATTACTTTAACATTGTTCAATAATTCGTATAATTTCAATCTCTTTCCTCAATTTTTTTTATTGCATCAACTTTTTTTGAAACAGAACATTTTAAATAACAGATAGAATTTTTATCTATAGTTGTACCAGGTTCAATGCTTTGTGAAACAATTTTTCCTGTGCCAATAATTTTATAATTCAAGCCAATTTCATTTAAGATTGCGATTGCATCGCGCATCGAATGATTTATTAAATTTGGCATTATATTTTTGTTTGTTAATAAAAGTTTTTTCCTTTCTTTATTCTCGTTTTTATTTTCTGATAGATTAAAGAATGCTTTTTCTTCTACAGGTTTCTCATCCACTTTAGTTATTAATTCTTCAATCAAGTTATTTGTTCGATTTATTTTTTTTCTTACTGGAACTAAATTCAAATCTGCATCAAGAATTCTTTTAGCAACATTCTTAAAAATTGGAGCTGCAACAAAGCCACCATATTTTCCAACCTTAGGTGCATTAACAAGAATTAAGCAAATTATTTGTGGATTATCAGCAGGAAAAAATCCAATAAATGACGAATTATGTTTAGCACTATTATAACTTCCATTAACTAATTTTTGTGATGTACCTGTTTTACCACCAACTAAAACATTTTCAAGTTGAGCCTCTTTTCCTGTGCCATGTTCAACTACTCCAACAAGTAAATTTCTCATTAATTCTGATGTCCTCTGGTTTATAACATTTCTAATTTTTACCGGCTTTATTTCTTCAATTACACTATTCTTATTATCTGTAATTGTTTTCACAAGAAATGGTTTCATAAGCACACCGCCATTTATCAAAGCGCTGTAAGCTGTAATCATTTGCAGTGGTGTTACAGAAAGTTCATATCCAAAAGACATAAATGCTTTTGTGTATGGAGTAAAATTAACCGGCTTTTTTAAAGTCCCATCTGCTTCTCCCGGTAATTCAATCGAAGTGTAATTGCTAAATCCATAATCTCTCAAATACTTATAAAAAATTTCATCAGAAATTCTCGCCGATAACTTAGACATTCCAATATTGCTCGATTGTTCAAGAATTTGTCTTACAGTTAAACTGTTAAAAGGATGAGAATCGGTTATTCTGACATTTCTAAAAATATACTTACCATTTTCTGTATTAATTACTTCATTTTCATTTGTAAGATTTAAGTCAAATAAAATTGAGAGAACGAGTGATTTTATAGTTGAACCGGGTTCATAAGTATCTGTAATAGCACGATTTCTTAAAACTTCTATTGAAAAATCATTGTAATTATTCGGGTCATAATCAGGAATATTCGATAAAGCTAAAATTTCTCCTGTATTAGGATTCATGATTATACCTACTGCAGACTCTCCTTCATATTTTTGAAGTCCCTTTTCCAATTCTTCTTCAAGTATATTTTGATAAATTTTATTTATTGTTAGAATAAGATCCTTCCCTGGTTTTGGTGGTTTAGAATTTTTTTCATCTAAAGAAATTATTCTTCCCAGAACATCTTTTTGAAATACAAAGTACCCGTCAATTCCTCTAAGAGTTGTATCAAAGAATTTCTCTATTCCTGCAACACCATTTAATTCTCTATCAACGTATCCCAGAATATGTGATGCTAATTTCCCGTAGGGATAAACTCTTGAAAAATCTTCTGTATAATAAAGTCCATCTACTACAAGTTTTTTAAGAATGAGAGCTTTATCCATTGGAACCTTTTTTTCAAGACAAACATTTCTAACCCCATTTTCAATTATATCTCTATAATATTTTTGACTTTTCCCAAAAACTTTAGAAAATACTTTTGCGATAGTATCAACTCTTTTTTCGTTCATCATTCTTGTATCTACATAAAAAGAAATATTATCACGAGTAAAGCAGAGTATTTCCCCATTTCTATCTTTAATAATTCCTCTTTCAGCTTTTGCAATTTGAGGTTTATTTTGTTGTGCCTGTGCTTTAAGCAAATAGAACTCATTATTAATTACCTGAATTGTATACAACTTCACAAGCAGTGCAATAAAAAACAAAAACGATAAGCCAAGAATAATTAGTGCACGATAGTTAATCATATTTTTCTTTAACTAATTTTTCTATTCTTTTTATTTGTTCTTTTGATACTCTGATAGTTTCTAAATTTTCTGCAGGCAATACTAAACCAAGTGAATCTTTTGCTATTGATACTATTCTATCTTCTGCCATTAACTTTTGTCTCTCTACAATTTTCATTTCTATTCTGTTTAACTTTTCATTAAGCTGTTCAATTTTATTTATTTTTTCTTTTTTCATATTCTTTATTTCAGATACAGTAGCAACATGAATAAAGAGTAAACATGCTGTTATAAATACAATTATTATAAAATTTTTTAATGAACCTATTTTCATATTAAATTCTTTCTGCAGCTCTTAGTTTTGCACTTCTTGCTCTTTTATTTTTTTTAATTTCATCTTCAGAAGGAACAATTGGTTTTGAATTAACTAATTTCAAACGCTGCTCTTTGCCACAAATACAAACCGGAGTTCCAGCTGGACATACACATTTTAGAGTTTCATACTTAAATTTTTCTTTTACAATTCTGTCTTCCAACGAATGATAAGTTAATACCACTATTCTGCCATTTTTATTAAGCAGATTAATTGATTTATCTAAAAATAATTTTAGCTCTTCCAGTTCATTGTTCACATAAATTCGCAATGCCTGAAAAACCCTCGACAATGATTTAAGCAAATAATTTGGCGGAACAATTTTTTCAATAATTTCTTTTAGTTGAAAAGTGGTTTCGAATTTTCTCTTTGTTCTGGCTTCAACTATTCTCTTAGCTATAAGTCTCGATTTTTTTTCTTCCCCAAATTTGAACAGGATATCAGCAATTTCTTTCTCTGATAAATTATTTAGAACATCAGCAGCAGTAATACCTTCATTTTTATTCATCCTAAGATCAAGGGGTGAGTCTTCTCTAAATGTAAAGCCCGCTTCACTATTATCGAGCTGATAAGAAGAAACCCCGAGATCTACAAAGATGCCGTCAAACTTTTCAATGAACTCAATCTTGGAAATAATATCGATATTAGAAAATGTTGTATTATAAATTGAAAATCTTTTGTCAGATTGAAATTTTTCTTTACAGTATTTAAATGCATTCTCATCTTTGTCTGTTGCAATTAATTTACCTCTTTGATTAAGATTTTTAAGAATTGCTTCTGTATGTCCACCAAAACCTGCAGTGCCTTCAAAATAAACTCCATCATTTTTTGTTATTAATAAATTTATGCTCTCCTTCAGGAGAACTGGAGTATGCAAATTCATTTCTTCTTTTGCTGCATAATATTTTTTGAGTATTCAGCATAAGGAACATTAATTTCTTTTTTGTATTCTTCATAAATGTTTGGATTCCAGAGTTCAAATTTTTTGTTTTGTCCAAGAATAAAAACTTCTTTATCAATGCCGGCAAATTCAAGAAGATTTTTAGGAATTAGTAAACGTGACTGTGAATCAAGTTTATCTTCTGCAGATAATTCAAAAAGCATTCTTTTAAATGTAGCTTCTTCTGGAATATAATCATCAAGCTGGTCTATTCGAACTAACACTTCGGATTTCCAGAAATCAAGAGGATAGACATCAATATTCCTATACAAGCCTCGAGTCATTATGAATGTTCCATCTGCTTCAGGATTTATATATTTACGAAATCTGTATGGAATACTAATTCTTCCTTTTGAATCAATTGAATATTTGAAACTCCCCATGAACATGATAATTCTTCCCGATATTTGCCACAATTAAACACTTTTTCCCACTTGGGTGCAAAATAACTGTTTTTATATGGGATTGTCAAGATTTTTTTTGAAATTAATTCACTTTTTTAGTATGAAAAGATTATGGGGAAGTTAACTTATTATAAAACTCACCTTAAATACTGCTATTAATATAAGAGGGAATTAATAATAAAGATAAAACGAAATTTCTCTTCACTTTAAACAGAAATTCCATAGACTTCATTGAACTCTGGCGAGGTAATAGAGTTGAGTTGAAATATTTTCTGATAAATTCACACAACTTCAAACATTAGGAGAAGGGTTATATAAAGATAAAAGAAATAATAACTTGTTATCGAATAATCTGAAGAAAATGAAGTTAATATAATTAAGTAAGAGTACTGGAAAATTCAATGTGTTATTCCTGTGTGAACCTCTTTATGGGCAGTCAGGAATCTATTGATTATGAAAGAGATTTCTGTTTTTATATTGGAATACCAGTGGAAACTTGAATGACAGTTAATTCAAAATTTATTTTTCAGTGGTTTCTAAGTTATAACTTGGGGGACTTTAATATGAGATATTTTATAGAAAACTAAAATAAACAATTGAGCCATCTGGGGGACTCGAACCCCCGACCCGCGCATTACGAATGCGCTGCTCTACCAGCTGAGCTAAGATGGCTTTAGATTATCTTAATTTCTTTTTATGTCTGTTCTTGCGCAATCTTTTTTTGCGCTTATGAGTTGCCATTTTATGGCGTTTTCTTTTTCTTCCACAAGGCATAGTTCTCTCCTTTTTTTAATGTGATTTAATTAACTCTTGTGCTCTTTTTCCAATTTCATTATCAGGATTTATTTCAACTGCTTTTTTCCACCAGGAAATTGCTTCATCGTGATTCCCGCTTGCAAGAGAAACAATTCCTAAATTCAAATATGCTATTTGATGTTTCGGTTGATATTTCAATGCTTCTTTCATCAACTTTATTGCTTCTTCATTATTTCCTAATTCATAATAACAAACAGCCATATCTACAAGCACATCAGAATTTTTTGAATCACTTTTCAAGTACTCTTTGTATTTCTCAATTGCTCTTTCCTTAAATCCAGAATCATTCAAAAGATGAGCAAGTGTTAACAATTTTGATTTATCTTCTGGATTGGCTTTTAACTCTTCTTCAAGTTCATTTATTTGTTGTATGCTTTGTAAATTAATCCCACGATGAATTTCATCATCTGGCATTTGATTTGTCTTGATATTTTGTATCGGTTTATCAAATATCCCTGATGAATAAATTATTATTCCACCAATTGCAACAAGAAAAATTAATACGTAAATAATTTTTGCAGTTGAAATTTTTTTTGCCTGAATTTGTTCTTCTGATTTTGGATTTTTTTGTTTTATCTTTTTTTCAGAAATATTTGATCGTTTTACAGCTTCACCAATTTTTGCACCACAACTTGGACAAAAATTATAATCAGGCTCAACTGGCTCGCCGCAAACAGTACATCTATTATTTTTTTCCATTTCATTCATAAATTATTTAAGTGAATTTTTTTCTTTCATTCCATTATCAACTGCTGTTTTAAAATCCTTGGAAAATTTAAAAACCGGAACATAATGTTCATCTACAAAAACAGTTTCGCCAGTTCTTGGATTTCTTGCATATCTAGCTTTTTTCTTTTTTACTCTATAGCTTCCAAAACCTCTAATTTCAATTCCTTTCCCTTCTTTAAGAGCTTCAATTATAGTATTCAAAAATCCTTCAATAATAGCTTCGGTTTCAAGCTTTGTAAGCCCAGTTCCGAGAGCAACTCTATCAACTATATCGGCTTTTGTCATAACATTTTTCCCCTAAGTTATAAATTACAGTTGAAAAAATATCAAATCTTAAATTTATATCCAATTTAGAGATACGATTCGATCGTTGATACTGTTTCATAATTAAACAGATTCTATTTTTTAGATAAATATTTCTATCAACCATTCTCATATTCTTCAAAAACCAAAGGTTTTTACTGGTATATGTTTTGTATCTTAAAGTCAAAAATGAAAGGATAAAAAATGAGTTTATTACCTATTATATATACGAGTTTGATTCTCTTCTTCGGATTAATGATGATAGTAATTATAATTTCTTACATCTCATATAAAATTAAAGCCGAGAAAAATCCAATCATAGAAGAAGAGAAAAACAAATTTAATCAACTAAATATTCCTCAACGGATAATTAACCCAAAACCAGTGGTAAATGTTTACACCACAAAAATAGAAAGAAATGAACCAGTAAATAACCAGAATCAATACAGAAATAATTCTTATTCACAAAATTATAGAACTAAAAAAACAACATATTATAAAACAAAAAATTTGAAACCAAGAATAGAAATAATGAATTCTAATCCTGTATTCAGAAAAAGTGAATCACTGAACAAATTCAAAAATGAAATTAATAGAAGTAATAATTCAAATAATCTTAATAATCAAAATTCATCTGATAGAACATACTCTTCTGACAGAACAAATATTAATTTGCTCAATTATTATACTGATAATGATGAGAAATTAGTAGAACTCAAAATTATGCCTGTTGCAAGGTAATTGATTTTACAAAATCATCTCTATACTTTTTGTTATAACTCACACTAAAAAAATTCATTTTTTTCTGTATCAATTTATATAATTATTTTACACATCATAATTGTAACCAAAGAAATTTTTTTATTTATTTGTTTTATGGAATTAATACCAATCATATACATAATTCTGGAAGTAACTGTCATATTGACAATTTTAACAATTGTTATTTCTAAAATTGTTAACAAGAAAGAACCAGGGGAAAAACCGGCAGCACAAGAGATTAAAAACACATATAAAAAAGAATCATTAAATCAAATTCCGGATTATAAAATAGACTTAGCTCAAGGACAAAACATAAATAATTATTCATTACCAAATTCAAAACAAAATCTACAACAAAATAAAAAGATTATTAAAGCGGAAATTAAATACAACATAAATGCAGAAAGAAATAATAAAAACAAAAGGATTGAGATTTTGAACAATAATTCTAAGAGCAGTATGAATCATGAAAAAATTCAAACCCCAAAATATAATCACGAAAAAAGCAGAAAAGATTTCAAAGACAAAAATAATCATGATATTCTGAGTAAATATTCCGAGGATGATAAATATTTATACAGCCCCGATACAAAAAAGAAAAACAACAATAAAAAATGATTTCTAAAACGACTATTCTTTACATAAAAAACATGGTTTGTAATCGATGCATAAAAGTTGTTAAGGAAGAATTAGAAAATATTGGTGTAGTCGTAAATAAAATTTCTCTTGGAGAAGTTGAAACCACCTCAGATATTGATAAAAATAAGTTAAATGAAATCAAAAAAGTCCTAAAAGAAAATGGATTTGAATTGCTTGAAAATAGAAAAGCAAAAATTGTTGAAAAAATTAAAAGCATTATAATTTCTACAATTTATAGTAATGAAGATTTTTTAATTGGCAATAAAAATTTTTCCAGACTTATCGAAGAAAACATTGGGCTTGATTACAATTACTTAAGTTCACTTTTCTCCTCACTAGAAAGCATTACTATTGAGCAATTTATTATCTTGCAAAAAATTGAAAGAGCAAAAGAATTATTAAAATATGATGAACTTACTTTAAGTGAAATTGCTTTCAAATTAGGATACAGCAGCGTTCAGCATTTGTCAAATCAATTCAAAAAAATAACAGGTCTTTCTGCAAGTGAATTCAAAAAGATAACAAAAAACATTAGAAAGCCATTAGATAAAATCACTTCATAAAAATTATCAAATAATTTTATAATTTTTTTCTAATAATATATAAACATTCTTGTTTGACATTATCTATTTTTATAATTAAAAAATGGAGCAAAAAATGATAACAAAAGAATTCATTATAGATGGAATGAGTTGCCATCATTGCGTAATGGCAGTTGAAAAAGAATTATCTAGGTTAAATCTTGAGTCATTTGAAGTAAAAATTGGTTCAGCAAAAGTTACATTTAACGAATCAAACATAAAAGAAGAAGAAATTGAAAAAGCAATTAATAATGCAGGATACAAAGTAAGAAAGAATTAGCCATGAAAACATTTGATTTACCTGTTGAAGGGATGACATGCGCAAGTTGTGTTACTCGAGTTGAAAAAATTATAAGCAACTTTGAAGGGATAAAAAATGTCAATGTCAACCTTGCAACTGAACGTGTCCGATTCGAAGCCGAAAGCAATACAATAAATCTTGAAAAAATTTCTGCAGCATTAAAGGAATATGGTTATGAATTAAAAATTAATGAATCTACCCAAAAAGAAGCAGATGAAAACATACTATCAGAAAATGATTATTATACAAAATTAAAAAAAGAATTTGCTCTTGCATTAATTCTTACCTTGCCTGTTTTTATTATCAATATGTTTATGGATTATAAATTTTTCAATGAAATTTTACCATTAAATTCTGAGCAGATAAAAAAAATACTTTTTATTCTTACAACTCCAATAATTTTCATTTCGGGTAAAAGATTTTTTAGTGCATCCTTGAATAATCTTAAACACTTTACAGCAGATATGAATTCTCTTGTTGCCATTGGAACAGGTTCAGCTTACTTATATAGCAGTATAGTTACATTATTTCCTGAGATATTCATTTCATCACAAAAAGAAACCCATGTTTATTTTGATACTGCTGCGGTTATAATCACACTTATTCTGATGGGAAAATTGTTAGAACACAAAGCTAAGAGAAAAACAAATGATGCTATTAAAAAATTAATTGAATTAAAACCCAAATCAGCTATTGTGATAAAAAATAATAAAGAAATTCAAATCCCAATTACAGATTTACAGATTGGAGATATAGTTGTTATAAAACCCGGGGAAAAAATTCCAGCAGATGGAATAATCATAAATGGAAAATCTTTTGTTGATGAATCAATGATTACAGGTGAAACTATTCCTGTCGAAAAAAATATTAATTCAAAAGTTATTGGTGGTACAATTAATATTAATGGTACGTTCAACTTCAAGGTAACACAAACAGGTGATAATTCTGTTTTAGGACAAATAATTAAATTGGTGCAGAATGCCCAGGCGACAAAACCACCTATTCAAAAATTAGTTGATAAAATTGCTGGTGTTTTTGTACCATCAGTTATTGTAATTGCTTTAATTACATTCATAAGCTGGCTAATCTTCTCATCTGAACATTCATTCAGCAATGCTTTAATAAATTTTGTAGCGGTATTAATTGTAGCCTGTCCATGTGCACTGGGTCTTGCAACTCCAACTGCAATTATTGTTGGAACTGGAATTGGAGCATCTAATGGGATTTTATTTAAAAACAGTGAAGCAATAGAATTAGCACATAAAATTTCAACTATTATTTTTGATAAAACTGGAACCATTACAGAAGGAAGACCAGAAGTTTCAGAAATATATCCTTTTAATATTGATAAAAATGAACTTCTTTTTTATGCTGCTTCACTTGAAACAAAATCAGAACATCCACTTGCAAAATCAATTGTTGAAAAAGCAAAAGAACTAAAAATTAATTTAACATCTCCCGAAACATTTACCAATCATTCTGGATTTGGTATAGCTGGAATAGTAAATAACATACCAGTTATAATTGGAACGATGAATTTAATGAAAGAGTATTCAATCAAGTTAAACAATTTAGAAAGTAAGTATGAAGAATTATCAAATCAAGGAAAAACAATTGTTAGCATAGCAATTGATAATACATTAAAAGGGTTCATATTGATAGAAGATAAAATAAAGACTACTGCTATTGAAGCAGTATCAAAATTGAATGATATGAATATTCACACTGTTATGTTAACCGGGGATAATAAATTAACAGCTGAGATTATTGCAAAAAAAATAGGTATAAATGAATTTAAAGCTGAAGTTCTACCTGAAGAAAAGGCAAATATTGTAAAACAATATCAGAATAATAGAAACATAGTTGCTATGATTGGAGATGGAATTAACGATGCACCAGCTCTTGCTCAAGCAGATGTAAGTATAGCTATTGGAACCGGAACTGATATAGCAATTGAAACAGCTGATATAACATTGCTAAAAGGCAACTTAATCAATGTAGTGAAATTAATTGAATTATCAGGCAAAACAATCAAAACAATAAAACAAAATTTGTTCTGGGCTTTTATTTATAACACAATCTTAATTCCACTCGCTGCATTCGGTATATTAAATCCTATGTTTGCAGCTCTCGCTATGTCATTAAGTTCAGTTTCTGTAGTAACAAATTCATTAAGACTCAATTACAAATTCAGAAAAAAATAAATTTTGTTTCGAATCCTATATTATTTTCTTGGCAATCTTTCTATGTAAGAACTAGTGCTAAGCACTGCAAAAGAATTTATTTTCTTTAATTCATCAATGCTGTTGCAATTTAAATAACTCATTGCACTTCTCAAACCATCCGAAATTGCATTAATGACATTTTTAACAGTTCCTTTATAAGGAATTAATGTTTCTTCACCTTCAATAAATTCATTTTTCATTTTAACTCCAAAAGAAGCTGAGCCTCGATACTTTTTCCAGAGCTGGTCATTGTATTTTATAACTTCACCAGGAGTCTCTTTAGTGCCAGCAAGCATTCTTCCAAGCATAACTGCATCAGCACCGCAAGCTAATGCTTTTGTAATGTCGCCAGGATTTTTTATTCCTCCATCTGCAATTAAATCTATTTTTATTTTTTGTTCTTCTCTTACAAAATAAACATCGAGCAATGAAGAAATCTGGCCAATTCCAATTCCTGTTTGAATTGAAGTAGTACATACACTTCCCCCTCCAATCCCAATTCGAACTGCATCAGCACCAGCATTTGATATATCTCTCAAGGTTATACCCGAAGCAATATTTCCAACTATCACTTTTACATTATACCTTGATTTAATTTCTTCACACTTTTTAAGAACAAATGCATTATTGGCATTTGCAGTATCAATGCATATAATTAAATTATTTTCTGCAATCTTTTCAATTAATTCTCCATCAGCATTTAAGCTGATTGATACAGCTTTAACTCCTTCAACAACTTTGCCGTTACTAAATATTTCCTTTAATGATGAATCAAAGCGATTAACAATTCCAAGACAACCCTGATTTGATAATTCCTTTGCCATCTCAATTCCAGTTACTGTATCCATTGGACTTGAAATTATTGGCAGAGACAATTCCATATCAAGAAATTTTGACTTTGTATTAATACTTGATCTTGTTTTTACATGAGATATTTCTGTTGGAACTAAGCTTATATCATCATAAGTAAGTGATAAAAAATAATTGTTCAATTCTTGTTTGGAATAAATTTTCATTTATTGCTCCTTCAATTTTTTTAAAAATTTTCTGTAATCACTTTTTATTCAAAAGGATAAATATTAATCTCATTTTCTCTGACTGATATTTTTTTATGAAAAGGTAAAGAATGATTTCCATTTTTATTAGCACAAACAATTCTTAATAAATGTTCTTTATTTTCAGTTACTTCAACTGAAAAAGATAAAATGTTATTCAGCTTATCGAATGAATAATCTATCTCCTTTTTATCAAAATATACAGCAATTGATTTGGGATTTATTTGAGCTGAATCTCTTAAAGATACAACCACTTTTAAAATATTTTTCTGGTAAGACAAACTATCCATCATAATTTCGATTTGTGGTATTCCAGCTCTGTAATATTTTGCAATACCCCTGAAAATGCCCCATGCCTGAATTTGATTAAAAGTTTCGTCATTCAATCGTAATATTTCTAATCTGCTTGTATGAAATGCACATTCAACAAGAACTGAGGGCATTTTTGTTTTTCTTAATACATAAAATCCTTCACCGGGATAAATGTTATAGTCAGAATAAGTGCCGTCAAAAGAACCTAATCCACCGGGATTTCCCATAACATATGATAAATCACGCTGAATATATTTTGCCAAATCTTTCTCACAAGGTTCAAATTCATAATTTTCTTCCTTAGCATGATAATAAGTTGAAGTGTAATTTGTATAATCATCTTCCCATTTTGCAGGTGCATTATGATGAATACTGATAAATAAATCTGCATTACTGTTATTTGCAAGTTCAGGTCTTAATGTTAGTGGAACTGTTTCATCATTTTGTCGAGACATAAAAACAATAGCCCCTGCTTTTTCTAAATAATCTTTTAAGTATAATGCAACTTTTAGATTTACATCTGCTTCAATTATTTCACCATTTCTGCTTTTATTTTTACGGTCTTCCCCTCCGTGTCCAGGGTCTAAAAATATTTTTTTGCCACTCAGATATTTTGAGTATAATTTAATAACGCTGTCCCTTCTCGATAAATCTTTCCAGTCTGGTGGAATTTCATAGAGAGGGAATTTGCAGGTTGAACAGGATGTCCACAAAAAGACAAACACAATAATTGAAAAATATTTTAAGAGAGTTCTGAAGAAATGCTTTTTATACATTTTTCCCCATCTAATGCGAAATGACATTTTTTACAGTGATTTAGATTTGGATTAAAATTTCCTGTTATCATCCTGTCAATAAATTCATTTAATTCTATGCCGAATAATTTTAGTTCTTCATCACATATTTCTTTTTGAACAAAATCATCAGGATAATTTATAAAAATTATTTTCATAACAAATTTATCATATTCCGTAAAATATTTTTTCAAAATGTAAGCATAATACTTCAGCTGAATGAAATATTCTTCAGCTCGATTATTAATTTCTTCTTTTTTGATACTATCTGTTTTATAATCAACTATTATCAATTTATCATTTTCAAAAATTAATTTGTCAATGATTCCATAGAGATAATGTTTCCCTTCTTCGCAATAAATTTCAATTTCATTTTTTGATTTAGAATTTAACAGATTTTTATATTCATTTGAAGAGCAAAATTTTTTTAGCTCCTCTAATAATTTATCTTTCAACTTAATCTTTAATTCTTCTTCCTTAATTGACTCTTCACCAATCGCTTTTTCTATAAGATTTTCAAGATTATCTATTGCAGGATTTTCTTTTAATACTGAATGAATTATTTTTCCTTTAACATCAGAATAAAATTTCATTTCATAATCTTCTTTTAAATTAAATTCGTACTGGTTCCTGTATTTTTTTATCATATCATAAATCGTTGTGTATCCAAGTTCGTATGTCAGTTCATATTTTACTGGACATTGATTATACATTGAAATTTTTGTGGCAGATATAATTTCCTTTTCTGGTTGGTCTTTTATTTTATCAATTAAAAATTCATGCTTAATAAAATTTTTTTCTTTCTTTTGAGTTGATAACTCAATTGGTATTAATTCTTTAATAAATAATACTTTCATTTCATAATCTTTATCATAAAAATTATATCCGCTTTCATCTTTCTTCATAAATTTGACCTTATCTTTCAATATAAGTTCATCAGCCGAAAAATCTAATTTCAGTCCTTCATTAATAAAATAAAAAAATGAATCGCGTTGTGGTTTAAAATCTTTATGTGTCAAGCTTATATAAAGATAATTCATTGCTCTTGTAACAGCCACATAAATTAATCTTTTTATTTCTGCTATATTTTTTTTGTAATTAATATAATTATAAAGAGCAGCTACTGGAGGTGTATAATAGCCATCGTAATAATCATTATTTAATGGAACTTTAACAAGGAAACCAAAAACTTTATCAATATTCATACCTCTTGTTCTAACAGAATCTTCTTTTGTATAACCATTGCAGCCATAAATAAATACTGCTTTATATTCCAATCCTTTTGCTTGATGAATTGTTAGCAACTTAACTGCATCTTCATCTTTAACAATTTGTGCTTGACTCTCATCTTCAATTGTTTTTATGGAATTCTTCAGTGCAAATACAAAATCATAAAGATTCTTAAAACTTTTTTTCGAATAATTTCTTGCTAACGAAATTAACTTATTGATATTTGCAAGTTCTTGTTCTGAATTTCTCTTAGAAGCAATTACAGCCCAATAATTTGTATCCAATAATATTTGCCTTATTAAAGCATAAAGTTCAGAACTGATTGCCATATCTATATGCTTCAGAATCTGATTTACTATTGTTTTGTAATTTTCATTTTGACTGGATTTGTTAATAAACTTTTCAAAAAAATTTTTTCCCTCTTCAAGTGATATCTCATATAGTTCTGTATCTGAAATAGTATAAAAAGGAGAACGCAAGATTCCAATTAATGCAGCATCGTCGTTTTGATTTATTAAAAATGAAAGATAATTATAAATGTCATATATAATTTGCTGCTGATAAAATCCTTTTCCTCCAACAATTATATATGGAATTTTCTTTTTAATAAATTCTTTTTCCAGTTCTTCAAAATAGTCTCTCTTTCTGCATAATATTCCAATATCTCTAAATTCTACTTTTTTACTTGCACCTGAAGTAATTTCGATAATTTTATTTGCAACCATTTCGGCTTCGGTTATTTCTTTTGCAGCATCTGCAAGGATAAATTCAACCGTTCCTTCTTCTGTTTCATCTTTAGTACATATCAATTCACTATATTCAACTTCATTATAAAATGGCTCAGGATTTGTAAATAATTTTGAAAAAAGCTTATTCGTAAAAAGTATAATTTGAGGAGCCATTCGAAAACTGTGTGGAAGATTCAATAATTTCCCTTCTGGCTCACTTCTTTTAATTTCTTCTTTAGTTCTATTAAATATTTCAAGCTCTGCATCTCTAAACATATAAATACTTTGTTTTTCATCTCCAACAACAAAAAGATTTCCTGTTTTTAAATCATCCAGTATTGGCATAAATATTTTATATTGAAGCTCGTTTGTATCCTGGTATTCATCAATCATAATGTATTTATATTTTTTCTGCAGGTATAATTTTACATCATCTAGTTTCAAGATATTTTGTGTAAACAAAAGAATATCTTCAAAATCAAGATAGCTTCTTTGATGTTTCTTTTCAGAATAAACATTGAGTACATAATTATAAATATCAATAAAGTTTTTCCCGAATCTTGCAAGTTCGAAATGCAGTTTATTGTCATTCTGTATATCATAAAAATTTTTCATTATTGAAAATATTTCTTCAGCAGTATTTATTTCTTTACTGTAATCATCTCGATTCTTGTTTAAGTAACCTGTTTTTCTGACTGTTCGGCTGCTATCAGTAATTATTTTTTCATCAATTAATTTTATTAGAGTAATTTTTTCTTTAATCTTTTTTGCTTTCGGATATTTTGAAAGTATTGCTACAACATCAATTGCAATTTGGCAATTTTCATTTTGCTTTTTTGCTGCATCATTAATTATTCTCACAATACTTATTAATTCTTCAATCTTTTTATCAAATAATTGATTAAATAACTCTTCAAATTTTTTGTCGAAATAATTTGCTATTTCATTTTCTGTTCTTGTGTATAAATCTTTTAGATGTTGTTCAATAATTTTTCTTGATGCTATTGCAGTTTTAAGATGTTGAACAAGAATTTTTTTAGAACCAAAGAACCTGATTAAATACTTTAATTTATCTTGATATTCCTTATCTAAAATTAAATTGTTCAGTGATTCATCTATTGATAATTCTAATAATTCATCTGCCGTTATTTGGTCTATTGGATTAAAATTAACATCTATTTTAGCTTCAGGAGCAAATTCCCTTAGAACATTAACACAAAATGAATGGATAGTTGAAATATTAGCCGAAACGAGTTGACGTCTTATACTTTCTAATTTTTTTCTTGTTATATCATCATTTTCATTTTGAATTCGTTCATCGATTTCGTTTGCAATTTTTTTATTAAGCTCGCCTGCTGCTTTATCAGTAAATGTAATTGCAACAAGATTTTCAAGCTGAACATCATCATTTAGTAAAATATTTACAAATCTCTTTGCAAGAACAAATGTTTTTCCTGAGCCAGCATTTGCTGACAACAAAATGTGGCTATTGTAATCAAGAGCTTTTTGTTGATATTGAGTAAGCATATTTATGCAACAGGAATTTTAATTAAAAAAGTTGTTCCATTTTCTGATGTTTTTTCAATTTCAATACTGCCGCCAATACTGTCAAGAAATTTCTTAGCCATGCTTAAACCCAATCCCATTCCTTGTTTTTTTGTAGTAAAATTTTCATCAAAAACTTTTTCAATATTTTCTTCAGGAATTCCAGTTCCATCATCTGTAATTCTAAGAAAACAAAATTCACCTTCAGTTTCCGCAGTAATTAAAATATTTTTTGCATCAGCCTGAATAGAATTCCGAATAAGATTAATAATTGTTCTGCTTAGATGGTCACGATCGGCATATACATATATTTCATTTTTCATCTCATATTTTATGGATAACTTTTCATCCGCAAAAAGATTTATTGATTCTTCTGTCACTTTCTTCAAATCAATTTTTTCAACATTTAATTTTGGCATTCTTGCAAAGTTAGAAAATTCGGTAGCAATATTTTTTAATACTTCAATTTGATTGATTACCGTAGAAGTAACTTTATCAAATATATCATCAAATTTTGGAGATTTATCTTTATAAGCTGCAATTAATTGCTGAACCGATAATTTCATTGGGGTCAAAGGATTTTTAATTTCGTGAGCTACCTGTTTAGCCATTTCTTTCCATGCTGCTTCTCTTTCAATTCTTGCAAGTTCAATTTGACTTTTCTTTAATTGCGCAACCATTTTATTAAATCCATTTGCAAGTTCATAGATTTCACCAGAATATTTCCCTTTTACTTCAATATTCAAATCACCAATTCCTACTGACCGCATAGCATTAGTTAGCCTTCTGATAGGCATTGAAATATGATTTGCTAATATCGTACTAAAAATTATCAACATTATTACTGCAAGAGAAATTATTCCAAACATAAAAACATTTATATCTCTTTCTGGAGTAAGATTTTCTAATTCATTAAATAAATCATTCACTTCAACAATATATTCTTCACCCGAAAAAATTATTTTAAAATAAAGTGAATTATAATTTATTTTTTCAAATTCATTTTTGATTAAAACTCTATCGTAGCCTTTGCTTTGCAAATCATAATAAATTTTTGCCGGAATAACTGCAGAAAATAATTTTGATTGATATAAATTTTCATTGGTGCTGAATAACAAATATTTATCACGAAATACTGTGAATTTCAATCCTAAATCTTCTGATGCTTTTGAAAATATCAACAAATTATTTTTCAAATTATTTTTTTCATAATTATGAAAATAATCTTTCAATTGTTCAGACAATTTCAACAAATTATTGTAATTAAATTCTTCGTTATTGATTTCTGTAATATTCTTAAAGTAAACTGAAAATATTATTAAAGGGACAATAGCTACTACTACAAATACAGCTGCAATTTTTGTCCTGTAACTCTGTAGGAATTTTAATAATGATTTATAATTCCACAAAGCTGCAATGAATACCGATAGAAGAATTATTAAAGAATGAATAAAAAATACTTTGAAAAAGTCTGATAAACTCCAGGTGTAATCTCTTTCCTCTTTTCCAACAGCTAATATCTTGGAATAATCATCACTCAACTTAAGAACATAAAAAAGATATTTTTCTTTATCTATGTTAAAATATAACCATGCTTCGTTGAATTTTGAAAAGTCGGCATAAATAAATTTTTTTATATCATCTTGGGATAAAATAACTGAGCCATAAGCTTTTGATATTTTTTTGTTATGAAAATAAAATATCTTAACTCTCTCTAAATTTATTGCTGAAGAGATTCCTTGCTGCTCAGATAGGAAATATGCTGGCATGTTTAGAAATCTAAAATTAATATCTTCGAATAATGCTCCTATTACTGCATAACCCAAAATACTATCATTATTTTTTATTGCTGTTATTCCTTTAATTAAAGTTTTGTCACCAAAGATATTTGGCAGTATTTTAATTGTAATATCATTAGTAACATTATAATCTTTCAATTCATTTTCAATTATTGAAATATTTTGTTTGAATGAGGAGAAATAACCTTTCAATTTTTTTTCTTTATCATAAAAATTAATAAATGAAGGTATTGATTCATTATGCAGCAGGCTTTTAGTCCATGTAACAAAAGCTAATGAGTAAAAATTTTTATACTTCTCGAATGCATCAAAAACATCTTTATTGTTTCGTATTTCATTCAATGTTTGATAAATCATAAACTGATAAATATTTTGATTGGCTCGTGTTAAATCCTGAGCAGTAGTTTTTAATGACTCTCTTTCTATTTCAGAATTGTAATATGTCAGCAGACTCACAGTTGCTATTGAAGCTCCAAATGCAATGTATATGTATTTAAGAAAGTTTTTGAAATTTCCAAATAATAATAGATATGTAAGAAGAAAAATCACACTAATATAAACAAAACGAATTGCAGGAGTCCCTTGAGGTTGTTTTTGAAAATTGTCAAATGCCCAGCCAGATATTTGTAAAAGAACAAATAACAATGCAAATAATTTTAATGATGAATCTTTATTTCCTTTAAATGGATTAAAAGAATAGAGTAACATTAATAATATTAAAGAAAATAAAATTGCTGAGATTCCAAGAAGTAAAATATTTAAGTCCATTAAAAAAGTTGGGGTATCCGGGATAAGATTAAATTCTTTGAAGTAACGTATTGTAGAGTCAAAAATTACACTTCGCAGCGAAGCACCCAATCCTCGCCAGATAAGTAATATCAAAAATGAAAATATTAACCACAAAGCAATAAATATTTTCCACGAGTTTTTGAAACTTTTATTTGACAAATAATATTTTGATGCATAACTAAATCCTATCGATACAATAATCAAAACTGTAATTACTGTAATTGTAAATTCAAGAGGTGAACGAACTATTCCAAATGCAAATGTTGATGAGAAATATGAAGCATTTGTCAACGAATTTCTGAAATATGATGAAGGAAAGTTAAAAATAAACAGCAATAATCTAATTGATGCTGCTATTAATGTATATAGCAAAAACCTTATTAAATTATTTTTAAGACTTTTTATTCGAGGGGACAATATCCAGATTAAATCAAAAAAAATTAAAAACAGTAAAATTAGCTGAAATGTTTTAACTGAGTTACTCATTTCATTCAATATAAAATCAACTGCAGGTTTTTCAAAAATTACTGTAGCAATTTTGTTATTGTTATTCATTAAATCATAGGAGTGAAATCTTCCATCTTTTTTTATTGCTTCATCTTTGTTATAAATAATTTCAACATTAGTATTTAGTATTTGAGAGAGCAATTCAGACCAGTTAGTAAAATTCTTATTTTTTCCAAGACTATATTTTTTTTCTACTGGAATATTAACTGACAGATAAAATAATTTATGACCATGTTGAAGTGTATCAATCACAGTTAAGTATACAAATAAGTCATTATCAAAAAAGAATGGCTTGCCTACAAATTCAGAATTGAAATATTGTGTTTGCTCTAAAAATGATTTTGAATCCCAGAATAATAAATTTTTTTGTTCATCATAAATTTGCAAAATCGAAGAAGTATATTGACGAGTATCAGATATAAATTTATTATTAATAATTATTGAACGAACATCATTTTTTATATTTGCAGCATTATTAAAAAGTAATTCTAATTTTTCATTAAAAGAATTTTGAATCAAACTTTCATTTCTCTTTATTCTTTCTTTAACAAGATTTTCCCAATTGTATTTATTACTTCTTAAAAATATGGAGTATATTATTCCTGATAGTAACAATATAATCATTAAACAAATTAAGATAATTCCTTTTATACCAATTCTTGATAAATAAAATCTCATTTAGAACTTAGTTAATTGTGATTTGTGAAATTCGCCATTGATTATTGACCAATTGTAATGATATAAATACTACTGCTGTTCCTCTAATTCCGTTATTATTATATCTCAAAACACCTGATGCAAATGGATTTGTTGAATCTGTTACAATATTTGTCAGCTTAAAAGATAGTGGTTTGTAAATACTTAAAAAATCTTTTATGACATAATATGATTGATTTGCACTAAAATATCCCGAGTTGCCATTTTTCAGACTTATGAAATTTTTTTCTGAGAAGTAACTTGCAAACTTATCAATTGCATTATTATTTAATCCATCTTCGATATGAATAAATATTTTGTTTACATCTGAAAGTTTAATATTCTGGGAATAATTTTCTTCTGTATAAAAAAAGATTAATAGTGTGAAAAGAATCAAAGCTAAATAACAAAAAGCTTTTTGAATAAAATTTTTCAATTCAATACCTTTAAAAATTTTTGCAACAATAATCTACATCAATAAAATAAATTAAAAGAAATAAAAAAGCATATCCCTTTTATGGAATATGCTTCTGACAGACTAAAAGTGAAATACATATTATTTCCGAAGAATATTTTTGAGCATATTATTTCGATTAAAGTCAGTTGCACTTCTTTTTAATTCTCTATTTCCTTCTGCAAGCTGATATGCCCAATCAAATACCATTCTTTCTCTTGTTATATTTTTTATTCTAATTTTGGCATAATGATTATCCCATGTCCAGATTACGTATGTATGACCAATTATTGCTTCTGTATATTTAATATTTTCTCCTGATTTTTTAGTAACCCAGCCATCAAGGGGTGCATAACTTACATCATAAATATCTCTTGTTTCTCCCATATCTTGAATATCTGTATCTTCCCAGACAGTTACATAATAAGTTCCGTTATAATTTTCAAAAAAGAAATCTGCATTATCACTATTGTAAGCTACAACCTGATAATTGCTGAAATCATAACCCGAATTATTTGGTGAAATGTTGTAATCAAAAACTGCTTGATTAAATCCTTCGGGACGCGGAGTATCATAAACTACATCTTTGCTAAGTTCACTTTCATTGTTATTATAATCATATGCTGTTACAGCATAATAATAAGTAACTCCATTTTCACATCCATCATCAATAAAATAATTATTGCTTGTGCTTCCGATTAAAGTATATTTCCCATTATAAGAATAACTATAATAAACATTATAGCCAGCAACATCTCTTTCAGGACTATGATCCCAGTAAATATCAACTCGTTTATCACCTGTTATTGTTCTAATATTTGTAGGAGGTGAAGGCGGAGTATCATCAAACCGGTCATTAATATAAATATCGCATCCGGTAAGAATAATTGTTGTAATTATTACAGTAACTAAAAAAATCAGCTTTTTCATTTTTTTCTCCATAAATGTTGGAGAAAATAGTTCAATTGAAATGCCAGCAATAATAACCATAAAATTTCACAAAAATGAATTATAGAAAAGTTATTTGTATCTAATTTTATACACTATTGATTATTATTTCAGAATTATTTTATATGCTAAAAAATTTATCATCAAAAAACATTTTCCTTTTATTAATCACTGCAACAGATTTCCCGGTAAGAAGATGTTTATCAAAAGGCGAGTTTTTTGATTTGGATTTAAACTTGGAAATGTCAACTGTCCAGATTAAATCTTTATCAAAAATTGTAAGATTTGCATTTTCTCCTTCTTTAATTAATGGAATAGGAATATTTAAGATTTTTCTTGGATTGATAGAAAATTTCTCAACTAATTGTGATAATGTAAGATGCTTTTTATGAACAAGTTCGCTCAATGCTAAACCTAATTGAGTTTCCAATCCTACAATACCGTTTGGTGCATAAATAAATTCCATCTCTTTTTCTTCTATAGAATGTGGTGCATGGTCGCTTGCTATACAGTCAATTGTACCATCTTTTAATCCTTCAATTATTGCTTGAACATCTTCCCCTGTACGAAGTGGGGGACTCATTTTAAAATTCGTGTCGTATGTTTTAAGAGATTCATCTGTAAGTGTAAAATGATGTGGAGTTGCTTCAGCTGTAATTTGAATATTTTTCTTTTTCGCTTGCCGAACAAATTCAACAGCATTTTTTGAACTTATATGCGCAATATGAATTTTTGCACCTGTAAACTCTGCCATTAAAATATCTCGTATTACAATTAAATCTTCAGCAACATTCGGAATTCCAGGTAACCCAAGAATTGTAGAGACCACACCTTCATTCATTGCACCACATGCTAAAGATTCATCTTCGCAATGTTCTATTATTGGAACATTTAACATTCGAGCATACTCCATTACATGTCTTAGTATGCCAGCAGTCTTTATAGAATTTCCATCATCAGAAAATGCAACAGCTCCTGCTTCAACCAGTTCATACATTGGAGCTATAGCTTCACCTTTCCTCTCAAGTGTTGCTGCTCCAATTGGGTAAACTTCAACAAGAAGATCTTTAGATTTATCTTTTATATATCTAACTACTTCAGCTGAATCAATATTTGGATTTGTATTGGGCATACATGCAATCTCTGTAAATCCACCTGCGGCAGCAGCAATACAGCCTGTTTCGATTGTTTCTTCATCTTCTCTGCCAGGCTCTCTTAAATGAACATGCATATCAAATAATCCAGGTACACAATATTTATTTTCAAAATCAAAAACTTCCGAAGTTTTGAAATCTTCTTCAGTAAGATTTCCTATTTTTTTTATAATACCATCTTCAATCAATAAATCGTTTTTTTCATTAAGATTTTGATAAGGATTAAGGAGGATTACTTGTTTCAGTATTATTTTCATTTATCACCTTTTAATTTATCATTGTACCAAGTAAATAAAGAACTGCCATTCTAATGGCAACTCCATTTGTAACCTGATCTAAAATTATCTGATAAGGTCCATCAGCTACTTCAGATGAGAGTTCAACACCTCTATTTATTGGGCCTGGATGAAGTATCACAATATTTTTATTGTTCTTTTCAATTCTGTCAGCTGTTATCCCAAAATAATTATGATATTCTCTTGTTGAAGGAATTCTTCTTCCTGCATCTCTTTCAAGCTGAATTCTAAGTACATTTAATACATCATTATTCGCAATAGCTTTATCAATATTGTGCAATACTTTAACACCAAGTGATTCAATTCCCATTGGAATCATTGTTGCCGGTCCACATACAGAGACATTAGCTCCCATCGTTTTCAAACCAAAGATATTTGACATCGCAACTCTGCTGTGAGCAATATCACCTATAATGCAAACATTTAATCCCTTCAAAGTTCCAAATTTTTCTCTTATTGAATACATATCGAGTAAAGCTTGAGTTGGGTGTTCGTGCAATCCATCACCTGCATTAATAATATTTGCCTTTGTAATTTTTGTTAAGAATTGTGGCACACCTGCAGATTGATGTCTTACTACAATCATATCAACTTTCATAGCTTCAATATTTCTTACAGTATCTTTAAATGTTTCTCCTTTTTTTGTACTACTTGTTGATGTTGAAAAATTAATAGTATCAGCCGATAATCTCTTTTGAGCAAGTTCAAAAGAAATTCTCGTACGAGTTGAATTTTCATAAAATAGATTTACAATTGTTTTGCCCTGAAGTGTAGGTACCTTTTTAATTGGTCTTTCAAGTACTTCGCGAAATGTTGTTGCAGTATCCAAAATTAATTGAATATCTTCTTTTGGTACCCCATATAAACCCAGCAAATGTCTGCTTGATAGTGCCATTTTTTACCTTTTAATTTTTACTTGGAACATTTACTAAATATATAGCATCTTCTCCATCAATTTCTTTGAGTCTAACACGAATTTCTTCATTAATTGAAGTTGGAATATTTTTACCGACAAAATCAGCTTTAATAGGCAATTCGCGGTGACCTCTGTCAACCAGAACACAAAGCTGTATTGTACTTGGCCTTCCTAAATCCATAATAGCATCAAGAGCCGCACGAACTGTTCTGCCTGTGTACAAAACATCATCAATAAGTATTACATCTTTTTCATTAATATCAAATGTAATATTTGTAACAGAAACTTCTGGTTGTTTTAACCTTGTTCTAAAATCGTCTCTATAAAGTGTAACATCAAGTATACCGAAATCAGGTTCATAATTTTCAATATCTTTTATTTTTGACTTTATTCGGTTGGCAATAAATTCACCTCGAGTTCTCATTCCAATTAAAACAATATTTCTTGAGCCTTTATTTCTTTCAAGAATTTCATGAGCAAGTCGAGTTATTGTTCTATTCAATCCTTCTTCGTCAACTATTTTTGCTTTTATATCCATAATTTCCCTCTTTCTATATAAAAAAAATCCTCGTTGACATATGGTCACCGAGGAATCTTTAATTAAAAAATTTCTTTATAAGCATTCCTTTTTATCTCTCTGGATAAAATTAAAGGATAATTTTTAATGCAAACTTATAAGAATGCCTCTTTAAAGTAAAGAGGCATATTAATTTCAAATTACTGAATTTTAAACTCAATTCTTCTATTCATTGCTCGACCTTCAGCAGTATTATTATCAGCAATTGGATTTGATTCACCATAACCTACAGCCTTAAGTCTATTAGCACTAATCCCTTTCGAGATTAAATAGTTCTTAACAACATCAGCTCTTTTCTGAGACAGTTTCTTATTATATGCTTCCGAACCTATATTATCTGTATAACCTTGAATTTCAACATTCAGGTTTGGATTTTCAAGTAAAGTTTTAGCAGCATCAAAAAGAATTGGATATGATTCAGGAGTAATCTTGGCACTATTAAATTCAAAATTGACACCAACGAGTACCCATTTTTCTGCTTTAGCAGCAGTAGCGCTTACTGGTTTTTCAACAACAACCTCTTTTACCACTTCACGTGGAATGTATCTTTTTACAATTTCTTCAATTCTCTCATAATCAACTTTCGGTGCACCTTCCACACTTAATCCTGAATAAAGTTGACATAGTTTGGAAGGTTCTCCTTTAGAGAAGTAATATAGTACACCAAGTTTTACTGTCATGTAAGAATCTTTTCCATTTATTTCACCCACACCTAAAGCTCCATCAAATTCAGAATTAGTAACGAGATGATAACTTGCTTCAGATATTAATTTCCAGCAAGAAGTTAATTCCCACTCCAATCCTACACCACCATTAAATTGAGCGGCTAATGCATTATCATCCAATGTAGGTGTTGCTTTATTAGTAAGCATACGATAATCAAGTCCACCTCCTAAAAACAAATATGGAGAAACTGATTCACAAGGAACTACATAGTACAATGCGTCGAGATTACCCATTATTACATTTGTCTCGGATGTATTTACAGGAGTTCCCCATTCACCTTCTAAATGCAGATATGAACCTGTCAAACGAAGTCCAACATGTTCAGAAAAATTTCTTTGCAGGGATAAAAATCCACCAAAGTTCTTGTTAGTAGCAGTGACATTAACATTAACAAAGCGTGGATAAGTAAATCCAGCTCCAAGCGACCAGCTACTTTTAGCTAGTTGAGCTTGTATCGTAATTGTTATAAAAAGAATTGATAAAATCATTAAAATAAATTTTTTCATCTTACCCTCCTATTTAATTTAAATGCATTTTTATATCAGAATTAAAAACAATATTTTTGCAGGCATGAATCGGGGTGTAGCGCAGCCCGGTTAGCGCGCTTCGTTCGGGACGAAGAGGTCGAGAGTTCAAATCTCTCCACCCCGACAATGATTCGATTCCAAAAACTATTATAAAATTGTAAAAAAGCTGCACAATTATTCTTCCCTATTATTAACAAAATTCATGATTTTTTTTATCAAAGCGAAATTTCTACAACATCAAATCAACTCACTATTTGTTCAACTCCATATTTTATTTCAAAAAGCATTCTTCATAAAATTGAATAATCATTCTTAAATTATCTTAACCTCCAATTCCCTGATCATGCTTTTTGACCCAAGTCCAGTTATTTCGTACCTTTTTATAAACTTTAAAATTAACTGTTACTTGAGCGGATTGGTCACCAATTGTTACTATCCCTGAAATAGAAACCAAAAATCTTTGAACTACAGCAGACCAGACCCATGTACCTCTTTCATTTGGTGCATTAGGATTATAATGGTCAAGATTTCCATCCCCATCCAGATCTTTCTTATATTCATTTGGTAAATCTGGTTGTGGAGTTGCCGTGTAAGTAATTGTAACAGGCTGAATTTGGCCCTGGGAATTCAATCTATAATCATATGCTGAAAATGCATCAATACTGCCAATAATATTTCTTATCCATGTATCACTTAAATCACCTGTTTTTTGTATAACATTAACTATAGGTGTATATGAATGTTGAACTGTCTGCCCATTAGGAACAGTTTGTTCAGTCGCATCAGCTTGAGTATCATTAAAGCTTGTTTGTGTAAAAGTACCATTATCTGTTACACACCAAGAAGAAAAACCAGTCAATTGTGCTGTTGCTGATTTACCATCTGCATCAACTATTGCTGTACCCTGATTTTCCCAAATTATAGTATTAGGATTTAGCTTGAATAATGTTAATTGCTTACCAGGAGTTGTAGTATAAGGTAGTGGGAATGAAACTGTTACCGGTTGAAGGAACCTCAATCCTGTTGGTTCAAAATTACCAGCAGATGCTATCATTTTATTTAACGATGCTGGCAGTGATACTGCATTGTTTACAGAAATTGATGAAACTGTAATTGAAGTATTTTGAGATAGAGCATTAGCAGGAATTTGTAATGTTAGAGGCCTACCTGAAACAGATTCGGTTGAACTATTATTAACTTGTCCACCACTTGCTGCTACAACATTTTGAGTTGTTCCAGTAATTTTTGTTAAATAAGCTACCGGAACAGTAGAAGTGTAGTTTGACTTATTTAAAGTTGCAACAACTCTTTTTGCACTATAAGAAGCTGCAGACGCACTGATATTTAATTTAGCTCCAGGAATATTTGTTACATCATATTGATATTTTCCTGATCCATCAGTGGCAAGTGTAGTGAGTATATCCCCATTTTCATTTGCAAGAATTACTGTAGCACTTTGAATTCCAGCTAATGTAACAGCATCTTTCACATAACCAGTAAGAACCAGCGGGGCTGGGGACGTAACAGGCGTAGGAGGTGCTGGTACAATAGGAGCTGTCTTTGTACTTTCACAGCTGATAAATATTGTACCCGAAAGAATAATACTAATTATAACAAGGTAACTTGTTAATAATTTGATTTTTGTTAACATACATTACTCCTTTTGTTATGAATATTTAATTGTTTATTCTCTTTAATAAAAAATTTGGATTATATTTTTTTAATGTTCTAAAAAATGAATTACCGGTATTATAAACCACCCCAATCATTGCAGGTATTTCCCCTTTCACTCTATATTCCCATCGAAAAGATTCTGCAGTTCTAATTCTTATTATTGATGGATAACTATATGAAGAAGGGAACAATGGTATACTGAAATTAAAACCACCATTAGATTGTTTATTACTTGAACGCACAGCAAAAAATCCAATTTCAATTTCACCAAATTGCCTGTTAATATCAATTCTTATGCTTTTGTCACCATATAAAAATTTACCGGCTGTAATTCCAATTGTTAAATCATATTTATTAATTCTATATTCAACATTCATATTGATTGTCCATAAGTATAAATCTGAATAAAAAATTTTTTTATTCATAACCGACATATAACCTGTGTAACCTGTATTCACTCCAGTTATTAAATTGCCGTTGTAAAAAATTTTTTTTATAGATAAATCAAAGCCATATCTGTTCTCAGTAAAATATCCCACCGAAGATGAGAGGAAATAATTTTCTGGTAATCTAAAATTTTGATTTAATGAAATTATTCCCGGTCGAACATAATCACCTTCTCCTGGGAATTCATTATAAATCGGGATTAACATTTGTGTTACTATGTTCATGCCTTTCCATAAAGTAGTATTAATTTCAGGTATAAAATTTATTTGAGCTCTGACTGGATTTGAGTAATCCCCAAACTGTCCTCGAAAACCTGGATTGAGTACTAAATCAAATCTATAATCTGATTCATTCTTAAATAAAAATTTTTCTTTTAATAATTCTTTATCAATATAATATGAAGCTGTTATTCTATCTTCTAATTGTTCACTGTTAATAATACCCTTTTGATATTTCTGATAGTCTTCATTATTATATTCAAAAGAAATAAGAGGCACTTTATTTTGCATAACAATTAACTCAATCATTTTAATCTCATTAAATTCAGATAATATATTCATCACTTTTCTTAATGCTTCAACATTATATCTGTATATACGATTTTCAAACAAGATAAAAAGTTTTGAAGAATCAATTCTTACATATACATTCTCAAAACCTTTTTGAGTTAATAAATCAACAATTTTACTTTCAGGTTTAATTTTTCCGAAAGTAATTAAATTCAAAAGAAGAAATAAAATTATTGCCCTTATGAGTAATTGCCTCATATAACTCTTATTGCAATTACTTGCAATCATTAATTTTTTAATAAGGGGAACAAAAACAAACAGAAACCCTCTAACACATATGAAATATAAGTTATTAATTATTTAATATCAAAGATTTTTTTATGGAATAAAAAAAATTTATGTTAATTTTATTTAAGCTCAATTTCACATAAATAACTGAAAATTTTCAGGAGAATTTAATATGGCAGCCAATCACTCTTTTGATATTGTTTCAGAAATTAATTTTCAAGAAGTTGATAATGCAATCAATCAAGCTTTAAAAGAAATACAGCAACGCTATGACTTAAAAGATTCTAAAACAGAACTGATACTTAACAAAAAAGAAAAAATAATTACATTAAATACGAAAGATGAATATTCAAGAAAACAATCTATTGACATTCTTCACTCAAAATTTATTAAAAGAGGATTATCTATTAAAGCAATGAAATTAAATGAACCAGAACCTGCTGCAGGTGGAAGAATAAAACAAACAATTATATTGCAACACGGGATATCAAAAGACAATGCAAAACTAATAACAAAATTGATTAAAGAAAGTAAGATAAAAGTAAATGCACAAATTCAGGATGAACAAATTAGAGTTACTTCCCCAAAAATTGATGACCTTCAAGCTGTAATAAAGTTAATTAAAGATGCTGATTTAGATTTTCCTGTTCAGTTTACTAATTATAAATAATAAACGAATCAAGTCCTGCCCAATAATAAAAAAAGAGCCTTCAGAAATTCTGAAGGCTCCTACAATTACTTCACATCAGATTAAAAACTGTATCTTAAACCAATCTGCATTCTCCATCGAGATGCCATATCACTTACTTGAGCGGCTTTATTGTTATTTGGTTTAGAGAATGTAAATACTGGTCTTGTATTTAATGCAGCATTTGAGTTTACATTTCCATTTTCATCAACTCTACCTTGATATGTAACTAGACGATAAGTGGAACTACCAACACTTTCAACTTTGCCCCATTCGCTGTTAAGTAAATTAAGAACATTAAGAATATCTATTGATAACTGGAATCTGCCAATGCCCCATAAATCTGGGATATCCTGTGTTACTCTTAAATCTAAATATTGCTGCCATGGTTCTTTTGCACCATTTCTTTCAGCAATTTTACCACGATTTGCATTTAAGTAATCATCATTCTTAATGAAAGCTTCTAAATCATCGTACATTTTTGAATTTGCTGGCACATATTGTTTGTTTGAAATTGTACCCAACAATATTTCAGATTTATTTCTCGGTATGTAGAACAAATCATTCTGGTCAAATCCATCATTATTTAAATCACCGTAAACAATGTATGAGTATGGGGAACCGCTTTGACCATTGTAGAATAATGAAATAGTTGTTGGAGCATTCTTAAAGAATTCTTCTGTATAAGAAACAGAAGCATATACACGATGTTCAACTTCCCATTGAGAAGTAGTTAACTTTGGACTATTCGGGTCAATATCAATAGGATTGTATCTCATTTGTGATTGAGCTTGAGAAGAGTTCAAACTGTTCTTATCTTTTGCTTGTCCATATGTATAGCCAGCATTAACTGAAAATCCACGAGCTACATTTCTTTGAATCTGGAATACTAAATTATATTGATAACCAGAACTTGTGTTATATAATTCAAGAACATCAAAGAAATTACCGCCGCCAGAATTTGTTCCGCCATAAATTGGACGACCATCAAGACCAGTTCCAATCATAGAAATTTTTGCAATTGGTGGATTCAAATTAATTTTTCGATAAAGCATTTCATTTAGGTTCTTGGAATATAATACTTCAAATGTTCCAATAAAACCTAATGGTAATTGTTGGTCTATACCTACATTAAGTCTTAGGAGTTGAGGAAGTTTTAAATCTGGGTCAACTAAGTTAATTTCTGATTGTAGTCTTGCTGCTCCAGTACCTGGGTCGCCGGCAACATATTGATTATATGGGTCAGCTCTGAACTGTAATCCTGTTCCTTGATTTCTAACTTCTGCAGTAAATGTTCCTGCATTACCAAAATTGTTCGACATCCATACATATGGAATTCGTCCTGTGAATACACCTAAGCCACCACGGACTTGAGTTGTTCTGTCACCTGATGCATCCCAGTTAAACCCAATACGAGGTGACCAGAGCAGATTCCCACTTGGAACTCTGTTAGTTTTATAGTCCGGGAAATATTGCGGAACCAATGGATTTTCATCTGGAGTATCGGGGAATACTGGGATATCAATACGCAAACCATAATTTAGTTTTAATCTTGAAGAGACAGTCCATTCATCTTGAACATAGAAACCAAATTGAAGAACAGAGAATTCAGCTGCTGGAATTGCTTTTGGATCTCGTGGATCCCCTTTTCTTGAATATACTCTTTGATAGAATGAAACTTTATCTGCAATAAAATCTGCTAAACTATTATATTCATAATAACCAAATGCTGAACGAGCAAAAAGATTTGAGAATTTGAAAAATTCATTATGAGTTCCAATTGTGAATGTATGATCTCCAGCAAAGATATTGAAGTTGTCTGTAATTTCAATAATATCCTGGTCTAATCTATTTGCAGAAGAGAATCTATCAGGACCAGCATAGATATTAAATGTTCCATTTAATTCTTTAATTAATACTTCTGGAGCATCTGCAGAAATTCCTTTTCTTTTATCGCGAATCATTGTATATCCAGCAATAAGTTCATTTGACATTGTATTGCCAAATGTACTGTTCAATATTAAAACTGTAGAGTTTGTTGTGTTGCTCATTTTATAAGGTTGTGTATCAAACAGCAAAGTATTTACCTGGCGAAAATTATAAAATTTATCAGCTGAAGCATCAACAAAATTATGTCTTAATGTTAATTTATGATTAGCTGCAAGGTTATAATCAAATCTTAAGAATAATTTTGTGCTTGGTTGATGAAGTGTAACATCATTATAAGTTCCTGCATTAAATCCCTTTGCTGCAAGAGCAGCTTTAACTTGATCAGCAAGTGCTTTTAGTTCAGCTGGCGTTTTTCCACCGTATCCACTGATTAAAGAAATATTTGGAGCGGGATTATCATAAGCAGTTAATTCACCATTTACAAAGAAGAATAATTTATCTCGTAAGATTGGTCCACCAACTCTAAAGCCATATTGATAATCTTTGAATTCATCTACAGCCTTAGAAGTAACCCCGTTAACTTTATACTTTCCAACTAAATCTTGATTTCTTCCATAGAAATATACTGAACCAGAAAGATTATTTGTTCCACTTCTTGTAATTGCATTAATACCACCACCTGTAAAACCACTTTGACGAACATCGTAAGGGGCTATAACAACCTGAAATTCACTGATAGCATCCAGACTTATTGGATTTGTGAATGTTTGACCACCTGGAGTTCCTGTGCTGCCTAATCCAAACAAATCATTATACTGAGTTCCATCAATTTGTATGTTGTTATAACGACTTGTACGACCCGCTGCACCTAAATCTGTTCCTGAGAATAATGGTGATAGTTTTGCAAAACTTTGAAAACTTCTGCTAACGGTAGGCATAGATTCTATAGCACGAGGAGTAACTGTTTGAGCAGCACCAGTTCTTGCCTGGCTTAAAATAGCTCCCTTTTCTGCAGTAACTGTTACACCGCTTAATTCAACTGCTTGTTCGGGTAGCTTAAAATCAATTCTTAAATTTTGACCTAACTCAAGTGAAAAACCTTCTTCTACCTGAGTAGTATATCCAACATAAGAAACTGTTACTTTATAAGGACCTCCTACTCTCAAGCCAAGCAGATTATATCTTCCGTCTTCTCTTGAAGTAGTTCCATATTGAGTTCCTGAGGGCTGGTGTACTGCTATAATATTAGCTCCTGGCAAAGGATTTCCATTCTGGTCAACCACTTTGCCATTTAGAGCGGCTGATGTAACGCCTTGTGCCCACAAAGACGTTCCCATCATAATTAAAAATAAAGCTATTAGAGAAAATAATTGTTGAATTTTTTTCATATACACTCCTCATTGGTTTGTAGATTTTTAATTAAAAGATATATGCTTTTTGTGTAGATAAAAAATTTTTTTATGCGGCTAAATATCAGGGGATTTAATTTCATATACAAGTTTTAATTCAGAGTTAATGATTTTTTAATACTCTGACAAAATCCTAAATAAGATTTTTTTCCTAACAGAAAATAGGAAAATACTTTTAATAGCAAAAGAATTTTTTATTTTTTTTGAATTTTAATTCTTTCTTATGTGTTGAATTTTAACTTAACTATATTTGTAATATCAAAATCATGGCAATTACTATGAAAAAATTAATTAATAAACTTTTTTTACTTCTGATTTTAATTCAGATATCGGTTTTTGCTCAAAAACCATATGTTATTTTAATTTCATTTGATGGTTTTAGATGGGATTATTTGAACCGCGGTATCACACCAAATCTGGAAAATATTCGCAATGAAGGAGTATCTGCCATTTCTCTCAGACCTGTATTTCCATCTAAAACTTTTCCAAATCATATTTCATTAATTACAGGTATGTATCCAGAAAATCATGGAATCATTAGTAACAGCTTCGTAAACCCATTTAACAATCAAAAATATAGAATGGGAGATACTAATGCTGTTCGCGATGGCAGATGGTATCTTGGTGAAGCATTCTGGGAAACAGCCGAAAGAAATGGTATTAAAACAGCAAGTTATTTCTGGCCTGGTTCTGAAATAAGAATCCCTTATAGACATCCATCTTATTATGAATTCTACGACCATAATCGTTCCTTTCAGGAAAAAATTAAAGGGGTAATTAACTGGCTAAAATTACCACCTGCTGAAAGACCTCATTTCATTACTTTATATTTTCATGAAACCGATACTTATGCCCATGACTATGGAACAAATTCAACAGAAATTAACAATGCAATTAAGCATCTTGATAATGTAACTGGATATCTTTTGAACGAACTAAAAAATATTAACATGATTGATAGCATAAACATAATTATTGTATCGGACCATGGAATGACTGACATTTCAAAAGAGAAATCTATTAACATTGAAAAGCTATTAGAAAACTATAATTGTAGATTTGAAGATGATGGTCCAGTTATGATGATTGAACCTCCCAAACAATTTTTAAAAGAAGTTTATGATATTCTTAAAAAAAATGAAAACCACTATAAAGTATATTTGAAAGACGAAATGCCTGAATATTATCACTACAATAAAAATCCTTTTATATTTTCAATAATTATTGTTGCAGATTTAGGCTGGTCATTAATACGAAATTCAAAATCTGAATGGCTGAATACAGCAAAAGCAAATCATGGTTATGACAATAATCAGATTGACATGCATGGAATTTTTCTTGCAACCGGTCCAAAATTCAAAAAAAATTATAAAACAGGAACTCTATGGAATATTGATTTATATCCTTTGCTATGTAAAATATTTAATATTCAGCCGCGCTCAAACATTGATGGAAAACTCGATAGGATTGAATTTATTTTAAAAGAAAATTAAGCATCAACATGAACGATAAACTTCTCAAAATAAATTACGAGAGACACAAACTTGCCAATGGCTTGGAAGTAATTTTATATCAAGATAAAAGTCTTCCGATTGTTGCAGTAAATATCTGGTATCGTGTTGGTTCGGCAAATGAATCAAAAGGTAAAACTGGATTTGCTCATTTATTCGAACACATGATGTTTCAGGGTTCTAAACACATTCCTAAAGGAGAACATTTTAGATTAATACAAGAAGCTGGTGGTTCTCTTAACGGCTCCACTTCCTTTGATAGAACAAATTATTATGAAACAATTCCTTCTAATTATCTTGAATTAGCTTTATGGTTAGAGTCAGACAGAATGGGATTTTTACTACCTGCATTAACAGAAGAAAAATTGAATAATCAAAAAGATGTTGTTATGAATGAAAGAAGACAAAGGTATGAAAATCAACCATATGGACTTGCATGGGAAATTCTTCTATCAAATTTATTTGCACAAAATCATCCTTATTCATGGCCTACTATTGGCTGGATGGAAGACATTAAAAATTTCAAACTCGATGATGTAATAAATTTTTTTAAAACTTATTATAGCCCCAACAATGCAACGCTTGTAATCGGCGGAAATTTCGAATTTGACAATGCAATTAAATTAGTTGAAAAATATTTCGGGGAATTCCCATCAAATAATTCAATTCCTGAAGTTAAAACACCTGAGCAAAAATTAGAAGATTCAAAAAAAATAATTCATGAGGATAATGTTCAACTGCCGAGAATTTATTTAGCATGGCATTCAGATAAAATTTTTGGGAACTACGATGCATCGCTTGATATTCTTTCCGACATTTTAACTTCATCGAAAAATTCAAGACTCACAAAATCACTTGTCTATGATAAACAAATTGCTCAGGATGTTAATGCTTTTCAATACTCAGGTAAATATGCAGGAATGTTTTTAATTATCTCAACTGCTAAACCGGAGATACTTCTTGAAGAAATTAAGAAAGAAATTTTTGAGCAAATTAATTTTCTAATCGACAATGGAATCTCAGATGAAGAATTAATAAGGTCAAAAAACAGTATTAAATCTCACTACATTTATTCTCTTCAAAAGCTGGATGTAATTGTTGACCATATTAATCATTATAATTTTTATTTGAACGAGCCTGATTCTTTTATGTTTGATTTAAAGCGATATGAAAATGTAACAAAAGAAGATGTTATTGAAACAGCGAGAAAATTTTTAGCGAATCCTTATGTTGAATTAAACATTATTCCAAAAAAGAGTAAATAAATATGATAGATAGAACCAAAGCACCTGTTCCCTCAGAAGATATTTCATTTGAAATACCAAAGATTGATTATTTCACATCTTCGAAAGGATACGAAATATTTTATATTAGCAAAGAAAAACTTCCAATAGTAAGTTTCAATATTGTTCTTTTCAGCGGGAGTAAATATGACCCTGAAAATAAAAAAGGTCTGGCACTTCTTACTTCTTTTATGATTGATGAAGGAGCTGGCAAATACGATGCATTTCAATTAAGTAATGAATTTGAAAAACTGGGCACAATATTCAGTATAACTGTTAATCATGATACATTTTCATTTTCTATTTTATCACTCAAAGAAAATTTTGAGCGTTCACTTGAGCTGCTTTCAATGATATTAAATGAACCTCGATTTGATGAAAAAGATTTTCAGCGTGAAAAGAAAAAACTTATTAATAAAATAAAGCAGCTTAAAGACGAACCTTCGTATATTGCTTCTACTGCATTTGACAAACAAATTTTTCAAGAGTGTTATTATTCATATCCTTCCATTGGATATGAAAACACTGTTAATAACATTACGATTGATGATGTTAAAGAATTTTATAATAAATACATTAAAAATTCTAAAAAGAAATTTATTGCAGCTGGTTGTTTATTCCAGAAAGAAATTTCTGAACTAATTGATAAATATTTCACTTCAAAAGAAATTATTCTTCCAGAATTAGAATTAAAACTTCCTGAGAAATCCTCAACAAAATATTTTATTGTCCACAAAGAAAATTCTGCTCAGGGAGAAATTAGAATTGGTCATCTTGATGGATTAAGAAAATCACCCGATTATTTTGCAAATAAATTAATGAATTCAATACTTGGTGGTGAATTCTTCAGCAGAATTAATCTTAATCTCAGAGAAAAGAAAGGTTTTACTTATGGCGCTCATTCTTCATTTAATTATTTTCAAAAAATTGGGTATTTCGAGATTGGAACAGCAGTCAACATTGAAAATGTTGGCGAATCAATATCAGAAATTTTATATGAGTTAAATAACATTAAACAAAATATTACTCGGGAAGAAATTAATCTCGCAAAATCATTTTTAATAAAACATTTTCCCTCTAATTTTGAATCTTATACACAACTTTCCCATAGCATAGCTCTTTTAATAATTCATAATCTTCCATTAAGTTATTATAACGAATATATTAATAACATACAGTCTGTAACAGAAGATGAAATAATAAATGCAGCTAAAAGAAATATACATACTGATGAATTGACTGTTCTTGTTGTTGGTGATAAAAATAAAATTCTTCCGCAGCTTAAAATGCTAACAAATGAATTAATTGAACTCGATATTTACGGTAGTTTTATTGAGAAATTAAATTTATAAGCTTACTTCCCAAAATTATTTTTTACAAGATATGTAGATGAAAGTGGAATTATTTTATTTCCCTTTTTTCTCATTCTGTCAAATTCATCTTTTATCTTTAAAAAATTTTCATAAGATAAACAAAATATTTTTTGATTTAACTGTAGTGTTTGGTCAGTTGATTTAATTTTATCACTCTCACTTTTATCTTCTGCATGAAACCTGAATTTTGATATAAGTTCGTTTTCGTCATCTGAATTCAAATGAATAAACTCAGACAGATTGATTAAATTAATTTTTCTTTTTTTGAATTCATCTCTAATAAAATTGAATGTCGTTGAATTATACAATTCTGAAGATTCATCGACTATAAAAAGTTTAGCATTGCTAAATGAAGTAGTAATATTTTTAATAGAATTTTTCAAAATATATTTATGAGATTTTGGATTTAGCTTAAATGGCATATCCGTAACATCATCATTTAATAGAACAATAAATTCTTTTGAATAATTTTTAAGTTCATTTGCTTTCATAATTACATCCTCTTCAGGAATTACCACCGCTGAAAATGGATAAGGAATTGACAAAAAAGAATTAAAATCTTTCTCGTTCAAATCAAATGCGTTTGAGATAATAAAACAAAGGTCATTTCTTTTTCTTACTATTTGATTATCCGGTATTAATTGAATGAATTGCTTGAGATACTCATTTGAATAAATTCTAATTTCTGTTGTGCCAAAAAATTTTTTTTCTTCTGAGACAAAACTTGTAATATCATTTTCAATTTTTTTGTGAAAATCTCTGATAATCAGAGGAATTGGTAAATCTGCAGGGAGTTTTACAACAATTTTTTTCTCGATTGAATCTTCATCAGCAATTTTGACTTTTACAAAAGAAATCCACTCAGATTCAATTCCAAAATCGCTCAGCACATCATAAAAAATTGAATCGAGTTGACGACATGTAAATTCCTGCTCATTATTTTCAACTTTCTTTCGCATTGTAAAAAAATCTAAAGCTACATTTATTATTAAAAGCAGAATAGCTGATGCAATTAAATACTTTGTAATTTTCTTTTTAAACTGCATAGATTGACAACAGATTAATTAGATTTCAGAATAAGAAAAGTCATTTACGATTTTATATTTTAACAAAGATTGGAATATTTGCTTTTATCACAAACGATATGTGTTGATTACTTGGCAAATAATTATAATATGTTATCACATCAAGTATAAACATCGAAAACCCGGCACCAACTTGAAATCCAAATCTTCCAAAGTCCTCCAAAAAATTTTGTTTATTTCTATCAATTTTGAATTGATGTAAATTTTCGAAATATGCATATTCAATCCCGGCATCAACAATTGGCATAAGTAATACCACATTTTCAAGTACAGGATGGAAATAATATCTGACACCTGAAGAAATTAAAATTACATTGCTTGAGAATGAAGAATAATCTGATTTTTTATAAAGGTCCTGTCTGCCAGGGAAATGTCCATATCCAACAGTCGTATATAAAAAAAATGGCATGAAAATATTATCTGTATAAGAGAAAGTTACATCAAAACCAACACCGATGTTGCTGTTTTTATTAAGAGTCCCAACAGGAAACTTTGGACCAACTCCCACTGCCATAAACAAGCCTTTTGCTTCACCAAATTTTATAATCTGTCCATTTGATATTGAAGCAAAAAATAAAAAAAATATTATGAAAATTTTTTTAATCATAAATTTTTATTTACCAAATAATTTAGTTCCTATTCCATGTTTATAAACAAGTTCACCGCCAAAATGAGCTGTTAATAAAACAATAATTACACCAATAAAACTAAGCAAAACAAATATTAATTGATATTTTCTAAAAAATTTTTTCTTAATCAACAAATAAGTTCTAATAGTAATTAGTGCTGTAAAGTACCAGACGGTCATATTAGCATAATCTTGATGTCTTTCAATTAATTTATATAATTCATTTTTTGTGATATTGTTAATTACTGATTGATACGCTTGATTTCCTGTAAGCACAGATAAAATTGCACTTAATATTCCAAGTATTAATAATATGTAAGAACTTTTGGTTAAATAATCTTTCTTAAAAATGAAACCAAAAAATTCAAAAACAAAATAAATTACAAATAGCGATACTGAAAAATGAACAACCTTAGGATGCAGATTTGAAAGTAATTCCATTAGTTTTTCAATTATTTTTAATATTAAGAATTAATTTAACAACAAAGCACACTGCCTCCATTAACATTCAGTATTTCACCATTGATATGTCTAGCCAAATCCGAAGCAAGAAAAAGAACAGGACCGGCAATATCATCTGCAGTAGCAATTCTTCCGACAGGAATTTCTTTACGCACTTTTTCCTTAAATTCTAAATCCGAAAATACTTCACTGCACATTTCTGTATCTACCCATCCAGGTGCAACTGAATTTACATTGATATTAAAAGGAGCTAATTCAACCGCAAGAGATTTTGTAAATGAAATTATACCGCCTTTTGATGCTGCATAATGAGAGTGATATGCTTCTCCACGCTGACCTGCGGTTGATGATATAAAAATCATTCTGCCAAAATTATTTTTTTTCATGTATGGCAAACAGGCTTTAGCAAATAAAAATGTGGAAGTTAAATTGATTCTCATTAATTCATCCCAGCCTTCAAGGGTCAGTTTTTCAAGAGTTCCATCATTCCAAATTCCAGCATTATGAACAAGAATATCAATTTTACCAAAATCTTTTACGACATTATCAACCATATCAAAAATTTCTTTTTCTGATTCCATATCAACCTTATAAGCTTTTACCATATCAGGAAATTCTTTTTCAAGAAGTTCTGCTCTTTGTTTAGAATTCTTATAAGTAAAAGCAACTTTTGAATTTGCTTTTACAAAATATCTTACACAGGCTTCTCCAATACCACGAGAACCTCCTGTTATAATTGTTACTTTATTTTTTAAATCTATCATTAGTACCTCACTTTATAGAGAAATAAACCTTTTGCTGGTACAGATTCTCTTGCAATTTTTCTATCTTTTTTAGAAAGAACATCCATCAAATAATTTTCATTCAAATTTTTTTCTGATGCATAAAGAAGTGTTCCAATTATAGTTCTAACCATACCATGAAGAAACCGATTAGCAGAAATATAAAATAATGTTAAATCCTTTACTCTGCGCCATCGAATTTCATTTACAAAACAAATTTTGTTTCTAATTTCTTCATTTACTTTGGAAAATGAAGTAAAATCATGTTCACCTAAAAAAACTTTGCTCATTTCATTTAATCTGCCAATATTAATTTTTTCAATTGGCGGATATAAATAAGAATATTTATTAAAAAATGGAGATTTACTGTGTGTAAAAATATAGATATAACTTCTATTCTTAGCATCATATCGTGCATTAAATGATTCATGGACTTTTTCAATTTTTTTAATTGATATATCATCAGGCAGAATAGAATTCAAGGAGTATTGAAATTTATTTAGATCAATTTCTTTATCTGTCCTGAAATTTGCGGCTTGACCAAGAGCATGAACGCCAGTATCTGTTCTTCCTGAACCAATTAAATTTACTCTTTCCTTCAATATTACTTCAATCGCACCAATTATTTTTTCCTGAACAGTTACTGCATTTCGTTGAATCTGCCAACCTGCATAATTAGTTCCATCGTATTGAATATGAAGAAGAAAATTATTCATAATAAATTTGAATTTTATTACAAAAGTTACAGAAAAAATTTATTAATCATATTCTATAAAAATATTTTTAAAAAGTGAGAAGATTAAATTTTTTTGTTGTTTTTTAAAAATCGAAAAATTAGATTGTTGTTTGACTAATAACAATTAGGTTGATTATTCGAATCAATGGATAATCATATTTTTATTAATAATAATTACTCTACCAAATTAATTTAATTAACTAATTCCATTAACCAAAAAGGGGTGTGTATGAAAAAAGTAATACCACTTTTATTGCTATTTGCTCTAATACCAACCCTTCTTTTAGCTCAAAACACATTCAGAATAATGGGAAGGGTAACAGACACACAAGGGGAGCCGCTTGTAGGAGCAAATGTTTATATTAAAGCTTTCAATATTGGAGCAGCAACAGACCTTGATGGAAAATATTCATTTGAAGTGTCTAAAGACCTCGCGAAAGGTCAGCAGGTTGTTCTAAGTGTAACTTACGTTGGTTACAAATCACAATCAGTTAATATCATTCTTACAGGAAATTCTATTGAACAAAACTTTCAATTAGAAGAAGATATTTTTGAAAGTGAAACAATTGTAGTAACTGGTATTGCATCAAGGACTTCAAAATCGGTGTCAGAAATTGCAGTCTCAAGAATTCCTGCAGCTGAATTAACTGCAGTTCAAAGTTATCAAGGTATTAATCAATTATTAAGTGGCAAAGTAGCTGGCGTTCAACTAAAACCAACTTCTGGAAATGTTGGTGGTGGATTCAGCTTTTTTGTTCGTGGTGGAGGTGGATTAAACGGTGATGAACAACCAATGATTTTTGTTGATGGAATTAGAGTTGATAATACAGAAATTATTGGCTATGGAAGAGGCGGACAGGGATTTAGCATTCTTGCTAATCTAAATGTTCAGGACATTGAAAAAATTGAAGTATTAAAAGGACCAGCCGCAGCGGCAATGTATGGTACAAATGCTTCCAACGGTGTTGTTATGATTACAACTAAATCAGGAAAGCTAATACCTGGTTTAGGTAGAGCTGTTTCTATTGATTACAAATATAACTTTGGAATCAACACTCCTTCATTCAAATATAAAGCTGAAGATTTTCTTTCAGTGAAAGATAATGACAGAGCTAATAAAATTTATAAAGATGGCTTCATAAGAGACCACTTTATTAGTGCTTCTGGCGGTACGGGAATATTAAGATATTATGCATCTTTCCAGAATCGTATTGAAGAAGGAATACTTGACCCAATTAAGGGAGATCGTAAAACTTTCAAAGTTAATGTAGCAGCTTATCCTGCAGATAATTTAAGCATGAAATTTAATACTGGCTTTGCATATAATTACATGCAAGCACCAAATAACGACAACAACATTTACGGGTATCTCGGTAATACACTTTTAGCATTATGGGCTTTTACAGATAGTGCTGCAGTTGCAAATTTCCAAGATAAAAACAATAATAACCAATTTCTTGGTTCTTACAGTATTACATGGTCACCTATTCCGAACATGGACGTAAATGCTTCTGTGGGTATGGAAGATTCGGATTGGAGACAGGACCAAATCTATCCAGCACAATATAGATATGGAACAATCAATAAAGGTTCAAAAAGAATTTATAACAGACACTATAGAGGTTTCACTTATGATTTGAATGCTCGTTATTCCTACGATATAATTGAAGGATTAAGAAGTACCTCAATTATTGGTACACAAATTTCAGACCGTAGAGTTCAAACAAGTTATATGAATGCTGAACAGTTTGGTTCTCAATACATAATGAACATCGGATCAGGTGCTACAATAAGAGAATATAACGAAGGCGCAGCTCATAATCGTGATGCTGGTATTTACTTCGAAAATGATTTCTCTTATAAAGATACTTATTTCTGGACATTGGCAGTTAGAAGAGATTATGCAAGTGCAGTTGGACGTGAAGCTCCAGCAATTACATATCCAAAAGCCAGCTTTGCTCTACGTCTTGATAAAATGTTTGAACTTCCAAAAGAAATTGATTTATTGAAATTAAGAGCAGCTTATGGTGTAAGTGGTCAATTACCAGCTAATGATGATGGTATTCCATTGCTATGGTCTGCTGTAAATGCTGGCCATGGAATCGGTGCAGTATTAAATGCAATTGGAAATGAATCAATAAAACCAGAAGAAATAAAAGAAATTGAAGTTGGATTCGAAACAGAGTTTTTAAATATGTTCTCTCTTGAATTTACTTATTTCAGACAAAATGCAAGCAACTCAATTGTCGACAAACAGAATGCTCCTTCAACAGGTCTTACTGCAAGTGCTGTTCCATTTAACATTGGTGGTATGAAAAACTGGGGCTTTGAATCTCTGTTACAATTTAACCCAATTAGAGGAAAAGATTATAATTTATCATTCTCCTTCATCTGGAACTACCAGAACAACGAAGTAACTGATTTAGGCGGTGCACAACCCATATTTGACGGCTTTGATGTCAATGTTATAAAAGAAGGTATGAGAAAACATGAATTCTATACATGGAAAACAAAAGGAGCTAAATTTGATGCAAATGGTAAATATATTGGCGTTGAAGCTACCGAAGACAGAGTTGATTTAGGAAATCCATATCCAGACCATTATGGTTCTTTCACAGTTAATTTTAGATTCTTAAAGAACTTCAACTTATATGCATTGGCTGAATACGGATTAAATAATAAAGTTTATAATCTTACTAAACAATTTGCAATTCAATACAGCAATAATACAACTTATGAAGAATTAAAAGCTAAATTAGGTCTTACAACAAAATATCCAGAAATTCAAAGGTTAGAAGTTGGTTCAGCTGAATATAGAGCAGCTGCAGAACAATACGCAAGCATGAACTATGTTTACGATGGAAACTTTATTGAAGATGCAGATTTCCTTGTTATAAGAGAATTAAGCTTGAGTTATGATTTCACAGATTTAATTTCAGAATTTATTCCTGGTAATTACATCCGCAATTTTGTTGTAGGATTCTCAGCTTACAATATGTTTAAGTTCTCTAAATACACAGGTGCAGATATTGAAGTTAACTTTGCTGGTAGCAGAAGCTTATCACGTGGACAGGATTTCTTAACTCTTCAGAATCCTAAAGTTTTCAACTTCTGGTTCCAAATTGGATTTTAATTGAAGGAGAAATGAATATGAAAAAAATAAAAATATTAAAATTCGTCCCACTACTTGTATTTCTCACAGTTTTTGCCTGTGAAGATTATGTAACAAGTGTTGACCCTTTTATTGATAGAGTAGAAGATGCTGTTCTTGATAGAGAAGACCAGGTTAATTTTCTTGTAATTGGTGTTCAAGATGCTGCAGCATTTTGTGTAGATGATTTATTCATCGCTGCAGATGGATTATCTGACCAATTATTCTTTACAAGAGCAGTTCGAAATGCTACCTATCCAACTTATGAACAAATTGATTTAGGTGATATTTTGTTAGATAACAATTCAGTTGATGCAGCTTATACTCCATTACATCGTTTTAGAAAATATGCCGATACTTTAATTGCTCGAATTGATAGAATTACATTTAAAGATGAAAGTATTAAAAAGAATGGTTTATTTAATGCATATCTATATGGAGGTTTGGCTCGTTATTTCAGTGCTACATATTTTGGATTAACACAAGAATCAGGCGGTGATGCTATTAATAGAAGTGCAATTATTCCTTCAGCTCAATTATACGACCTTGCTATTGAGAAATGGAAAAATGCATTAAATTTTGCTGCAACTGATGCTCAAAAAAGATTGGTAAATTCTCTTATTGCTCGAGCTTATCTTTTTAAAGGAGATTATGCAAATGCTGCTACTTATGCAAAAGACGGAATGAAAAATGGTGATGCAGTATTTGATGCAAAATATAATACACTAAATGACAATAACTATCGTGTTCAAGCAGGTGAATTACGTTCGCAATTTGTACTTACACAAAGAATGGTAGATTATGTAACAAAAGACCCAAAAGAAGCTAACAGAATTCCATTTAAAAAAGCTTCGCTTGCAACTGGAGCTACAGGTACTTTCTACTATCAGTACAAGTATAAACTAGACGCAGGAACCGGATTAATTACTGGTATTCCTCTGATGACATGGCAGGAAAATAATTTAATGTTAGCCGAACTTATTTTAAGAGGAGCAGCAACAGGTGATGCACTTGCTTTAGTAAATGAAGTTAGAGCTTCACATCAGATTGACCCATTAACAGAAATTACTTTGAACGACCCATCAAAGCCAAGTATTGTTGAAGAACGTGATAAAGAACTTTGCTTCCAGGGCGTGAGATTACCAGACCAGAGAAGATTTGGAATATGGCATTTACCAGGTAAATGGCAATATCTGCCTATTCCTGAAGGTGAAAGAAACGAAAATCCAAACTTCTAAAAAAAAAGAGGCTGACCATCTGGTCAGCCTTTTTTGTTTATTCCTAAAAACTTTTCTTAAAATTAATCGATATTGTTGCAGGTAAACTTGAATTTGTAGAACTACTAATTACCCAACTAACTTCACTTGAAATATTTTTATTATAAGCAGAAATAAGTCTTACTGCATTAATAGCACTGATTAATCTGTTCAAGATCAATGCTCCGATTGCAAATCTTAAATTATTATATGCCTGTTCACTTGAAAACCACATTTGTCGATATTCTTTTCTCTGATTTTCACTTTCCCATTTCCAGAAATTTGTATTTGGGTCATATACATTATAAAATTCCCGATTCAATTCTTTAATGCGATTATATTCATCCACACTAATATAAATTCCTATTGTTGCAAAATAATCTGAATCTTTTCCTTCAAGGTTAACACCACCTTTTGATTGAGCAAATGATTTGTAATTATCTTCTTTCCATTTCCCATAAATATTAAATCCAGCAAATACACCCCAGAGAACACCATCAGTAATTGTAAAATATTTCCCGCTTTCATAATTGTTTGCATATAATTCCCCCATTCCTGGTATTAACATAGAAAATAAAATTCCCAGAGCAGGACTCTTTTTTTCTTTTAATTCCACGAGATAATTATAACTAATCTTTTCAAAGTTAGCCTGTGAGAAACTTTCGTTTTGCATTTTCTCAGAATTATTTCTCAGCAACTGTAAACGAAGTTCAAAGAAATTTTCTCTTTGCGGTATCTGAGAAAAAATTGTTGATGAGACTAAGAATAAGAAAAATAATTTTTTCATAATTCAACCTGTTTTAGTGATAGTTCTGCAGTAGCAATATTCTCATCAACCCCCGTTATTTTTACAGTTATAAATTGATTAATTAAATTTTTGTCATAAGGGACTTTTATTCTTATATAATTTGATGAAAATCCTCTCATAAATCCATTGTGATTCTCAGATTCAAAAAGTACTGTTTGTTCTCTGCCAATCATTGAACGATAAAATTCATTTCTTTTTTTGTCACTCAAAATTCTTAGCATATTATTTCTTTTCTTACGTTCAGCTGTATCAACTTTACCTGGTAAATTTATAGCTTTTGTATTTGGTCTTTCTGAATAGGTAAACACATGCAAATATGCAATTGGTAAATCTTTTAAGAAATTATATGTTTCAAGAAAATCATCGTATGTTTCTCCTGGAAATCCAACAATTACATCAACACCAATCGCAAGCTCTTTAATTTTAGTGACTGCTTTAAGAATTAAATTATGATAATCTTCAGCTTTATAACGCCGCTGCATTAATCTCAATATTTTATTACTCCCACTTTGAAGTGGAATATGAAGATGGTTGCAAATTTTGTTTGTGCTTGCTATTAAATCAATTAAATCATCATTCAACAAATTTGGTTCAATAGAACTAATTCTAATTCGATATTCTCCATCAATTTTTAATAAATCATTCAACAAAGAATAAAGATTATAACCGAAAGATTTTCCATAATCTCCAACATTAACTCCGGTTAAAATTATTTCTTTATAATTTGAATTCAGCAGTTGCTTAAATTCATTTATGATTTCATCTGGTTTTGCACTTCTACTTTTTCCACGTGCAAGGGGAATTGTACAAAACGAGCATTTGTAATCACAACCATCCTGAACTTTGAAAAATGCACGGGTTCTATCATTAGCTTCTGCCGAAAAAGATGAATAAAAAGAATTCAATTCTTCTGTAGGTGTAACATAAATACACGAAAGATTTTTCTTTTCTTCTCTGTCAGTTGTGCCAACCTTGTTTGAAATTTCAAAATCATTAATGTAGTTAAAGAGATTAAATTTTTCGTTGCTTCCCAAAATAGCGCTTACACCTTCAATCTTTGCAATCTCTTCTGGTCTTAATTGAGCATAACATCCTGTAACAATAATATAAGCATCAGGGTTGTTTCTCAAAGCTCTACGTACTATCTGCCGGCATTCTCTTTCAGCATTTTCAGTAACACTGCAAGTGTTGACTACATAAACATCTGCTGAATCATTATAATCAACAATATCAAAGCCTCGTTTCAAAAATTGTTCGCTAATTGTTGTTGTTTCAGAAAAATTCAATTTACATCCCAATGTGTAGAATGCAACTTTTTTATTCATAAGAAATACTTTCTTAAAATTATTAAAGCAATTAGAAAATTAATTTTACAGTTGAATCAAAACAAGTTCATACATTATTAAAATAATAAACGGGCTGAGTTTTATTCAACAACTGAATAAATCTACAGCCCGAATTAAATTTAACTCTGAATATTTATTCAGACTTTTGTTCTTCCTGTTTTGGAGTTTCAGTCTGTGGCGGCTGAGGAGGTGCTGGTGGAATTTTATCATCATATAAATTAAAGTCCGATGAATCAAATTTACCTGCATCAGCCTGTCTTATATCCTCAACAGTAACTTTATCAAGTTTATGTTTGGTTATGTATTCAGCAATTTCTTCATCAGATTTTTCTTTTAATACAGCTAATGCACTTAAAACTATCTTTTTATTTTCTTTATCAAATTCTACTACTTTCAGTTCGAGTTTAGTGCCTATCGGGAAGCAATATGATAAATTTTTTATTTTCGAAGTTGATAATTGAGTAGCAGGAATAAATCCATCAACACCAAGTGGAAGTTCTGCTATTAATCCTTTTTCGATAATTCGAACAACTTTACCTTCTGTAACTTTTCCAACTGCATAAACAGATTCAAAACCGTCCCATGGATTTGGATTAATTTGTTTATGACCTAAAGATATTTTTCTTTGCTCTGTATCAACACTCAAAACAATTACATCAATTTTTTCACCTTTCTTAACAACTTCACCGGGGTGACGAATTTTCTTTGTCCATGATAAATCTGAAATATGAATTAGTCCATCAATACCAGGTTCAAGTTCAACAAATACGCCGAAATTTGTAAGATTTCTTGCAATTCCAGTATGACGCGAACCAACAGGATATTTCTTTACAATGTCCTGCCATGGATCAGGAGTTAATTGTTTCATTCCAAGAGAAATTTTCTTTTCTTCCTTATCAAGACTTAAAATTACTGCTTCGACAACCTGGCCCATTGATACAAATTGTGAAGGATGACTTATATGTTGAGTCCAGCTCATTTCAGAAATATGAATTAATCCTTCAATACCTTTTTCAATTTCAATGAAAGCACCATAATCTGTAAGAGAAACAACACGGCCTGAAACTTTATCTCCAACTTTATATTTCTCATCAATATTTTCCCATGGATGAGGCTGAAGTTGTTTTAAGCTAAGAGATATTCTCTTCTTTTCTTTATCATAATCTGTCACTACTACTTTAATTTTCTCATCGAGTTTAACTACTTCGCTCGGATGATTAATTCTTCCCCAGCTTAAATCAGTAATATGAATTAATCCATCAACACCATTGAGGTCAACAAATACACCAAAATCAGTAATTGCTTTTACAGTTCCTTCAAGAACCTGGCCTTTTTCAAGCTTTTCAAGAATTTCTTTTCTCTGGTCTGCAATAGTTTCTTCAATTAATACTTTATGAGATACAACAATATTTTCTGCTGGTTCATTAACTTTAACAATTTTGAAATCCATTGTTTTACCAACATAAGCATCAAAATCTCTAACTGGACGAATATCAATTTGTGAACCTGGCAAAAAGGCTTCGACACCCATCAAGTCAACTACCATTCCACCTTTAATTCTTTTAAGAATTTTTCCTGGAATAACTTTGTCATTTTTATAAGCATCCATAACCTTAGCCCAGATTTTAAGGAAATCTGCTCTCTTTTTGCTGAGCACTAAATTTCCCTCTTCGTCCTCAACACTTTCTATTACAATATCAATTTTAGAACCGATTTTGATTTCTTCTGTTGAACTGAATTCTGATTTGGGAATTGTACCATCTGATTTGAAACCCACATCAACAACAACATTATCGCCATCAATTCCTACAATAGTACCTTGAATAATTTCACCTTCCTTGATATCACGGAAGGATTCAGAATAAAGTTTTGACAATAGTTCAAGTTCTTCTGATGAATATTCTTCAGCATTTACGAACTTAGCCTGTTCTGAAAGTTTTTGCATTGTATCTTTTTGTAAATCGGACATTAGTCCTCCTACTTTAATTTTACTGCCCACGCCTTTCCGCCATCAAAGAAAGTCGTTGCAGCATTTTTTTAATTACACATTAGTTATTTACTGATGGCAAAAATTTAATAATTAATTTCAATTCCTTTGCTTTGTAAAACTTCATTAACTTTCTTCAGTAAAAATTCTAAATCCTGTTCTGGAGTAAAGCCTGTATTATCAAACTCAATTGCATCATCTGCCTTTTTAAGAGGAGAAACTTTACGTCCGCTATCAATTTTGTCTCTTTTTTCGAGATTTGCTTTAACTTCTTCAAAAGTAATTGGAATATTTTTTTCTTGATATTCTTTTAGTCTTCTTTGTGCTCTTGTATCCAGCGAAGCAGTCAAAAAAATTTTAACATCTGCATCTGGAAACACAACTGTTGTAACATCTCTTCCTTCTGCAATAATATTTCCTTTGCTTCCAATTGACTTTTGAATTTTTACCATTTCTTCTCTTACTTCAGGTATTGCACTGATTTCACTGACCTTTGAATTTACCTCTGCACTCCGGATTTTATCCGTTACTTCCTCGCCATCAACAAAAACTCGAGTTATCCCATCTTCGAATTTTAAGCTCAAATTAATTTTTTTTGTCATCTCAATGACTGCATCAACATCATCAACAATACCTTTTTGAAGTGCCATAAAAGTTATAGCACGATACATTGCGCCAGTATCCAGATAGTTAAATCCAAGTTTTTTTGCCAGATTTTTAGCAGCAGTGGATTTGCCTGAACCAGCAGGACCGTCTATTGCTATTATAATTTTCTTCAACATTGGGTTACAAAAATAGGAAAAGAGTATAGACGCCGCAAATTTAAAACATAATTTTTTCTTCGGATTTAATAATATGATTCTGACTATCTACACTTATGATTTTGGGCGAATAATTTTTGAGTTCTTCTTCTGTATAATTTGCATAACTGGCAATTATTATCAAATCCCCGATTTGAACCATACGTGCAGCAGCTCCATTTATAATTACTTCGCCATCATTTCCATAAATTACATATGTAGAAAATCGAGCTCCATTATTGATGTTATAAACATCTACTTTTTCATATTCGAGAATATCTGCTTGCCTGCACAAAGATTTATCAATAGTTATTGAACCTTCATAATTTAAGTTAGCATCAGTAACAACAGCTCTATGAATTTTTGATTTTAACATTTCTCTCATCATGCTGTCACCTCTTTTTCTTTATTCATATTGTATGCAATAAGTAAACCATTTAATACTAAAGTTGGAATCATAATATCAAATAATTTAGCACTCTCAAATAATCTGGAAAAACCTCCTGTGCCAATTACAATTGGGTCTTCGTCTTGAAAAGCTTCTTCTTTTATTCTTTGTTTTAATTCCTTAACCATTCCGATTTGACCAAAGTATAACCCAGATTGAATACTTTCTACTGTGGAACGGCCAATTACCTCATTCATTTCTTTTATTTCAACTGCTGGAAGTTGAGCAGTTTTGCTTTCAAGAGCTTCCATAGAAATTTTTATTCCCGGCAAAATTATTCCACCGAGATATTCTTTATTCTTATTTATAACACAAAAAGTAGTGGCAGTGCCGAAATCTATTACAATTAAATTTTTGTTTGGAAATATTTGAGTTGCTGCAATTGCATTAGCGATTCTATCTGCTCCAACTTCAACTGGATTTCGATATTTAATTTTTAATCCTGTTTTTACACCCGGTCTTAAAAAAAATGGTTCTATATTAAAATATTTCACACAACCTGCTCTCAATGAATGATTCAAATCTGGGACCACACTGCATATTGATATTCCTTTTATTTTTTCTGGTTCAATTTTATTTTCTCTAAGTACATTTCTTAAAAATATTCCAATCTCATCAGAAGAAAATTCCTGACGCGAAGTTTTTCTAAATTGAATTACTAATTCATCTTTTTCGAATACACCTCCATGAATTTGTGTATTCCCGACATCAATACATAGAATCATTTTTCTTATTCTCCAATTTTTGAAAAATTAATTTTTCTAAATTTATTGACAAATCAAAATTTGTTTCAGCTGCAACTGAGTTCATTTCATTATTAAAAATAAAAAAGTTTTTCTGAATATTATTTTCATCACGATTACTCAAATCGTTCTGAACAACAAAGTCGCATTTTGACCTTTCAAAAATTTTTCTAACCTCATTAATTCTTTCTTCTTCAACAGGAGTATCTGTGAATTTAAATGCAACTACAATTAATTTTTTATTCAGTGAATAATCTTTTAGCCTGTCTAAAATTTTAAAATTCTTTCTTAGATGAAGAATAATTTTTTCTGCTTCTGAATTAATTTTTTTTCTAAATGGTAATTCTATTTTTTCATCATTTAATTCAATAAAATCGAGTGTAAAATCGCTTACAGCTGCATTATGAATGACAATATCATAATTTTCATTTTGTAATAGGTTCTGGATTTTCTCATTCAAATCATTAAAATCAGTAAATGAAATTAATCGACATGGTGCTGATGGAATTTTAGCATCATAAGAATAAAGATAAGTAACATTATGATTTCTTCTGATAAAATAATTGGCAATTTCTGCTGCTGTTCTGCCTGTGCTTAAATTTGTTAAAAAACGAACATTATCAATTTTTTCTTTAGTGCCGCCACCAGTCAATAATATTTTTAACTTCTTTTCAGGTTCGTTCAATTTTTTCAATGCAATTAAAATATGTTCAAAGATTTCATCTGGTTCTAAAAGTTTTCCTTTTCCAATATCGCCGCAAGCCAAATAACCTTCAGCTGTTGGTAAAATTTTTATACCCCATTCGGATAATTTTTTCAAAGATTCTTGTGTGGCAAAATGATTATACATATTTGTATTCATCGCAGGAGCTATCAAAAATGGTTTATTCCAATCATGAGCAAGAAAAAGTGATGTAATTAAATTATCGGCAATGCCAGCAGCAATTTTGTTAATTGTATTTGCAGATGCAGGACAAATTATTATCAAATCAGCCCACTTGATAAGATTGATATGACTCATCATTTCACCGCTTTCAAAAGTATCTGTAAAAACTTTATTATTAGATAAACCTTCGAGTGCGGCTTCCCCAATAAATTTTAATGCACTTTCTGTTGCTACAACTTTAACTTCAAAACCATTTTGAACAAGTTTTGAAATTAAGTATGCGCTTTTGTATGCTGCTATCGAGCCTGTTATTCCAAAAAGAATTTTATAATTTGACATTGTCAATCAACCTCACTTTTCCGACATGAACGGCTCCAAATCTGCGTCCTTCAAATTCTTCAATGTAATCTACTTTGAAACCGAGTTCCTCAAGTTCTTTCTTAATTTGTTCTTTAGTTTTATTTGATGCTAAAAGTTTCGGGAAGTTCAAAGAAAATTCTCTTTCTTCCTTAGATAATAAAAGATTTCTTGAGCTTAGTGCAAGTCCATCTTCATCTCGAACAATTGGACATGGAATTATTTCAATATCCATAAAAAATGCTTTACACATCCCATCAATTAATTTGAGCTGTTGATAATCTTTTTCTCCAAAGTATGCTTTGTGAGGACGAATAATATTAAAAAGCTTCATTACAATAGTTAGAACTCCTTCGAAATGTCCGGGACGAAATGCACCACATAATTTTTTACTGAAGTCTGTTTCTACAATTCTGTATTTGTAATTGTCCTGATAAATTTCTTCATACTCTGGATAAAACAGAAAATCCACATTGTGATTTTTTAATATCGCCAAATCTTCTTCAAAAGTTCGAGGATAATTTCTTAAATCATTCGGGTCATTAAATTGAGTTGGATTGACAAAGATACTTACAACTGAAATATCATTTTCATTTACACATTTTTCAATTAATGAAATATGTCCTTTATGAAGAGCTCCCATAGTTGGCACAAAACCAACTGTTTTATTTTTGAGCTCATCAGAATTTCTAATTTCTTTCCATTCAGAAATTTTTTTAATTATTCTGGTCATCAGTAACTCTCTTCTTTGTTAGGATAATTTTGATTTTTAACATCATCATTAAATTTATTTAGTGAATTTAAAATCAGCTCGAAGCCGTTGAGATATTTTCGCAAAAATTTTGGTTGAAAATCTTTTGACATGCCAAGCAAATCCTGCAGCACTAAAATTTGTCCATCAGTAAAAGGTCCTGCACCAATTCCAATTGTGGGAATTGATAATTCTTTCGTGATTTTTGCAGATAATTCAGAAGGCATCATTTCAAGAACGATTGCAAAACAACCTGCATCTTCAAGTTTTTTTGCATCATCAAGAAATTTTTCTGCTGCCTTTTCATCTTTTCCCTGCAATTTGTATCCTCCAAATTGATGAACAAATTGAGGAGTCAATCCAATATGTCCCATGACAGGAATTCCTGAATTAATCACATATTGAATTAGTTCAAGATTATCATCTGCTCCTTCAATTTTAACAGCCTGTGCGCCTGCTTTCATTAATTTATCAATTGATTCCATTAAAAAACTAATACCTTTTCGATTCGATAAAAATGGAAGGTCCGAAATCAGTAATTTATTTTTCAATCCTCGCTTTACTGCTGCTGTATGATAACACATCATTTCAATTTCTGCATTTATTGTTGTTTCAAAACCATGCATAACCATTGCTGCACTATCTCCTACAAGAACAGCATCAATATCACTTTCATCAATTATTTTTGCTGACCAATAATCATAACAAGTAACCATTGAAATTTTCTTACTCTGACTTTTCAGTTTTTTAAATTCATTTACAGTTTTCATTTTTATGCACCACAGGAATAGAATGATTTAAATTGATTAACAGATAGAATTGAATTAAACCACGGATAAAATAAAGCAGGCATTATAATGTGATATAAAAAAGGAATGACTTTAACAACTTGGTCTGGTACCTGTCTCATCGATCAAGTCCTTTATCGTATTTATTTTGTTCGAGTTAAATTGTAACCGTTCTAATTAAAGAATCGGTTCATTTTGATGCAGCAAAAATAACAATTGAGAAAGAATATTTCTATAAATTTAATTTCTCAATCCAATGCCTTTAACATCGTGCACGACTTCAAAAAGATAATTTTCTGAAGCCATTAAATCTTTCAGTGTGAGGTTATCAACAATTACATCAATTGCATCTTGAATAATTTTCCATAAAGAGCGTATTGAACAATCAATTGAATTAGTACAAAAGTCTGATATACCTGAATGATGCTGGCAAAAATTTTCATCATATAATCTTCCGCCAAGAACATTCAACACATCACGAATTTTAATTTGCTCAGGTGGTTTTGAAAGTGTGTAACCACCTGCCTGTCCTCTTTCTGCAATTAAAAATCCTCCCAATCTTAAAATTCGTAAAATCTTTCCCACATTATGCTGCGACATTTTTTCAGCTCTTGAAATTTCTGGGATTGTAAGAGTTTTACCAACCTGATAAAATTTCCCGATTCTCAATAATAATCTTAATCCATATTCTTCTTGTGTACTGAATTTCACATTCACCTCTTTTATCTTTTTTATACATATTTATTTCATTTCACAATAGACTTTATATTATCTGTGAAAATCTGTTCTATCTGTGTTCCATTACTCAATAACTTTTACTATCGAGAATCTTATTTATTATCAAAATAATATCTATGAATCAATTTGTATCTTAGAACCGCAGGCTATTGCATGAACAAGTTTTGCATATTTTTCCGGTGATATTGAAGGACCTTTTCTCTTACAATACTTATTAAAAACATTTTTCAATTCTTCAGCAATTTCTTCTGCATATCTTCCTTCAATTTTATGGCGTGGTAAAAAATATACAAGTTCGCCATTGTTAAATAAAGCCATTGAAGGTGAAGAAGGCGGATATTGACTTAAATATTTTTCTCGAAGAAAATCTACTGCATCTCTATCCATCCCCGCAAAAACTGTAATAAATTTATCTGGAATTGTATTATGCTGTAAAGCAAGTGTAACAGCAGGACGTGCACTGCCTGCAGCACAACCACAAACAGAATTTATAACTACAAAAACAGTTTCACCATTTTTTTGTGATAATACATCTTCAACTTCCTGCGGAGTTTTTGTTTCTTGAAAGCCGACATAAATTAATTCATCCCGCATTGGTTGAACAGCTTCTGGATCATACAATGGTGGTTTCATATTTATTTCAAACATGATATTCCCTTTCTTATTGTTTATAGAAACCCTAATTCAAACTTTGCTTCTTCACTCATTTTATCCATAGACCACGGTGGTTCCCAGACTAAATCAATATAAACATCTTTCACACCTTTAACACTTTGTACTTTATGTTTTACTTCTGGAGGTAAACTTTCTGCAACTGGACAATGCGGCGAAGTCAATGTCATCTTAATGTAAACATTTCCTTCATCATCAATCTTTAACTCGTATATCAATCCTAATTCCCATATATCAACTGGAATTTCAGGATCATAGCATGTTTTTAAAACTGCAATAATATCTTGTTCAAGTTTTCCTTTATCAATCATAATTTATGCAAACATTTGTTTTACTTTTTTCAAACTTTCTACAAATTTATCAATCTCTTCCTTTGTATTATAAAAAGAAAATGATGCTCTTGCAGTTGCAGGAATATTAAATCTTTTCATGATAGGTTGAGTGCAATGATGCCCGGTTCTGATTGCAATACCATCAGTATCGATAATTGTTCCAATATCATAAGGATGAATCCCATCAATTATAAATGAAATTACAGATGCTTTATTTTTTGCAGTCCCAATTATATGCAAACCTTCTACTTCAGATAATTTTTGAGTAGCATATTCAAGTAATGAATTTTCATAAGCAATTAATTCACTTCTATCGAACTGATTTAAATAATCAATTGCAGCACCAAGTCCAATACCACCTGCAATGTTTGGGGTTCCGGCTTCGAACTTGCGAGGTATATCTTCAAAAGTAGTTTTTTCAAAAGTTACTGTACGAATCATATCACCACCGCCTTGATAAGGAGGCATCATTTCGAGATATTCTGTTTTACCGTATAAAACACCAATACCAGTTGGACCAAAAACTTTATGTCCTGAAAAAACATAAAAATCTGCATCAAGTTCTTGAACATCAATTTTTAAATGCGACATAGCCTGTGCACCGTCAATTAAAACTGGAATGTTATGTGAATGAGCAATTTTAATAATTTCTTTTACTGGATTTATGGTTCCGAGAGTATTAGAAATATGAACAACTGAAACAAGTTTTGTTTTTTCTGTTATTAATTTTTTGAAAGCATCTAAATCAAGTTCGCCAGCATCATTAATTGGAATAACTTTCAATTGAATATTTTTTCTGTCTCTTATTAATTGCCAAGGAACAATATTCGAGTGATGTTCCATATTTGATATTATAATTTCATCTCCTTCTTTGAAATATTTTGTCCTGCAAAGAGTAGAAGCGACAAGATTGATTGCTTCTGTGGTTCCTCTTACAAATATAATTTCAGAAGCACTAATTGCATTAATAAATTCTTTTACTTTTAATCGAGCATTTTCATATTGTTCTGTTGCAAGCTCACTTAAGAAATATAATCCTCTATGAATATTTGCATTATCATAAGTATAATAGTGAGTAATTGCATCAATTACAGTTTGTGGTTTTTGAGTAGTTGCAGCATTATCGAGATAGATTAGAGGTTTTCCATTGACCAATCTTTTTAGAATTGGAAAATCGTTGCGAACTTCCTCGACATTAAATTTTCTTTTTACTTCTGTAATAGAATTAATCACAATTCACCTAAAATTTTTTCAGAAGAATTTATTGATTTTGAATTTCTACACGATGCAAATGTTCAAATATCATATGATTAATCTGCTCTCGCAGTTCTTCAATCTTAATCATTTCAACAACATCATAAGCAAAAGCTCTGATTAAAATTGATTTGGCAAGTTCTTGTGGAACACCGCGGGAACGAATGTAAAATTCTGCTTCTTCATCAAGATGACCCACAGTTGCTCCATGAGTACATTTTACATCATCTGCAAAAATTTCGAGTTGTGGTTTTGTATCAACTCTTGAGCTGCCTGAAAGCAGAATTGATTTATTCTGTTGATATGCATTTGTCTTTTGTGCATTTGGTCTTACAATTATCTTTCCATTAAAAACACCACGAGCATTATCATCTAGAATACCTTTGTATAGTTCATTACTCATACAATTTGGCTTAGCATGGTCAACAAATGTATGATTGTCTATATGCTGTTTCCCTTTTGCAAGATACAATCCATAATAATGTGTTTCGTTGTATTCACCATTTAGATATGAGTTAATATCATTCCGCACAAGGTTTCCACCAAAACTCAAATTAAATTGATTGAATATGCTGTTATTCTTTTGAACAGCATGAATTTTTTCGATATGAAAAGAATCATCTTTTTCATCTTGAATTTTGTAATAATCAACGGCAGCATAATCATCAATTAAAACTTCTGTAACAGAATTTGTAAAATATCTGAAATTACCAAATCCTTTATAGTTCATAATTATGCTTAATTGAGAATTCTTACCTGCAATAATTAGATTTTTAGGAGAAGAAAGAATTTGGTTTTCAGTATTTCCATTCAAAAACAAAATCTGAATTGGTTTATCAACAACTACTTTCTCATCAGTCAATATTACAATACCATCCAATGCATAAATATTATTTAGTGCATTAAAGATATTATCAATATTCGAAATTTTATTAAGATAATTTTTTAATAATTCGGTATTCTCATTAACTAATTTATTAAGACTCCCAACAATCACGCCTTTGGGAAGATTATCCAAATCGCTCAATTCTTCAACAAAAATTCCATTGATAAATGTTGCAAGATAAAAATCGAATCCAGTAAATAAATATTTTTTTATGTCATCAATTGTTAAAGTAGGATTCTTCAAAAAAACAGATGGAACAAAATTTTGTTCGAGAATTGGAGAAACATCGGTGTATTTCCATTCCTCATCTTTTCTTGTAGGAAAATTTAATTCTCTAAATCTTCTAACTGCTTCTTCTCTAAATTCGTTAAAAAATTTATTTTGTTTGCCATTCAATTTTTTCAACATAATATCAAGATTAGAGAGATACCAATCTTTAGTTTTATTACGTATGCTAATTTGATTCATAAATTCATTCCTCTTCAATTAAGCTTTTTGTGTTTCAAGTTCTTCTGAATTAATCCAATCATAACCTTTTTCTTCGAGCAATAATGCTAATTCTTTTCCACCCGATTTTACAATTTTACCTTTTGACAAAACATGAACATAATCCGGCACAATATAATTAAGTAATCTTTGATAATGAGTTACAACAATTACTGCATTTTGTTCATTGTGAAATATATTTACTCCATTAGAAACAATTTTAAGTGCATCAATATCAAGACCCGAGTCGGTTTCATCAAGTATAGCAAGTTTTGGATTCAACATAAGAAGCTGAAAAATTTCATTTCGTTTTTTCTCGCCGCCGGAAAATCCAACATTAACAGACCTGCTGATTAATGTATCATCCATGCCAAGTATTTTTGATTTTTCTTTCATCAAGTCCAAAAATTTTTTTGGAGTTAGTTCCGGCTGTCCAAGGTGTTTTCGCTTTTCATTAATTGCTGTTTTCAAAAATGTTGCATTGGTAACTCCTGGAATTTCAATTGGATATTGAAAAGCTAAGAATACACCTTCGCGAGCTCTTTCTTCTGGTTCCATTTCAAGTAAATTTTTTCCTTCGAACCAGATTTCTCCTTCGGTTACTTCATAACTTTTATTTCCTGCAAGAACATTTGCAAGAGTACTTTTGCCGGAACCATTCGGTCCCATGATTGCATGTATTTCTCCGGCTTTTACTTCAAGGTTTATTCCTCTAAGTATTTCTTTTCCTTCAACATTAGCATGTAAGTTTTTTATTACTAACATTTTATTCCTTCTTTTTTGTTATAAAATTTTTTATCCAACACTTCCTTCAAGACTTATTGCAAGAAGTTTTTGTGCTTCTACTGCAAATTCCATTGGAAGTTCTTTAAATACTTCTTTACAAAATCCATTGACAATCATATTAACTGCATCTTCAGTAGAAATTCCTCTCTGGTTCAAATAAAAAATCTGGTCTTCGCCAACTTTAGAAGTTGTGGCTTCGTGTTCAACTTTTGCCGTATCGTTTTCGACTTCAATGTAAGGAAATGTATTTGCACTGCATTTATCACCCATAAGCATTGAATCGCATTGAGTAAAATTACGAGCTCCAATTGCATTTCGTCCTACTTTCACTAATCCACGATAAGAATTTTTACTTCTGCCTGCAGAAATTCCTTTAGAAACAACAGTGCTTTTAGTGTACTTACCGAGGTGAATCATTTTTGTGCCAGTATCAGCTTGCTGATAATTATTTGTTACAGCAACAGAATAAAATTCGCCTACTGAATAATCTCCCTGCAAAATACAACTTGGATATTTCCATGTAATTGCAGAACCAGTTTCGACTTGAGTCCATGAAATTTTGGAATGTTTTCCTCTGCAAGCTCCTCTTTTAGTAACGAAATTATAAATTCCGCCTTTTCCTTCTTTATCACCTGGATACCAATTTTGAACTGTGGAATATTTTATTTCGGCATAATCGAGAGCAATCAATTCAACCACAGCTGCATGTAACTGATTATTATCTCGAATTGGTGCTGTGCATCCTTCGAGGTAACTAACATAAGAACCTTCATCGGCAATAATGAGAGTTCTTTCAAATTGACCTGTTTCCTGAGCATTAATTCTAAAATATGTAGAAAGTTCCATCGGACAACGAACACCCTTCGGTATGTAAACAAATGAACCATCACTAAATACTGCGGAGTTTAATGCAGCATAAAAATTATCTGTGTAAGGAACTACTGAGCCTAAATATTTTTTCACTAAATCAGGATGTTCTCTTATAGCTTCTGAAATAGAACAAAAAATTATTCCTTTTTCTTTCAAAGTTTCCTTAAATGTTGTTGCAACAGAAACAGAATCAAATACAGCATCAACAGCAACTCCTGCTAAAACTTTTTGTTCTTCGAGAGGAATTCCTAATTTTTCAAATGTTCTGAGTAATTCAGGGTCAACTTCGTCAAGACTCTTTTTTTGAGGTCTTTTCTTTGGAGCCGAGTAATAACTTATATCCTGAAAATCTATTGGCGGATAAGTAACATTAGGCCATTTCGGTTCTTCCATTTTTTGCCAATATCGAAATGCTTTGAGACGCCATTCAGTCATCCATTCAGGTTCACCTTTTTTAGAGGAAATTAATCTGATAATATCTTCATTCAAACCCTTTGGAGCAATTTCAGATTCTATATCAGTAACAAATCCCCATTTGTATTCTGATTTAGTTAAATCATCAAGAACTTTCATATCATCAGAAATTTCTTCTTTTGGCTTATTTATGTTTTCTTTCAATTCATTCATTTTTACTTCCTTTTAAGAATTGTTAATGTAAAACTATTGAATCTTGATTATTTTGTCAAGATTCATAATTGAAAACATATCTTTTATAAAAATTGTTCATTATTTATAAATATTTTATCAAATAAATTAGTTCTAATTTTTTATAATAGAAATTATTCCCGATGTCGCAAAAGCTTCAAATATTTTCCAGCTGGACTCTTTTAATTTATTTTTGTTAAAAAGACTTCCTGACAAATATAAAAGCAGAAAAGAAATTAATGTTAAATATGGTTTGCCATAACAATGGGCTTTGCCTAAAATAAAATCGAATGTGCTATTATGTAATTTTAAGAATAAATTTCTAATTGGTTCGTCTATCAAAAAAATGAAAATTACATAATAATTGATGTTAAAAACATCCATGGATACTTTTTTATCAATATTTTTAGTGAAATAAAAAAATTTTTTACATCAATGATCAGATTATAAAAATTTTGTTCCATTGAAATAAATTTGTAAATAATTCAAGATACTTTCTAAACTTATTTTGATGAACCAGTTACATATTTAATAATTTCAGCTTTTTCTATTGTAATTAATCCGCCGCATTTTGCTTCTTCAAATATGTCGTGAAGTATTGACAAAAATTTTTCTACTTTTTCTTCTTCGTCAACTATTTCAATTACTATTGGCATATCTTCAGAAAGTCTTAAAATTTTTGAAGTATGAATTCGACTTGCTTTTCCAAATCCCATAATTCCTTTAAAAACTGTAGCTCCAGCCAATCCAGCTTTTCTTGCTTCTAAAACAATTTTTTCATAAACCGGCATGTGATGAAGTATGTCGTCTTCACCAACAAATATGCGGACTAATTTTGCCTCCCCTTTAATTTCCATATTATTCTCCAGAAATTATTTTAGAAAGTTTATATGAAACAAAAAGTACAAAAAGAGTAAGGAGAAGATTTAATAGAATATTTAATCCAGCATAGTAATATTCTCTTTCTTTTAGAAAGTTAATTGTTTCATAAGAAAAAGTAGAAAATGTAGTTAATCCACCACAAAATCCAATTGTTAAAAATAATCTTAATTGAGTGCTGATTAATTCATTGGCATCAAGATAATACATGACAATACCAATTATAAAACTTCCCAAAACATTAACTGACAATGTCCCATACGGAAAAGTTGGAGGCAGAAATTTATAGACAAAACCGGAAAGCCAATATCTAAGTACTCCTCCGATTCCTGCACCGATAAATACAATTATATAGTTCTGCATTATTTACCCAAATTGATTATTGTTTCTAAAGGTAGGAGTTATCAGTCCGATAGGTTTAATTTGGACATTTTATTACAGGCTAACTCCATAGCCCTATGCAAAATTACAAAAGAAATTATTTTAAATAAAGTTTGTAATTATATTCTAACCGTATTTCTTAAAAAATTTTTTACTCTTCTAAAAATTGAATATTCATGTAACAATTCTTTTACTTCATTTAATTTTTTTTCTGCTGCTTTTACACCAGCTTCAATAATTTCTTTTGCTTTATCGAAATCTGTCCATGAGTAATTCATGACATCAGGATAAATAATTAAATCTGCTTCTTTTAATTTCATCATTGATAAATGATATGAAGTAATATCTTCAGTCCGATATAATATATCAATTAAATTTTTGGGCGGTTCAATTATATTTAATGTTTTTGAAACATTAACAGCCACAACCTTTGATGCACCAATTTGTCGAACTTTAGATGCAGGAACATTTTCCGAAGTATAACCATCAATTAGTAAATACCCATTTAATTTAACCGGCGGGAAAATACCGGGAATTGCAGAACTTGCACGCAATACATCCCTCAGATTTCCCTTAACAAAATTTATTTCTTCGCCTGTAATTAAATCTGTTGAAATTGCTGAAAATTTTATTTTAAGATTATCCAATGAAATATCTGGAAGCAAATCATAAATTTTTTTTGTTGTTTCCTCATCAAAATATGATAAAGTTGTTAATGATTTAATTGCTTGCAATCTGAGTTCAATATAATCAAGAAATTTATTGAAATAATTTTTATCTGCATTTTTTGAATTCTCATTTAGCTTTTCAATTCCAAGTTCTTTGAACTTTGGATGTTTCATAGCATTTAGAATAAATTCTTCCACATCTTTTGCATTTCCAAAGTATGCATATAGGCCACCAACAATCGCACCCATACTGCATCCAGTAATTGCAGCAATTTTTATATTCTCATTATCGAAAACTTTTAGCACACCAATGTGAGCTAAACCTCTTGCGCCACCGCCGCCAAATGCTAAACCTAAGTTTGACATTGTTCCTCTTTATTATTAATGAATAATAAAAATGTTTTGCATTATCACCACATAAATAATCAGCTATTCTTAAAAGACCTTCGACTAAATATCTTGCATTAAATCCATTTTATTAAAAACATCCTGGTTATAATCGCTCTATCGTAATGAGGACAAGCAGTTACTACTAATTTATCTTTTTTGATTTCATTCAATCTATACGGCATATTATTAAGAGGAATATTTTTTGAAAATATAAAATTCCAAAGTTCAATTTCTTCTTTGAAGCGAACATCAATAAATTGAATTTCTCCTTTCTTCAGTATTTCCATTAATTCTGGAATTTGTATTTTTATTTTCTTCTGAGCTTCGTAATCGAAACTTGACAAGTATTTTTCTAAGTCCATTTTAATTTCTCTTTTAAAATAAGAATATAAATTTATAATTAAGGTGTCAAATGTTTTCTTTAATGGAGATATCTAAAAGTAAATTTTTTCAATATGGGATACAAAAAGTCCAATATAACCCCAATACATGCAAATCAAAAATAATCAATAAAAAATAATCTCACTTCATCTTAATGACTCTTTCTTTCCAATTCATCGGATTAGCTATTGTTGAGACTCAACAGACAGAATTATTACTGCATATTGTATGAAGTAAAAATAGTCCATCATCTTTTAAGTTTCTTTCTGCTAATTGGAAATACTTTTTGTAATTTTTGTATCTAACGTTTTCAATCATTCCAACACTTACAATTTTATCATACTTTTCGTTAACTTCTCTGTAATCCTGCAATCTGTAGTCAACTTATAAACCTTGGCACTATTCTTTTCCAAGAGCAACTTGTTCTTTTACAGTAATTCCAACAACTTCAACACCATATTTTTCAGCGGTATATTTCCCAAATGCTCCCCAGATGCAGACGACATAAAGCACGCGCATCCCGGGTTTGAGATAAAGTTTTTTACAAATCAAGTTTATTTTCCTGAACTTCATATAAATTATCAGCATTCTACCATTAAGCACAACTATAGTTCATTCTTCTACCAAGCACATTCTTGAAAAGACCGTTACCTAAATCGCAATGTCTTTTACCAATTATAAAGGCCCGTCTTTTCGCTTGCATATTTATTAAATAAAATCCAGCAAGTTGAAAATCTATTTTAAGATTTCGCTTAACTTCAATTTTTTAGTGTGATCTATTATTGAACCGTTAATAACAGCCTGAACAGCTTCATCAATATTTTTTTTTCCGTTACAACCGGTTTAATCTTAAGTTGATGCATTCTTCGTTAAATGCCATTTCCCATTTCACGTTCTAGTAAAATCTGGCAATCATTAATCACTTCTGCCATACTAACGTGTTTGGAATGTGAATGTTCATCAAGTCCGTGCTGGTCATCTGAATTATGATGTTCTTCCTGCGCATAATTATGATGACCAGGTTTTTCGTGGCGTTCTCTTTTTATTACTTTACCGTTTTGAACCGAAAGTACTTTGTAAAATCTTGCTCTTCCAAAATGCTGACTGATTGTTACTCCATCATCTGTTACTACTGCGATATTGGTTATTTTGGTTTCCATTTATTTTTCATTTACATTAAGTAAACAATTACTTACTTATTCAGATAAAAAAATTTTATCTTTTTTCTAAAGCCCTTTTTATTAAACCAATCATTCATTCGCAAAATTTTTCTTGCTTAACTGTGCCTGGCTCTAATATCATCATCTATGTTCAATGAAATTGGGATTCCCATATCAAGAGTTGCAACATTTTCTACATTAAGTGATTTATCCCAGACTCCCTAGTTTATTCCTTGTTTAATTATTCTACTTATATATTCCTTTTGAGCAAGAAGAATTTTCCTTTGTCTAAGTCTAGTTGTGTTCCAATCAAGTTTAATAATATCCAAAAGATAAAGACCAACAAGAAAAAATATTCCTGCTACTAAATAATTTCCGGTTGCACCAATATCACCCATTAATCTGCCAAGTGATGCAGTAATTATTCTTATTACTGCAATAGTAATAAGAATTCCGATGGCAAAAATCAGAGAAATATAAAAAGTTCGTTTCAGAGAAATTTTTCCTTGTGAAGTAATGTAACTAATTACAAGCGGAATACTCGAAAGATGACAAGGCGAAAGAAGTATTGATAGTACGCCCCAACCAAAAGAGGCAAGTGCTGGTTGTCTTCCCTGCCTAACTGTAGTGTAGTTGAGCATTACACAGAGTTCCACAGAGAAATCACAGAGAGCCACTGAGATTATTTCTTTGATTTTAATCCTTTGCTCTGTAAAAGATCTGCTTCGGGATAAAATCCTTCGTGTCGGTGAAATTCTTTTCCATTTTCATCAAGAAAAATCTGGGTTGGAATTAATTTAATTTTATATTTATCAGCATATGGTTTTTGTTCTTTTGTCCAAACATCATAAAAAATAACTTTAACTTGATCAATATATTTTGATTCAATTGCCTTCATAACAGGTTGCATTTGTTTACAAGGAATACAATTAACTGAGCCAATTTCAACAAATGTTACTTTAGGTGAATTAGTAATTTCTTTGTTCTTTTTTGATTGAGCTGGAACAAATTCTGTAACAACTAACAAAAGTATGATTGATATGGTTAATAAAATCTTTGTTTTCTTTAGTTTGTTCCTTCTTTTAGCCAATTTAATATTTATTCTTTTTTAGGAATAATTCCAAAACTTTTATCTTGTTCATTCACTACCAATCCTGGAGTCATCATGATTCCATAATCCATGAATTTTTCTCTGTCGGTGATTTTTTCAATGTTTGCTTCTAAGTTATTTTCAGTGACCACTTCTTTGACTAAATTTTCCAGTTTTATACAATTTGCACATCCTGGTCCAAGAACTTTGATGTCTAACATTCAATCCTCCTTTTTTACTGTGTGTTTATTATTATAATGATTTCTATTGAAAAATCGATCCATAAATTAAACCCGTGATCGTTGCCATTATTACAACAAGAGAGACGTACACTACTGTTTTCTGTGTCCCAATAACTCCACGAATAACAAGCATATTTGGTAATGATAAAGCAGGACCTGAATAAAGAAGTGCAATTGCAGGACCGAGACCTGCACCCCTTTTATGTATCGAAGAAAAAAGCGGAAGAACGATACAAGAACAAACTGCCAAAAATTGTTCCTGAACCTGCGGCAACTAAATATGCTTTCCATTTTTTTGCCTTAACACTAAAGTGTTTAATAACTGATACCTGACTTATAAAAACAGCGATCACCCCAGCAATAAAAAATGCCGGTACAAGACAAAGCAGAACATGTTCCTGAGCATACCATTTAGCTAAAGCAAATGCATCTATTATTGCATTACGAAAAGTGTCGTTTTCTATTGGTAAAAAGTATGCAAATAAGAAAAACACTGTTATCCATAAAAACGATTTGTATTGTTCTTTCCAGTCAATAAATACCTTTTAAAGTTTTGTTAATGAAATAATTATGAGAATAAATTTATTTGAATTATGAATATATGAGCACTTAATCATATAGTTGGATAAAAAAATTTAACTTCCGACCAATTTTTTTACTGTCTCAATATTCTTTAAAGCAATTTTTCAGCAAGATCAAGAATCTGAAAAATCCTTTTATCAGCAACATGATAGTTCACACTTAAACCTTCCTTCCACGCATCAAGGATTCCACTTTTTCCAAGACTTTTGAGATGACGAGAAAGATTTGATTGCTCAAGTCCGATTAAGGCATTGTCTCACAATTGCACATTGCTTGTTTTTGGAGTGATTTCAAAATTTTAATTCTGCTTGGATGACAAATAGCAGATAAAATTTCCGACTGCAAATCTTCCTTTGTTTTTGTATTCCGCGTAAAATTTTTTATCCAACTTATTTTATATAATTTCAGACCAAATATAGTCTATGAGTATATGAGTGTCATGTCATATTATTTTCATTTTTCAAAAATAAAACCGTATCGTAATCTTCGGGTCTGTTCACATTAAAAAAAATTTCATCCCTATAAAAAGATAATTTTTCAGGATGAATAATTTCTGCTTCTGCTGTCTTTATAAACTTATGAAATGATTTATCACTCATTTCATTATCCGATATAAATTTTTCAATCTCTCTTAAAATCTTTTTTGAATAAACTCCAACTAAGGGTTGATGATATCCGGCGGCTTCACAGAAAACAATTGATTTATCAGTTCTGTGCTCGATGATATACTTAATCATCGCTTCAGACATAAGTGGAACATCACACGAAAGAATAAAAATTTTTTCTGTTTGCGAATGAGTTAATGCTGAATGAATTCCGGCAAGTGGTCCTTTCCATTTATAAATATCTTCGTATAAAGGAAGTTTGAGAAATTTATATTCATCTGGAGTGTTTGTGATAATTATAACTTCAGAAAAAATTGATTTCATTAAATCAACAATCCGTTCAATGATTGTTTGATTACCTAATTTCAAAAAAGATTTGTTTACGCCCATTCGTGAGCTTTTTCCGCCAGCAAGAATTACTCCAGTTATATCAGAATACATTTCACTCTTTCTCCTTTTTTCGGATTCAATTTATTTTCTTCAATTTCAATTAAACAATTTGCGCGACTCATTTCAACAAGATTGCCGGATGACTGAGAAAACTCTGAAGTGACTTTCCATTCGCCATTTTCTTCAAATAATATTCCTCGCGGGAAATGCCGCTTTCCATCTTTCTTCTTTAAATCATTCTGTAAGATTGCTGTTACACTTTTAATTTCATTTTGTCTGAATAAGAATTCGATTGCCGGCTTGATAAAAACATAAAAATTTACAAGCGATGAAACCGGATTGCCTGGTAAACCAAATACTAAAATTCTTCTTTCATCTTTTTCATACAATCCGAAGTAAATCGGTTTACCGGGTTTGATATTTACTTTCCAGAATTTTTCTTTTACACCCTGCTCTTCAAAAACTTCTTTCAGAAAATCATATTTTCCGACCGATACTCCGCCGGTTGTAATAAGCAAATCAATATTCAATGCTAAAGCTGCTTTAATCTTTTCAGAAATTAGTTTTTTGTCATCCTTTATGAAACCAAGATTGATGGCTGTGTGATTCATTTCTTTCACTGCTGTATAAAGAGAATAAATGTTTGATACGCGAAGTTTATCATCTTCTGGTTTCTCATTGATTGGAATTAGTTCATCGCCGGTTGCAAGAATTGCTGTTTTGAGTTTGGAATAAACTTTTACTTTTTCTCTTCCACAGCTTGCAAGTACTGCGATAGTCTTTGCATCAATTTTTGTGAAGCAATGAACTGCAATTGCATTTTTTCTTAAATCATTTCCTTGTTTGCGTATATTCATTCCTTTTCTGAAAAAAGAATTTTGCTTTAGGAAAAGAGTTGAACCATTTACTTCTATATCTTCAATTGGAATAATTGTATCAGCATTCGGTGGGAGCTTACTTCCGGTTGTAATAAGTACTGCATCATTCTCAGTTAAAGTGAATGAGGAAAAATTCCCTGCAGAGATTTCACCAATTATTTTCCATTGTGTTCTTTCTGAAAATTTAATTGCATAACCGTCTACTGCTGAATTATCAAATGGTGGCAGATCAACATCAGCAATTACATCTTCAGCAAGTATGCGGTTGAAGGATTCGAGCAAATCAACTTCTTCAGTGTGAAGAGTTAATTTCTCAATTTCGTTTTTAATTATTTCCAGTGCTTTGTTATAGTTAATCATATTTCTCCTTTGTGCGACTTTGTGATTTCCTTTGTGAACTTTGTGGTTAAGCTTTTTTTTACCACAAAGGGACACGAAGTTCATCACTAAGGAGCACTAAGTATTTGAATTTCATCTCCGACGAATATTTCTCCACCACGAATCACCTTTGCAAAAATTCCTTCGCGCGGCATAACACAATCACCAACTTTGTAAAAGATTGCACACTTGCTATGACATTCTTTTCCAATCTGCGTAATCTCCAGTTCAGCCTCTTTTCCTATTTTCATTCGTGTACCAATTTCTAAATCAGGCAACTCAAGAAATTCTGTTGTGATATTTTCAGCAAATGCACCGGGACGAAGATTTGGCAATCCTTTCTCACGCATTTTATCAATGCTTTCAAGTGCAAGAAAACTAATTTGTCTATGCCAGTTACCGGCGTGAACATCTCCTTCAATTCCGAAGTTCTCTATCAATTTTGCTGATTGAACATTTGTCTTTGGTATTCCTTTTTTCTTGCTGATAGATATTGCAACTACTTTGCCGTTCACATTTTTTGTTTCAACTTCTAATGGTAATTCTTTTGTGTCAATGTTGTTCATAAATATTTCTCTCTGTATTATTCTTTATACCCTTTGTGTCCGTCAGCTGACGGAATACTTTGTGATACTTCGTGGTTAAGGTTTTTTTACCACAAAGGAACTCCAAGTAAATCAAGAAGGCGCACAAACTTAAATTAATTGTCCTTCAGTGTAATTTCTTTTATTACGCAGAGAACCACTAAGTTATTTAAGAAAATAGCTTCCACTTTTTCCTCCGGTTTTACTTAACAATTTAATTTCACTGATGACCATTGACTTATCAATCGCTTTGCACATATCATAGACAGTCAACGCTGCTATCGAAACGGCAGTTAATGCTTCCATCTCTATTCCAGTCTGTGAATTAGTTTTTGCAAACGATCTTATTTCGACAGTTTTCTTTTTAGGATTCAATTCTAATTCAACATCAATTTTAGATATGAATATATTATGACAAAGTGGAATCAGCTCACTCGTTTTCTTCGCAGCTTGAATTGCAGCAAACTTTGCAATTGAAAGAACATCACCTTTCTTTATAGAATTGTTTTTGATTGCGTTAAAAACTTCTTTCGATACTTTGACTTCGGCATACGCTTCGGCTGTGCGTGTTGATATTTCTTTTTCAGAAACATCAATCATTTCCGCTTTGCCTTTACTGTTAATATGTGATAATTTATTCTTCATCCGCCAATACTCATCATATTGTTTTGATTTAGTTGTAATAATCCATCCGCACTTGGATGCTTTAACCATTTTGATTGCAAAGAATTTTTTATGAATTCAATGATCATTTCGTCTGGTATAGCTTCATCAGCTAATAAAGATTTTAAGCTCAAGTCTGATGGATTTGAAAAGAGACAATTTTTTATTTGTCCTGCTGCGGTGATGCGAAGACGATTACAACTATCACAGAAATGATCTGAGATAGAGCTAATAAATCCAATTTTTAATTTTGCACCATTTACAAAAAAATCTTTAGATACTTTTCCATCGCTTTGAATTTCTGTTAAGGAAAATTTTTCTTCTATTTTGTTTTTCATTTCCTTCCAGCTTAAAAATTTCGAATCATCCCATTGATTTCCGGTGAAGGGCATATATTCAATAAATCTTAGTGTGACTGGATATGATTTGAAATATTCAACGAAATCACTCAACTCATCATCATTAATGTTTTTGATCACGACCATATTTACTTTTATTGATTTGAATTTCATTAAAACTGCTTTTTGAATTGCGGTGAGTGTTTCATCAAAATAATTGCTGCCGGTTATTGCTATGAATTTTGTTTTATTCAAAGTGTCGAGACTAATATTTAATCGTTCAACTCCAAAGTTGTGGAGCGGATCAAGTTTATCTATCAGATGTGTGCCGTTTGTTGTAATGCCAATTTCAAAATTGTATTGATTTTTAAGTGATGATATCATTTCAAAAAATTTCATTACATCTTTTCTAATCAGCGGCTCCCCGCCAGTAAAACGAATCTTTTTTACTTCTAAATCGCGCACAAGAATTTTTATTAATCGAAACAATTCTTCGTATGTGAGAATTGATTTGTTAGGTTCGAATCGTGCAAAAGAATTTGATGGATTGCAGTAAATACAATTCAGATTGCATTTATCAATCAGAGAGATACGAACATAGTCGTGTATTCGGTTGAAGTTATCGATTAATTTCATAGTTTATTTTATCACTAAGTCCACAAAGTCCAATACTAAGCAACACGAAGATTCTACTTTGTGAAACTTTGTGAATACCTTTGTGCTCTTTATGGTTAGTTTCTTTCTTCATAAAATTAAAATTCCAATTACTGCTGCAATCAGTACAACATAAGCCGGATGAAGTTTAAAGAAAATTATCAATGCTGCACCAACTGCGAGTAACAAAAATTCTTGCCAATGATTTCCATTCTTCACAGCATACTGATACATTATTGCTGCAATCATTCCAATAACGGCATACTTAACACCATTAAATGCTTTAGTTACAAATACATTTTTTTCATAAATGGAATAAATGTAAGTACTGAGCAAAATCAATATTGCAGGAGTAAAAATGTTTCCAAGATTTGCTGCAACTGCTCCAAGAATTCCGGCAGTTTTATATCCCGTGTATGTTGCAAACTTTATAGAAATTGCACCGGGAAATATTTCAACCATTCCAAGTATTTTGAAAAATTCATCTTGACTTAGCCACTGATGATTTTTAACAACTTCTTTTTCAATCAATGGAATTAAAGAATAAGCTCCGCCGAAAGAAAACGAACCAACTTTAACGAAAGCCCAGAAAAGATTTATTAAACTCTCAATCATTTTTTATTCTCAATAATATCATCAATCCAACTTAATGCAGCCATCATTGAAGGAAGTCCTATTGTCGGTAGAGAAAGCAAAGCAACTTGTCGCATCTCTTCGGGAGAGCAACCAACTTTTAATGCTTTTCGTGCGTGTGAATGAACTGCACCTTCTAATCGAGCACCGGTTGAAATTGCAAGCTTGATTAGTGCGCGTGTTTTTTCATCTAATGGTCCGGCTGCGTGAACAGCGGTGCCAAGTGCTTCATAAGCTTTAGCAACTTCCGGATAATCTTCTGTGAATTTTTGAAATCGTTTTGGTATTTGAGACATCGTTTTTCTCTCCATTTAATGATTGACAATAATTATTTTACCACAAAGTCGCACAAAGGATTTTCACAAAGAACACAAAAATTAAACCTTTGTGAATGAACTGCGTGACCTTCGTGGTTTTCAATATTTATAAAAAAACCCCGCTTTGCATAGCGGGGTTTAAAGTTGTGATTTATTTTCAAAATCATAATTGTAAACTCTCCTTTGCAAAGCGTCCCACCGAATTAAATCGGCGAACTGGCAGGCAAGTTCGTTTCCAAACTTACCCTATCTGTCTGAAGCCAGACAAGTCGGTTGATGAAACATAAAGATTTGAAATTTCTTTTACCACAAAGTTGCATAAAGGATATTTCACAAAGAACACAAAGTTTAAACCTTCGTGTTCCTTTGTGATGAACTTTGTGGTTAAATAAATCTTTTTAGTCTCATCAACTCGGAGAAAATATTTTGAAAGAACAAGACAAAACTAACTAAATTTTAACCAACTTTACTTTAGTATCATAAAACGAAACACTGCCGCCAACTGGATCGAGCATACAAGTATTATTGCGTAATGATGGATCAGTCCACATTGCTGCATTAGCATGTACACCTTTTGCTCTTCTGGCATCACCTTTAATTTTTTCACCATCAACATAAAAGTCATCTGCACCGGTTGCCCAATGCCCAAATCCGAGAACAAAAGAGACAACGCCTGGTCTTATTGTTTCAGTAGGAATTACTTTACCAACGATGTCTTTAGTTTTTCCATTCTTAAGATCCCATTGTCCTTCCCTATTGGTAGCACTGATAACTTTTACCAAATCATCTTTTCTTAAACCTAACCTCTCAGCATCTTTTGGATTAATCAGTATTCCGTTTTCAGGCATAATAGGTTGAAGCCAATATGCAGCTATAGTACGGGACTTAGTTTGTGTGATTGTTCTGTGAGTTATCAAATGCAGATCATAACCTTCTGAAAGATTATCCACTGATTGCTGGGCATAGGTCATTATAGGAATATATTTAGCATATCCGAAATAGTGCTTACCGGTTGCTGAATATTTTTTAGTAGCAGTCTTTTCCTGATACAAATTTAGCAATGCAGCATATTTGTTTTTTAATTTATCTCCTTCAAATGATTTATGATGCTCTTCGAATCTTCCTCCGCGGTTAAGTATATAAACAACTTTACGCCATTTATCATCACCAACAATTTGTTTCCATTTCTGCTCATCAAAAACAGATTTATCAAGATGTCTTCTTGCTTTAGAAAATACTTCAAGTTCACGATCATTTGCATCTGGTACTTCTTTGCCGGGTTCTTCACCAAAAGCAATATTAGCAACAGCTCTTAGATAAAAATCTTCCGGACGTGTGAAATCAATTCCATCACCGAGAGCATTTTTACCAAATGCCTTTAAACCGAGTTTTTCATTCAAAGCCATAATCAAAGATTCAAGACAAATAGGAACTTCTTCGCCATAAACTTTTACTTTTTCCGGAATAGGCGAAATAACGGGCTGACGAACATTTTCAACTTTTGCCGGCATATTCGGATGTGTGCCCTGAAATTCCCATCTTTCAAGGAATGACAAATCGGGAAATATATAATCAGCATACATTGAAGTTGGACCGATTATTATATCGCTGCAGAAGAACAACGGAAGCTTATTTACATCTGCAAGCACTTCAATATTAGTGTGTCCTGCCGGTAAAGCATATGTCGGTGCACCCATATAGAAGAATAAAGCTTTAATCGGATATGGATAAGCATCACCGATACTTGGAATTATTTCCTGATAAATATCTGATGAAAGTGGGTACCAGTTTCGTTTTGCAGGATAACCTTCAAAGATTGTTGTCTTATCATAATCAACATCGTGACGAATCAGACTTATTCCAAAAGTTGGGATCTTTCCTTTAACTTTTGTTAAATCAAATACTCCACCTTTTGAACCATCATATTTATAGGTTGCACCTTTTGATAGTCCACCCGCCCAATCGAAATTACCAAGAAGCATATTCAACGACATCCAGCTTAAAACATTATAGAACCCATTTGTATGTTGAGCCGGTCCACGATGAATATCAACAGCAGCTTGTTTACCATAGCTTGTTAGCTCGCGGGCAACTTCAATTACATCTTTTTCATTTACTCCGGCTATTTCACACCATTTGCTGATTGAATTTTCTTCAGCGGATTCTTTGAGGATTTGCAAACCGGATTTAACTCTTACTTTCTTTCCTTCTTTATTCGTTAATTCAGCATCTACAAATAAATCACCATAAACAGGATTTTTCTCATCATTAGGATCTACCCAGGTTGGTTTGCCGTTTACCATCACAACCATAAACTTTTCTTCATACTCAATCTCTTTGGTTTTGTCTTTCGGATCAATCATTTTTCTTTTTTCAGCAGATTTCAAACCAAAATCAGCTGCACGAATAAATTTACCGGGTTCGCCGTCTTTAATTTCAACTAACCAGGTTGCATTAGTCCAACTAGATTCATTTGTCTCTTTAGCAGCAGCTTTGTTAGCATTTCTTAGAAACTTTTCATCATAACGATTATTATTAATTATCCATTGGATCATTGCTAATGCAAGTGCAGTATCAGTTCCTGGTTTTATCGGTAACCACTTGTGTGCTTTGCTTGCAAGTTTGGAAAATCGAGGATCGACAACTGCTATTTTTGTATATCCTTTTGCCAGATTTTCAATTAAACGCACTGTTCGGTTAGTTGGACCGTAGTTAGCTTCAAATAAATTTGCACCAACAAACAAAACATATTTAGCGTGTTCAAGATCTGCTTGCCAATAAAACTTCTGTCCACCGGTAAACTTACCACCTTGATATTGCTCGCTTATTGCTTTGCAGGTAAAATAGAGTGAGCCTTGGCAAACGGTTGTATGTCCGTGAAGATTAGTGGTGCCATAAACAGAACCAAATCTTGAAAGGAAATCCTTTCTTCCATTCTTTAATCTTCCCCAGGCAATTACGAACTGATTATTTTTAGGACCTAAATCAGGATGTTCCGGATCAATCAGTTTGTCAAGATGAGCTTTATGTTTTTCCTTGAATGCGGCAACCAATTCTTTTTTCTTTGCTTTATCTTTTTCATCCCAAATTGCTTTGATATCGTCTGCCATAGCTTTAGCCACTTCAGCATCACGCAAAGCCATAATATCTTTTAACCCTTCAACAACTCTGTTCTCTTCGCCGGGAACATTTGCAAAAAGTTTTCCGCCTTCAACTATTTCTTTAATTGCATCTTCAAAAGAAATTGTTATCCATTTATTTTCGCCGCGTTTGCCGGCACGTTTAAGAACCTTTCTTATTCTGTATGGATCATAAGCAATCTGCAAACCGGCCTGGCCTTTTGGACAAAGTGCACCATCAATTCTTGCAGCTTCATCAATATCAGTTTTCATTGAAAGATGAGGAACCATCGTCCAAGGATTATATGGGTTGCCATCAATCTTTGCCAAAACGCCATCTTGAATTTTGGCTTTGATGCCGCAACCAGTATTACAATTAAGACAAGCAGAGTAAATTATGTTCTCGGGATTATTAAATGGATAATCAACATCAGGTCTTTTACTTTTTATTATCATCTGCTGAGTTTGAGCGGAAACTTTTTCGCCGCCAAAGATAGCAGCCAGAGCACCACCGCCGAGTAATGCTCCTTTTGCCAAAAAACTTCTTCTTGACTTATCAATTAATTCTTGTTTCATAATTCTGTTCCTAATTTCTTTTTAGTGAATTGAGAAAGAAGTTTAATTCCGAAATAAACTAATGCTACTCCAAATGCACCAATGAATAATGCAATCAGATATTCATTCAAAGTTGCTGAGTAATCAAACTTTAATCTTTCGTGATAGAATGCTTCCTTCAGTCCTTTAAGTTCAGCAACTGCCTGACCAGGAATAAGTATATTTAATCTTGCGGAAACAAAAGTTACAGCAACAATAAAAGCACCGGTTCCAACAGTTTGATAAGTTTTTCCTTTTAATAAAAGATAAAGTGCGATCAACGCTCCGCCAAAATGGACAACCCAGAATACCCACCAGAATGGGCCAAATAGGATGAGTTCTACTGCTTCTCGAATGTGTGAGTTGGGCGACCAAAATACCAGACTGTATTCAGCAAACTCGGCAATGAAATAAAAAATTATTCCGCCAATAATTGTATATCGAAGTATCTTAAATGGTTGATGTGTTAAATCAAATTCTTCATAGTGAAGAAAAGTGTAAACCAATAATAAAACTGCACCGCCTGAAGTTATAGCTGATACTAAAAATAAAATCGGAAGTAATGGCGAGCTCCAGAATGGTTTTGCATCGACAACTCCGAAGAAAGCGCCGCTTTGACTTGGGAATGCAATTGAAAATAAAAAAGCTAAAGCCATTAGTGGAAGCAACCATCTTTTTCTATCGTGTAAATCAGTTTGTTTTTCTTTGTTCATTGTGAGATAAAAAATGAGTGCAGCAGTAATTATAAATAATGAATACATCCAGGCGTTAAAAGCCATCATCGAACCAAAGTTAGGAGCGTATAAAATTCTTGCAAATCGGAATGGCTGCCCAAGGTCTAACCATATTGCAAATAGTCCGGTTATAACTGCAGCAACTGAAACAACAATTATAACTCTGAAATTTTCCCGGAATCCTGTAAGATTGAAGATGTAACCAATTGTACCGATTGCAAATACACCACCAGCAATTCCAACAAAATGAAAATACAACGCAACCCACAAACCCCAGGGGACATAACTTCCGTAGCCAGCAAGCCTTTCGCCAGTTGCAAATTTTAATACTAATGCAATTAATCCAACTGCAAATACTATCAGCCAGATTCTTGATAAATTTTTATAAGTTTTTTCTAACATCATTCACCTCACACTAAATAAATTACTGTTGGTTTAGTGCCTTTTTCTTCGAGCAGCTTAATTTGATTTGGCTGACGAGCCATTTCAGACACTAATGAATCGGGATCGTTTGCATCGCCAAAATAATTTGCTCTGCCGATACAAGTTGATACACACATTGGCAATTCACCTTCATTTAACCGATGCAAACAGAAATGACATTTGCGTGCATTACCAATTGGTGAATTGTGTCCTTCACGATTCCAGCTTTTTCCATATTCATTACTAGATAACAGTTCGTACGGTTGAAGTTCCGGAGTATCTTCAGTGTAATATTCACCAAAGTCACTTGTTCTTGCGCCGTAAGGACAAGCTGATAAACAATACCGGCAGCCAATACATTTATCATAATCAATTTGTGTAATTCCATCAGGTCTTTTCCAAGTTGCATTAACAGGGCAAACAGCAACGCAAGACGGATTTTCGCATTGCATACAAGGTCTTGGAAAAAATCTTAACTGTGTATTTGGATATTCTCCAAACTCTTCTTGAACAACGGGACGATAAACAACTCCCGGAGGCAATTTATTTTCTGCAATACAAGCAACTGTGCAAGCGTGACAGCCAACACATTTTCTTGTATCAATTACCATCATCCATTTTCTTTCTTCAACGGGTTTTGCAAGAGCTTTTTTTAATTCAGCTTGCATTCGAATCAATAAATCAGATTTTTCATTTACTTCAACTGATTTGAATTCGGGGATATCACGAATTGTTTCTTTACCAGTTGGTGTTTCTGGTGGTGGACTTAATCTTGAAACTGTTACAGCTGCAACAGATAATGCAATGCCACCACCAACAACTCCAGCTGTTCTTAAGAAATCTTTTCGACTAATTTCTTTTGATAAAACTGATTGTTCCTTTTTTTCTTCTGCCATATTTTTTCTCCGTTTATTATCCGTAGTACAGATTATTAATCTGTGCTACAATATTTTTTATAAAAATGAATAGAAGAATGTTATTCTTGGTGTTATTGATGCATCAATACTTCTTCCGTTTGGAATTGATTCATATGTTTCAATCACAACATTTGGACTGATAGTAACTTTTTCGTCTGGTTTATAATTTAAGCTGAAGATAAACCAATTACGCGAATCGCCTTTGGTATCAGAGTCGGTGTTAGGATCGTAGTAATCATATCTTCCAACGACTGCTAATTCCTTAGAGAAATTATATGATGCAAATGCAGAGAAACCCATTCCGGTTTTATCTTTTAATTCTCCGTTTTTAATCATTCCATTTTGTCTCGGATTTAAGAATCCTTCAACTCCAAAAGTGTAAGCATCTTTTTCTTTGTAACCAAGGAATAATGCATAAGTCAAATCATTGTTTGCAACAGTTGCTGGTGGAGTTGTTGTACTTGCCGGATCGTTAATATTTGGACGAGCTTTTAAATCAGCATAAAGTGTGGCTGTAAATTGTTTGATTGGTGAATACTGAATATGTGCATAAAATCTTTTGTATTTATCGGTCTCTGGTTTATTGCCTGAGCCATCACCAATCATTAACCAATATTTAAACATTCCCTCTGAATCAATTTTACCTTTAAGAGTTATAGCCAAATCTCTTGAAGAAACTATTCCTCTTAAATCCATAATTGTTTTTTCAAGAAATCTGTTTCCCCAAATTCCTTCAGAAACTTCAAAAGCTGGAGTTGGTTGAATACCAAAAATAAAATCACTTCCTTTAAAGATATTTTTCCATTGTAAATAAGCATCTTTAACGAACACCCCTATTTTACCATCGTTGGTATTTGAAACTTGATCAGCTTCTAAACGAAATTTTGTTGTGAATGATTCTGAAATATCATAATCATAAGTAAAATAAATTCGTCTTAACTGAATTCCGTTTAAATCTTTCTTTCCGTTATTAACCGCATTACTAAGAGATGCAATTCCAGTATCTCTTGCTGCGTTATAAAAATAATCGCCGAACATATAACCGGAAATTCTTCCTTTGTTTGTTACTTCCTGAGCAAACAAAAGCTTAATTGATGTTAAAACAAGCAGTAAAACAAAAAGATTTTTTTTCATTTTTCTCTCCTTCTCAAGTAATATTATTTAGTTATTTCTTCAACTGATTTAATTTCTTTTTTGAAATCGTGAATTCCTTTGCCAATTCCTTTTGCTATTTCGGGAATTCTTTTAGCACCAAACAGCAGAGTAATAACTGCTACTATTATTAAAATTTCCGTTACACCGAAATTACCAAACATATTTTTCTCCATTAAATTGTTGTTAGTATGTTGCAATGAAAATGCCGGAAACCGAATACCCAAAATTCGCTAATAATCAAAGACTTAATGAAAAGTGATTTAAAAAGCTGGACTAAAACTTGTCGCATTCGACGAGATTTCGTTTCTTAATAATTATTTAACATTTACTTAATAATAACTTAATATCGATTGTTTAGCTTTGTGGCAAAAAGGAGAATCCTATGAAGAAAGTTCTTTTAGTTATTTTCGGTTTAGCTGCACTCTTTCAAAATAATTCTTTAGCTTCAAATGGCGAAAAGAATAATTTTTCTGTGGTTGAGGTTGTTACTCCGGCAAAAGAAATATATGATGATGGAATTTATAGAACTCAGTTTTCATCATTTTATGTAGTTGATGAAGCGGGAAATAAAATAATTTCTTGCGGAGAAGTCTTTGACTATGCAGCCAAAATAAAACTTAGCGAAGGGAAGTATACAATCTTCTATCGGAATTTAAATGGTCAACTTGTTCAGAAAGAATTAAATATAGAGCGAGGAAACTGTTTAAGAATTAAACTTGATTGAGCACTCCTTCGTGATACTTTGTGAATACCTTTGTGTACTTTGTGGTTAAATATTTTTTTACCACAAAGGTACACCAAGAATTAAGATATTCCATATTTTTCAATTTTACTTTTGAGCGTTGAAGGAGGCAGACCAAGCAGTTCTGCTGCCTTTGCTTTGTTGTTTGCTGTTTTAAGCAGCGCATTTTTAATTAATTGTTTTTCTACTTCTTCAATAATTTCATTTAATGATTTATTCTGATTGCTAATCAATTGACTGTAATCCATTTCTGCTGAGAATAATTCTTGCGGAAGTCTGCTTGCAGTAATTTTACAATCATAGCAAAGAATTGTTAATCTTTCTGCTAAATTTTTTAATTCACGAACATTTCCCGGCCAATTATAATTTTTGAGAATTTCAAAAACAGTTTCATCAACAACATATTGCTTTTGATTAGAAAACTGATTCAAGAAATAATTGAACAAAGGGACGATATCTTCTTTTCTTTCGCGCAAGGGTTTAAGATGAATTGGTATAACATTAAGTCTGTAAAACAAATCTTCTCTGAATTTTCCTTCCTTTACAAGTTTACTCAAATCAGCTTTTGTTGATGCGATTATTCGAACATCAATTTTAATTGACTCGCTGCTTCCGACTCTTTCAATTTCCTGTTCCTGAAGCACTCGCAATAATTTAACCTGAACTTCAAGCGGAACATCATCAATATCATCAAGATAAATTGTCCCTTGATCAGCTTTTTCAAATCTGCCAATGCGAAGTTTATCTGCACCTGTGAATGCGCCTTTTTCGTGTCCGAATAATTCACTTTCAATTACTTCTTTAGATAAAATACCGCAGCTAACTTTAACAAGCGGTTTATCTTTTCGTGGTGAGTTGTAGTGAATAAGATTTGCAATCAGCTCTTTGCCGGTTCCTGTTTCGCCTGTAATTAAAACTGTTGAGTTTGATTGAGAAATAATCTTTAGAGTTTCTTTCAATTCATCAACATAACTGCTTTTTCCGATGAAAGCATCAAAGTTAAACTGATCCTGAAAGTAATACTGATATTCTAAGTTTTTTGTCTTGAGTGATTTTATCTCCTTAATTTTATCAATGATCAGAAGAAGTTCATCTTTATCAAATGGTTTTGTGATATAATCGAAAGCACCTTTTTTCATTGCCTCAACTGCGCTTTCAACCGAACCAAATGCTGTCATCATAATAACAAATACATTTGGGTCAATTGCTTTAATCTTTGAGAGCAGTTCAAGTCCATTCATTTCGGGAAGACGAATGTCAGAGATAATAATATCACATTTTTTCTTTTTGAAATGCTCGAGAGCTTTAACTGGATTTTCAAAATCAGTTACAGAGTATCCTGCATCAAGCAAATCATCTTTGAGTGATACCCTTAAAATTTCTTCGTCCTCTACAATACAAATATTTAGTTTTTTCATTTTCTTCCTTTGTGGTTCTCTATGTTGTCTCTGTGGCTCTCTGTGTAATTATTTTTGGTTACACGGAGAAACACACAGAGAAGGCACAGAGAGCCACGGAGTTTTAATTATTAATAATTGGAAAATGTAAAGTTACTCTCGTTCCTTTTCCTTCTTTACTTTCAATATATATTTTCCCCTGATGAGCTTCAATTATGTTATACACAACAAATAATCCTAATCCGGTTCCTTTTCCCGGAGATTTTGTTGTGAAGAACGGATCAAAAATTTTATCCAAAATATTTTCTGAAATACCAATACCTGTGTCTTCAATTTTTATTTTCACAAAATCGCTTTCACGATTTGCAGATACAATTAATCTTCTTTCCGAATCCGGATGTTTACTGATCTTTTCTTCAATTGAATCAATGCTGTTGATAAACAAATTCAATAGAACCTGTTCAAGTTGATTTTTATTCCCCTTAATCATTGGAAGATTTGTCGGAATATTATTAGTAACAGATATTCTCAGTTTTTCAAGCCGATGACTGACAAGGATTAAAGAGTTTTCAACAATCTCACTGATGGAAAGACTAATAAAGTCGCCGCTCTGTTTTCTTGTAAAGTTAAGGAGATTACCAACAACCTTCTCTATCTTATCTACTGCATTTTCCATCATAACGAGATACTTTTTATTCTGTTCAATATTTGCGGGATCATTTTTAATTCTTCTAATACAATTCTGAAGTCCTGCAACCGGATTATTAATTTCGTGTGCAAGTCCTGCAGTCAGAATTCCAACGGTGGCAAGTTTTTCTGACTGAATCAAGTTGCTTTGTGCATTCTGGAGATCACGATAAGCTTTATCTAAACGAAAAATCATTTGATTAAAACGATCTGCAAGAATATCAATCTCATCTTCGGCACGAAAAAGCATTTTAATTCTGTCAAGAAATTTTTCTCTGATTCTGATTTGAGGCAATTGTTCTTTACCAATTTGTGAAAGCTCAATATTATCAGCAACATTCTGAATTGTTTTAATTGGCTTCGTAATAAAATTAGCAAACACAAGTGCGCCAATAATTCCAAATGTTAAAAACACCGCAACCATAATCCAGAATACATTAATTGTTTTTTGAACATCAGATTGAATTGAACTTTCTTTTAATCCAACTCGAACATTACCAATTTTACCATCCAGAATTGGAACTGCAATGTCAAGAATCAACTCTTCGTTTTTATTTTTAAGAATGATAAGCTGAGTTTTAAATTTCTGATTTTCATCTATTCTGTTTGCACCTAAAAGTTGAGCGGGAAAATTTAACGGGAATGTATGAACAACAACATTACCTTTGCTATCAACAATAAAAATGTATTCAATATTCTGATCAATTTCCTTTATTCCATTAATAACATTTTGAAGTGTGACATAATCTTCAAATAATAGAGAGGAAACAATCTGATGAGAGATACTGTTAGCAATAAATAAAGCTCGTTTTTCGGTTTCAGTTTGAAGTGCCGACTGCACATTATTATAAATTAGAATTGAATTTATAGAGCCAAAGACAATCACAATAAAAATTATCGCAATAGAGAATTTCCAGAACAGAGGCAATTTAAATTTTATTGTGTTCATAGAATCTCAATTATAAAGTGAATCATCTGCTTCGATGAATTTATCGATCATAATTTTATTAAGGAGTTTTTTTCCTTCAAAATCTTGATGCATAGATAACATTATGTTTTTCAATTTTAACTTAAGTTTAGGATCTAAATTTTTCTGAACAACAAAGGGAGGAATTCCAAATTCTTTTGATTTATTAATTATTTTTATTCCCTCAACTTTCTCCGGCTGAAAGTGCTTTAAATAATCATACACTAATCCATCAACGGTGGCTCCATCAACAATTTTTCTTTTTACTGCCTGAATTGAATAATCGTGTGCGTAAGTAAAGATTGTCTTGCTGAAAAATTTTTCCGGTGTGGTTTTTCTGTCTTTCAGAATATTTATAATGTAATCATATCCTGTATTCGAAAGCGGATCTGTGAACGCGAATGATTTGCCCTGAAGCTCATCAATGGAATTAATATTACTTTCCTCATTGACTATTACATATGCCTGATAATAAGGTTTCCCTTCAACAACCGGTACAACTAAAATTTCAATCGGCATTTTATTCTTTGCTTCGAGATATGCTCCTGTACAGATGAAAGCAAAATCAAGTTTATTCTGACTTAGTAATTCATTTACTTCAGCATAAGTTTTTCTTTGTTTGAATTCTATTTGAACACCAAGTTTAGATGAGATGTAATCAATCAAATCTTTATAAAGGTTGAAAGTTTCGACCGGCGAAATCATTGTTGATATTGCAACATAAATTTTTTGCTGTGATGATGTTTGTGTTGAATCAACAGATGTTTTATCATCCTGAAGATTTATCTCTTTTACATCCTGATTTGAGTTGCAAGAAAAAAATAATGTTAAACTTATCAATAAGGTTAAAAGGTATTGCAGTGTTTTCATTTCACTATTCTATATTTATTTCTAAATCAAATATATGAAAATTGAAAATGACGCAGTTGTTGGAATATGAAGATTTCAATCAGAGATTTCAAATAGTAGTATAGATTAAATAAACTCCTCCGAGTATAACAAGCACACCACAAATTCTTTTAATCCACAAAATTGTTTTTGATTCCTCTGACCAGTCAAGATACTTCTGAACTTTATTAGTCAATGTTCCTGCACCAACAATAATTGAACAATGTCCAAGCCCAAACGCAAGAAGCAGAACTGAAGCAGAAGCAAAATTTGTCTGTGCGGTTTGAAAAACAATTCCTAGTACCGGTGCCATATAAGCGAAGGTACAGGGACCAAGAGCAATCCCAAATAATAAACCAAGTATTAATGCTGCAAGTAATCCTTTGGAATTTGTTCTTCTAAATCCAGCGACATTCCAATCGAATTTAATTATATCTAAGAGATATAAGCCGACTAAAAAGAAAATTCCTGCAACAAAGTAATTTCCGATTGTCCCTACATCCCCCATTAGTCGGCCAAGGGATGCAGTAATTATTCCAATTGCTGCAATAGTAATAAGAATTCCGATGGCAAAAATCATAGAAATATAGAAAGTTCGCTTTAGAGAAATTTTTCCCTGTGAAGTTATATAACCAATAACAAGCGGAATGCTCGAAAGATGACAAGGCGAAAGAAGTATTGATAGTACGCCCCAACCAAAAGAGGCAAAAGCTGCCATCCAAAAGTTATCATAAAGTGCTGTACTGAGAGTGTTGAATATATTTTCTATCATTTTTTCTCTTTCTCCGAAGTGCTGGTTGTCTTCTCTGCTTGACTGTAGTGTAATTGAGTATTACACAGAGTTCCACAGAGAAATCACAGAGAGCCACTGAGATTATTTCTTTGGTTTTAATCCTTTGCTCTGTAAAAGTTTATCAATTTCCGCTTCAGGATAAAATCCTTCGTGTCGGTGAAATTCTTTTCCGTTTTCATCAAGAAAAATCTGGGTCGGGATAACTCTTATTTTATAAATATCTGCATATTTCCTTTGTTCCTGAGTCCATACATCATAAAAAATTACTTTTATCTGATTACCATATTTCTTCTCAATATTTTTCATTACGGGTTGCATCATTTTACAAGGAATACAATTCACTGAACCTAGTTCAATAAATGTAACCTTGGGTTTTATTTCGTTTTTTTGAGCAAAAGTGTAATCATTATTAAAAAGCGCATTAAAAAATATCAGGAACAAAATAACATTTTTCATTATTCCTCCACTTTAGTAAGAAATCCTTATGATTATTTTTAAAGAAATCTTATTAACAGCATAAGCTTTGATTATCCATGATGTTCTTTTAACCATTCAAGAATCTGATCTTCTTTTGGAATAATCCCATAACTTTTAACCTGCTCATTTATTATTAGTGCAGGTGTCATCATTATCCCATAATTCATCATCTCCTGAATATCAGTTATCTTTTCCACAATTGCCTCAATATTATTTTTTGCAATTATCTCTTTAACCTTCACTTCAAGAGTTTGACATTTTTTGCATCCCGGACCAAGAACTTTAATTGAAATCATAATTATACCTCCTTTAATTTCTGTAAAATGATTTTTCTTATTTCCTCTGAAGCTGGAATTCCTTTGGGATAATATCTGCAAGCCAGAGATGGTTCTGATGGAGCTGGCATTCCGAGCAAATCTTCTCCGTTTATCAGTAAGGTTGGAGAACCTCTGAACTTAACCTGCATTGCAGTTACTTCATCTTCAACAAGAACTTTTTCAATTTCAATTTCGCTTTCCAAACCTTTTATAGCCGATTCCAAGTTATTCCACATTTTAATATGATTCGGACAACCTTCGAAGTATTGGAATTCAAGTTTTAGTTTCATTTATTTTTCTCCTTGTTTTTCCTTGTGACTCTCCGTTTATCTCTGTGGCTCTCTGTGTAATTTTTTTCGTTACACAGAGGACCTCAAAGAAAGTAAAGAGATTTATCTTAAAATGTTATTCATCCCAGAAATACATTTTGGCTTCAGTTGAATAAGGATATTTACTTTGAATTTCTTTTAATGTTTTTTTCAACTGAGAGTTGTCTTTTATTTTAATATAACGAGCAGTTTCTCTGACTACCAAAAGTTTTGGATATAAAGATGTTTTATTTAACTCATCAATATCTTTATCTATGATTTTAATAATATCATCGTATCTTCCGCGAGGCATAATCGTTTCTGCAATTCCTAATCTTAACATTGCCCGGAATTCATCAGCCGGCAGATAACCATTAAAATGGTAATACGAGTTTCCATTCTGATCAAGAAAATAAATTGCCGGTGTCCAATATGCACCGAGTAATTTTCTAACTTCTCTGTCTTTTATCAAATCAAGTTTAAGCAGAACAAACCACTCATTCATTTCATCAATAACTTTTTGATCTTTATAAGTTGTGGCTTCAAGTTTTTTACATCCGCCACATCCATCCATTTCAAATTGAAGAAGAATTGGTTTATGTGATTTTAATGATTCTTCTTTTGCTTGTTCAAGATTATTTAACCATTTCATAGTTATTTCACGAGATTATTAGTGATAGAATTACAATTTCCATTTGTTCTCTTCACTTTTAATTTCAACTGAAACCGGAATAGGTATAACTCCAGGTTCAGATGGTTCAGAATATTTTTTCTTTAATTTTAGCGCTACATTTACAAGCATAATCAACACCGGCACTTCTACTAATGGACCAATTACTGTTGCAAAAGCAACTTGAGAATTTATTCCAAAAACAGCCACTGCTACAGCAATAGCTAATTCAAAATCATTGCTTCCTGCTGTAAATGCAACTGTAGTTGTTTTCTCGTAAGAAATTCCTTGTTGTCTAACAAAAAAGAATGTTGCAAAGAACATAATAGTAAAATAAAATGTATATGGTATCGCAACTCTCAGAACATCAAAAGGAAGTTCGACAATCTTTTCACCCTTCAAAGAGAACATTACAAAGATTGTAAAAAGCAAAGCAATTGGTGTAAGAATAGAAATCTTGGGAATAAAATTCGTATTATACCATTTTTTGCCTTTCGATTTAACAAGAACCAAACGGGTTAAAACTCCCCCCATAAATGGAATTCCAAGATAAATAAAAACAGTTACCGCAATTTCCAAAATTGAAACTTTGACTAACGCTCCTTGCATTCCAAATAATGGAGGAAGAACCGTTATAAAAATGTAAGCATAAATCGAATAAAAAATTACCTGAAAGATTGCATTGAATGCAACAAGTCCAGCAGCTAATTCCGAATCACCTTTTGCTAAATCGTTCCAAACCAAAACCATTGCAATACATCTTGCTAGGCCAACAAGTATTACTCCAATTGCCATCTCAGGTTTATCTGGTAAAAGAATAAGCGCAAGGAAAAACATTACAAGCGGTCCAACAATCCAATTCTGTATTAATGAGATAGTTAACAACTTGACATTTTTGAATACAATTGGAAGTTCTTCATATTTAACTTTTGCAAGCGGCGGATACATCATTAATATCAATCCGATTGCAATAGGAATATTTGTAGTGCCTACACTTAATGAGTCCCAAAATTTAGCAAGGTAAGGGAATAATGATCCAGCAGCAACCCCAAGAAACATTGTAAGAAAAATCCAGAGTGTTAAGAAACGGTCGAAAAATGATAATTTTTTTGAAACTGAAATGCTCATATTTATCTCTCAATAATTTGATAAAATAATTTTACACAAGTTGATTTTAACTAGATAAGATCTTTTAACCAATGCGCTAGTGTTGATTTTGTCGGAATTTTTCCTTGTACTAAAATTTTATTATTTACAACCAAAGCTGGTGTAAGCATAATTCCGTATTCTAAGAACTTATTTGGGTCAACTATTTTTTCAATTTGTGCCTGCAAATTGTTTTCAGATACAACTTCATTGCAAAGCTTGTAAAGTTTTTCACAGTTTATGCAACCAGGACCAAGAACTTTGATATCAAGCATTTTTGTTCCTCCTTTATTTAGCTATTACTTAATTTAGCATTGAACATTGTTTATTGAATATTGAACATTGATTACTTAACATTATAAAACAAAAAAATTTCAGTATTCAACTCTCAATTTTCAATATTTGGGCAAATTTCCAGAATTCTTCTTTGATTTCATCTCTTACTTTTCTGAATACAGAAAGAATTTCATCTTCTGTACCTGTTGCTTCTGCAGGATCTTCGAATCCAATGTGCAACTGTTTTCCAACTTTACCGATAAATACAGGACAAGTTTCTTTTGCATTATCACAAACAGTTATTACAAAGTCAAAAGATTGATTAATAAATTGTTCAACATCTTTTGGGTAATTATTGCTTATATCTATTCCGACTTCTTTCATTACCTGAACTGCTTTTGGATTTATTTTTTCTGCTGGCTTTGTTCCTGCAGAATAAACTTCCAATTCCGAATCAAATGATTTTAAAAATCCTTCTGCCATTTGACTTCGGCAGGAATTTCCTGTGCAAAGTATTAAGATTTTTTTCTTCATTTAACCTCCGTTAATGATTTTATTACACAGAGTACCACTGAGAATACACGAAGAACCACAGAGTTATTTAATATATCTTTTAATTCCATCTTTCATTTTAAGCACGTTAAAGTTCATTAAAAGTCCAACTTTCTTTTGGGAAAATTTTAGATAAGTTAATATTTGTGCTTCGTGGACTGGATTAAATTCATCAACAGTTTTTAATTCCAGAACAACTTTATCCTCAACAAGAATATCGATTCTATATCCACACTCGAGTTTAATTTCTTTATATACAACTGGAACTGGCTTTTGTCGTTCGACTTTTAATCCAACTTTTGTTAATTCATATGCTAAACATTCTTCATAAGCAGATTCTAATAATCCAGGACCTAATTCTTTATGAACTTCAATCGCACATCCAATTATAGTTCTTGTTAAATCCTCATATTCCATAAACTCTCCGAGTTTCTCTGTGAATACTCTGTGGTTCTCTGTGTAAATAATTTATTGATTAAAATAGGTACCCATAAATAAGTCCACTTATTGTAGCCATAATTACAACAAGAGTAACATAAACAATTGTTTTCTGCGTTCCAATTACACCACGAATTACAAGCATATTTGGCAATGATAAAGCAGGACCAGCGAGTAATAATGCAAGCGCGGGACCTTTACCCATTCCATTATTTATTAATCCTTGTAGAATTGGTATCTCGGTTAAAGTTGCAAAATACATAAACGCCCCTGTTATTGATGCAAAGAAATTTGAAAACAAGGAATTACCCCCAACCAATGTATAAATCCAATCCTTAGGAATTATTCCGCCATTACCCTCAGCTGAGCCGAGTAAAAATCCTGCAACTAAAACACCTGCACCAAGCAAAGGCATTATCTGCTTTGTAAATCCCCAGGTTTCACCAAGCCACTGATTTGGTTCGCCTTCTGTAAAAGTTAAAGCTAAAGTAGTTGCAACAACTCCAATAACAAACGGAACAGTTGGAGTATGATAGAAAAATATTGCGGAGAGGATTACAGCCAAAACTCCCAATAAAACATATAACTTCTTCACACCAATTATATATATCATTGAAATTGCAAAACCAATTCCGAACAAAGAAGTTATATACCATTTGTTTGCAAACATAAAATACCAGAAACCATCTGTTTCTATTGGTTTTCCCCAATTAACGAAAACCAAAATTGCAACGAGAATAAAAAAGTGTAAAGATGTTTGCCACAACGGACGGGATTCTTCTACTTCAGGCAAAGCAAGTTGTGCATCTGCTCTTTCTTTTTCTTCTTTACGATAGATGAAAGCCATTATCAAACCAATAATTAAACTGAATGAAACGGCTCCAATTACTCTTGCAATTCCTAATTCCAGTCCGAGTATTCTTGCCGTAAGAATAATTGCAAGAATATTTATTGCAGGACCTGAATAAAGAAAAGCAATTGCGGGACCTAATCCTGCTCCTCTTTTATGAATGCTCGAGAACAATGGCAAAACTGTACATGAGCAAACAGCTAAAATTGTTCCTGATACAGAAGCAATTAAGTATGCTTTCCATTTTTTTGCTTTTGCACCAAAATGTTTAACAACCGAAGCTTGACTTATAAAAACAGCTATTACACCGGCAATAAAAAATGCAGGCACAAGACATAAAAGCACATGTTCCTGCGCATACCATTTTGCGAGTGCAAATGCATCAATAATCGCATTTCGAAAAGTTTCCGTTTCGATTGGTAAAAAGTAAGCAAACAGAAAAAATCCTGTTACCCACAAAAATGATTTGTATTCTTCTTTCCAGTTCATATTGTTATAGTGTTTAATTTAACATGCAAAATTCTATTGAGTTTTCTTATAATCATTTTATGAAGTGTTTTAACGTAAGAGATTCAACAGCTACTTCTCGACCTTTTCTTTGATTAGTTTCAATAACTCTTTTTCAGAAATTATTCCGACCACGCATTTATTATTTTCTCGAAGTGCCAGTCTCTTTTGTAACCTTTCTTCATCTTTCATAAATGTATCAGAGTGTAAGTAACTTTTAAGAAAATTTATAATAGGTTTTATTTCTCCCAAATCTTTGTTCAGTTTGTAATAAATCCATGTCCCTTCTTTTTCTGTTGTAAAGAATCCCGCAGACTTTAATACATTCAGAGCTTTTGATACTGTGTATTGTGGCAAGGATAAAGCATCCATTAGTTCGCATACACAAAGATTCTTACTACTTTTAATAAAGAGATTAATAACTCTAAGCCGAGTTTCGTCAGATAGTGCTTTGAATTTATCTATTATTTTATTCATACATTACATGCCAATTTTTGCATGCAAATATATGCTTGTTTTTGCATATAAGCAAATAAATTTTTGCAAGATATATTTTGAGGCAGGAACTACTTTAATCTTTCGAGTCTTGATCTAAGATGCCTTTCGGTTATTCCCAGCAAGCGGGCAGCTGCGCTTTTATTTCCATTAGTTCTGCTTAATGCTTCATTAATAATAGTTTTTTCAAATGTTCTTAATTTTTCTTCATACGGATCATCAAGATTGAATGCATCTAATTTTCTGTCAAGCTCACTAATTTTTCTAAATTGTGGTAAGTCATCTTTTGTAATAAATTCATTTCTTGTAAGCACAACTGCTCTTTCAATTATGTTTTCGAGTTCTCGAACATTTCCGGGAAAGTTATATTTCATCAAATAATCAATTGCTTCGTTTTCGATACCTTTAACATTTTTATTAATTACTGCAGCATACTTTCTTATAAAATGATTTATTAGCAAAGGAATGTCCTCTTTTCTTTCTCTTAAAGATGGTAATCTTATTTCAACAACATTTAATCTGTAAAATAAATCTTCTCTAAATTCTCCTTTTGATATCATCTCTTCAAGATTTCTATGAGTTGCTGCAATTATTCTCACATCAGTATGAATTACTTGATTACTCCCTACTCGTTGAAATTCACCGAATTGAATTGTTCGTAATAATTTTACTTGAACAGTTAATGGTATATCGCCAACTTCATCAATAAATAAAGTTCCACCATCTGCTTCTTCAAATCTTCCAATTCTTTCTTTTATGGCTCCTGTAAATGCCCCTTTTTCATGACCAAAAAGTTCGCTCTCTAAAAGATTCTCTGACAAAGAGGCAACATTAACAATAACAAAGGGTTTATCTTTTCTTGGACTTGAATAATGAATCGCTTTTGCTATTAATTCTTTCCCTGTTCCACTTTCACCTCTTATCAAAACAGTTGTCTTAGTTGATGCTACTCTGCCAGCTATGTTTAAGACTTTTTCCATCAATTCACTTTGAGAAATAATTTCCTGAAATCTAAATTTTTCCTGAAGTTGTTCTTTTAATAATTTGTTTTCGTTTTGTAGAAATTTTTTTTCTTTAATTTTATTTAAAGTACTTTCCAGAACATCAAGATTTATAGGTTTAGTAAGAAAATCATATGCACCATTTTTCATCAAAGCTACAGCATTTTCTATTGTACCATAAGCTGTCATTATTACTACTTCAATGGAAGGATTTAATAACTTGATTTCCGTTAATACTTTAAAACCATCCCATCCTTGCATACTATAATCTGTTAGAACTATATCAATTTGTTCATCTTTGGCAATGTTATAACCTTTTTCGCCATCAGTTGCTGTAAAGACTTTATAATCTCTTTTGGTTAAAAAGTTTTTTAGTGACTGCAACTGTGGTTCTTCATCATCAATGATTAATATTTTAAGTTGAGTCATAATATTCTCATTTATATTCTAAAGGTAATTTAATATAAAAACTTGTTCCTTCATTTAGTTTACTTTGGACAAAAATATTTCCATTATGTTCTGTAATAATTTTATGAACAATGCTTAGTCCAATACCACTGCCTTTTTTCTTTGTAGTAAAGTATGGGTCAAATATCTTTTTTAGCTTATTTGGTTCAATTCCTTTCCCATTATCTTTAAAAATAATATTTAATTTTTCATTTTCCTGATAAACATGAATTGATATTAATCCTTCTTTTTCAATTGCATCCAATGAATTTTCAATTAAGTTAATAAATACTTGCTTTAATTGTGATTTATCAAGAACAACTTTCCCGGAATATTCCATGTCAATTACAAGTGAAACATTATTTTGTTTTAACTGCCAGTTATATTGGTTTAATAATTCATCAAAAAAATCTTTTAATAAAAATTCTTCTGCTCTGACTGGTTGAGGTTTAGCAAATTTTAAAAATGCTTCAATTAATTCGTTAATTCTTTTTACCTCGTTATAAACTATTGTAATTAAATTCTTAAATTCTTCCTGGTTTTCTTTAACTTCATAATCTTTTCCGATTTGTTGTGCTATAGTCCCGATAGTATTAAGAGGATTTCTAATTTCATGTGCAACTGTCGAAGCTAATTGACCCATTGCAAGCATTTTTTCATTAATAAATATTTGTTTTTCTTTCAACTTTTGTTCGGTTAAATCTCTAAACACAATTATTAAATTGTAATTCTGATTATTATCTTCGAATCTGCTGATAGAGAATAGTAATATTTTTGTTGTTCCATTAATAATACATTCTTTTTCAAAAACTTTATTTTCACCTTTAAGGATGTCACTACAATTTTCATCACTAAAAATATTTTTGGCATCCAATCCAATTTTTTCATCTGTAATATTTAATATTGATTTAGCAGCTTTATTTATTAAAATAATTTTATCTTTTGAATCAACAACTATAATTCCATCACTAACATTATCAACTATTTTTTTAGAGTAAGATTCTACTACTTTGAATTTTTGGGAAAGCAGATTAAAATTTTGGCTTACAAAAATTAATGTAATTGTAACAAACCCGAACACAAATAATAAAGCAGTAATTATTATAATTCTGCGAATTATTCTATCATTAATATTATTCACTGGTTCAAGAGAAAGTCCAAGTCGAAAAATTCCCACAGTATCTTTCTCAAATATAAAGGGATGAATAATTTCAAATACCTCTGATGTATTATATTTCTTAATTTCCCATCTATATAAATTGTCATTTGTTCTTTGATGTAGAGGATATTCAGTTTCAATTTTATTCATCACATCCATGTCACCTGACCCAGCTATTATACCATCTTCATTTTGTAATACCGCATAAATAATTTGTGGATTTTGTGTAACATTTTTTAATAATACACCAAAACCAATCTCATTACGAAATTTGAATAATTCTTCAGCATTAATATTTAGTACTATAGCTTTTTTATCTTTTGTAGAGACTGCGATTGCAAAACGTTGTCCACCAAGAAACCTGGCTTGTTTAATTCCAATTATTAATGTGTCTTCCTCTCCTGTAAATATTGGTTTTAAATATTTTTTAACAGTATCTGCTGATAAATATTTATGATGAATATCTTTATGACTGGAATAAATTTTTTTACCTTCTGGATTAAATATGTTGATTCGATAGATATTATTTTCTTCAGCAAATTTTTCAAGGAATGAATTAGTTATCATTCCTCTTTCTTCCATAATTTTGATTGTATTTGCATTATTCAATAATCTTTTTTTTACTTCTTCTTCAATTTTATTATAGGAAATCAAAGCGTTTCTTGATGATGATAAAATTGTTTCAAGCAGCGAATAACCTTCTTCTTCAAGAAGTTCGAGCATTTCTTTTTTGCTTTGATTCAACTCAACCCAAGCTGAAGTAAATACAACAATTACAATAACAACAAAAATTGAAATTAAAATGCGCGGCTGTATTAAAAAGTTTTTAACCATAGCATACCATATTAAATGTTAATGGAAAATAAAAAATTGTCTGCCCAGTAAGAAGCATATAATTCCAAAAGGATTCTAATAATCTTTGTTAAAAGCTAAACCGAATACCAATGCTTATAGAATTATTTCTATAATTAAATAAATCACTATTTGATTTGTTTTCCATATATTGATAATTAAACAATAATGACAAATTCATATTTTCTGCATAACCAAGAACAAAATCTTTTTTTATCATGAAACTAAAAATTTTCTGCTTATCATTTCGCATATAGTTATTATGATATTCTAATTCTTCATCATAAATGCCCTGAGAAGGATAAAATTTTCTATTATAATAAAAACCTGTTTTTATTGTAAAATCATTTGAAAAGATTTTTGTAAGTTCTGCAAGTACACTATTACCTTCATAATTAACCGGGTCATCAAAAATTTCAGATTCATCACCATAAATCATATTGACATCTTTTACATAACTATTAAAACCACTGTTCAAAATGCTTCTGTTTGTAAATTGTAATGCAATTCCTGTTTTGGGAGTAATTGATTGTGCAACTCTAAAATAATTTAAGAATTGTGTTACATAAGAAATATTTTTATCAAGATACGACTCGGTTATTAATTGATTATGTTCATCAAAGTAAGAATAAGAACCTGACTGAGTTGGATTTAAATATTTTTTATAATTAAAACTACTCCCGATAATTAATGTTGTCCCGCTTTCAAAACCATAATTCAAAAAAACATTTGCAGAGTATTTCAAATTATTAAGGATATTAATATTGGGATAATTTGCAATGCTTAAATTAGATGAAAGTCTAATATAAAAATCTTTGAAATTTGTGTTATAGGAATAAAACATGAATGCATTTGTATAATCAAAATAGTTATAAATATCTTTCCCAAATCGTTGTTCTATATAAGCTCCTAAATAAGACTTTTCAAAACTTTTTAAAACTGATAATTGATGAACATAAAAATTTCTTGCAGCATCAGAGCCAAAAGAAATATAGTTCCCTGAGTAATTAATTGCCATTATATCAAAGTCATATGCAAGTTCATAATTCAATAAAAAAATAGATGTTTTTAATGCATACTTTGTTCTGAATGGATTATCATTATATTCATATTCTGTTGTTATACTGGAAGATAATTGTGCGTACTCATTAATTGACAAAAATAAAATTATGATTAATGTAAAAATTATTTTTCTGGATGGCATATAGGACTCGCTATTTCTGTAACATTATTAAAAAAGGGACTCCGAAGAGTCCCAATAATTTTATTTACCGCCTCTGTAACCTCGTCCTGCTTTGGTCTGAGTTCCAGTCTGAGTTTCTGTTTGTGTTCCAGTTTGTGTACCCTGATTTACATTGTTTTTCATTCCTTTACCCGAACCATATCCACCTTTTCCGCCTTTATTATTTAACCTTCCTTTTTTAGCATTATCATTAATTCCATCGCCATCAAGGTCTACAAATTTATTTCTTTGTAATTTTGGTCCTGTATAATCAGGGTCTAAACCGTTTGGAATTCCATCCCCATCATGGTCTGGTGCATTATCATTGTAACCGTCACCATTGTTATCAATAAAGTTTTTACCATGCTGTGCCGGAGGATTTGGTTTTGATTGGTCTTGAGTTTGTGCACTTACACTGATATAACTCAATAAAAGTGTAGCTGCGAAGAAAACTATTAACTTTTTCATTTTATTACTCCTTATGTTGTTTGTTAGTAATCATTAGTTCGCAACATAAGTATTAAAAACTATGCCAATTGTAAAAACTAAGTTTTTCATAAGAATTTCAAAAAAATCTAAAGATTTATAAGGAGTAATTGAACTTATAAGTCGAATAGTTCGCCCTTTGAGTCGAATAAGCCATTGGAGTTTAAAATTCCATACTTTTTCATTTTTCTCCAGAGTGTTGAAGGATTAATATTCAATTCCTTGGCAGTCTTAGTTCGATTCCACATATTCTTTTTCAAAGTAGAAATAATTAACTCTTTTTCAGTTTCTTCAATACTATTCCGAATATTTGTATCATTTGTAAAATTATTTTTGATTTGAACATTTCTTAATCTTTTAGGCAAGCAGTCAATATCAATTATATCATTGGTGCAAAGAACAAAGCAATGTTCAATAACATTTTCTAATTCCCTTATATTGCCAGGCCAACTATATTCCATAAGAAGTTCATATGCAGCTGAAGAAAATTGTTTGACGTTTTTATTGAATTTCGCATTGAATTTTTCAATAAAATGATTTATTAACAATGGCAAGTCATCCATCCTTTCTCTTAATGGAGGAAGATGAATATGAATAACATTTATTCTATAGAATAAATCTTCACGAAATCTTTTAGCAGCAATTTCTTCTAAAAGGTTTTTATTGGTAGCCGCAATTATTCTTGCATCCATTTTAATAGTTTTATTTCCACCTACTCTTTCAAACTCTTTTGTTTCTAAAACTCTAAGCAATTTAGTTTGAACAGCAATAGATAAATCTCCAATTTCATCAAGAAATAAAGTGCCTCCTTGAGCAAGTTCAAACTTTCCAATTTTAGTTTTTATAGCACCGGTAAATGCGCCTTTCTCGTGTCCAAATAATTCACTTTCAATAAGTGATTCTACAAACGCACTGCAATTAACTGCTATGAAAGGACCTGTTTTTCTTGAACTATTTAAATGAATTGCACGTGCGGCTAATTCTTTTCCAGTCCCGCTTTCGCCTGTAATTAAAACTGAACTATCTGTTTGTGCTACGCTTTCAAGCACAGAAATAATTTGTTTAATTTCTTTATTTCTGCCGACAATGTTTTCATACTTAAAAAACTCACTTAAATGTGCAGACAAATTTTTTATTTCTGATATATCCATAAAAGTTTCAACTGCGCCTATTTTTTCATTCTTGTTATTAATTAAAATATTGGAATTAACTCTTATAGGAATTTTCCTGCCACTTTTATGCAATATTTCTAATTCATTACCTATCATAGCTTTCCCTTTTTTAAGAGTCTGTTCCATATGACAACCATTTCTGCACAACGACGAATTAAATATCTCCCAGCATTTTTTTCCTATTGCTTCTGAAATTTTGTAGCCTGTAATTTTTTCTGCTGATTTGTTAAAAGAAGTTACATTCCAATCATTATCAATCGTAAATGTGCCTTCAATACTACTATTAAAAATAGCATCAAGCTTGTTTTTCTGATCTATCAACTCTAAAGTTTTTTGTTGAATCTCTTCTGCCAGCGTAAGCATCTCTTTAGTATCTCTAAAAACGAAGACTACACTTAAAACATTTTCATTTCTCTTAATTGGTGTAATCGAGGCAAGGACATTTTTTATATTTCCTTTTTTATCTGTGATGTTTATCGCAAGATTTGTAAAAGTGCGGTTATCATTTAAGGATTCGATAATATAGTTCATATCACCTAGACATTCACGAAACATAATTTTGCAATCTATTCCAATAATTTCATCTTCTTCATAACCGCTAATCCTTGAAGCAGCTTCGTTAAAAACAATAACTTTCAAATCTTTTCCGATAACAGCAATTCCATCTGGAATTATAAACGCTTCCTTGTTATTATCTATTATTTGCTGAACTTCTTTCATTTCTATAAACTCCAATTAATTATTGCAAATCTATACAAACTATTGCATTAATGAAATACAATGCAATATATACTTGCAAGGATGCAATAATTATATAACTAAAACCATAAAAAATAGATTAAAAAATTAATTTTATAATTGGCTTTAATCTTGTAATGCATTGAAATAATTATTATAGGAGGTCAATATGCCAGGCTTCGATAGAACAGATCCATTAGGACAAGATCCTTTAACAGGCAGAAGAAGAGGTTTCTGCCGCGATATTCAAACAACTCAAACAGAAAAAACTTCGGAACAATCTGCAGAAAATAAAGAGGTTATCTATGGAGTTGGTCGTGGCGGAAGACCACGCGGCGGCGGAAGAGGATATTGCTTTGGCGGTCGCAGAGGTTTAGGTAGATCTCGCTGAAGAGAATTCGAAAACTAAATAAAGTGCATCTATGTTAATTGCAATTACTTCCGAAGGTATGGAGCCGACTTCGTTGGTTGCGGAGAAATTAGGAAGAACTCCTTTCTTAATTTTTTATGAAACAGAGAAAAATACTTTCGAATCTCTCCGCAACCCTTATGCTAATTTATTTGGTGGAGCCGGAATTCAAACTTCTCAATTAATCATTGAAAAAAATGTTGATGCTGTAATTACAATTGACATTGGATTAAACCCTCTTCGCCTTTTAATTTCTGCTAATATTAAAGTTTTTTCCTGTTCTAAAAAACAAGTCATAGAAGCCGTAAAGGATTTTATGGAAAATAAACTAATGATAGTTGAACAAAAAACTATGATGAATTTTGGAAGAAAAAGACACATGAGAAAAGGATGGAGATGGAATAATAATTTTTAAATATTAATTCTCAGTAATACAAAAAAAGGAGATAATATGAATCATCGACTAGCAATTGCAATCGAAGAAATTGGTAATGTAGAAAGAGTAGCCGAACATTTTGGCAGATGTACAAAATTCAATGTATGTGAACTTGACGAACAAAAAAAAGTATTGAAAACTGAAACATACTTTAATCCGCTTGCGGGAGAACACGGCGGAGCTTGCCAGCTGCCTGCTTATGTCAAACAGTTCAATGTAAATACAATAATCACAGGCGGAATGGGACAAAAAGCAGTTTCACATTTTCTTGATTATGGTATCAATGTCATTACAGCTCCTGGATTACTATATGAAGAAGCATTAAATCTTTTTATTCAAGGAAAACTTAATGGTTATGAAGCATGTTCTCACGGACATAGACACGAACATCATCGAAATTAAAAGCAGGAATTTGATTTGATAATATCTATTGCATCAGGTAAAGGCGGAACTGGTAAGACAACATTGTCAGCTGCATTGGCAAGTTTAATAGACAAAAAAGCAATTATCGATTGCGATGTAGACGCCGCAAATCTTTATTTAATTTTTAAGCCAGAAATAATACACAGTTATGAATTTTACGGTGGCAAAAAAGCATCAATTGACAGAAGCAAATGTGAGGAATGCGGATTATGTGAGACCATATGCCGTTTCGATGCAATTAATAATTATACTATCAATCAGTTAAGTTGCGAAGGGTGTGGTTTATGTTTTAGAATTTGCCCTTAGGGAGCTATCGAATTCAATACTAAAAAATCAGGATACTACTTTGAATGCGAATTGCCGGATAAATCCAAATTTTATTATGCAAAACTTTTACCAGGCGAAGGAAATTCCGGCAAACTTGTAAGTGAAATAAAACGAAAAGCACTTAAAAATATTTCATCTGAAATTGAATGGATTATTGTTGATGGACCGCTTGGAGTTGGATGTCCTGTAAATGCAAGTATTGCTTCAGCAGATTATGCCGTTATTGTTACTGAACCGACTGTATCAGTGATTCATGATCTGAAGCGGTTTGTCCAGCTTTTAACTGCATTTAAAATCCATGCAGGAATCATAATAAACAAATATGATTTAAATGAAAACATAACTTCACAAATAATTAAATACGCCAATAGTGAAAATATACCTATTATCGGGTCAATTCCTTTTGATATTGAATTTGTAAACGCTCTTATTAATAAAGAAAATGCTGTAGATACTAATGAAAGAATTCGCAAAGAGATTAAAACAATTTGGCAGCAGCTCGAATTACAAATTGAAATATCAATTAACTAACAGGAGTAATTAAGTTAAATGAAACAAAATCCCATAAAACTGCAAAAATTGCAGTTACATCAACAGGCGGCTCTATGGATGCGCTTTTAAGTGAACAGTTTGGACGCTGCCAATATTTTTTAATTATTGACCCCAAAACTATGAAGTTTGAAGCAATATCAAATTTAGGTGAGCAAATGCAAAGCGGAGCTGGTCCTAAAGCAGCAGAATTAATAATAAGTAAAGGTGTTGAAGTCTTGCTCACTGGACATGTTGGTGATAGAGCTGAGGAAGTTCTTAAAAGAGCAGGCATTAAAATCGTTGACGGATTAAAGGAACGATAAAAGTTAAGGAAGCAGTTACCAGTTACCTGTCAAAATAAAGAGGAGTAAAAATGTACGTTCCAACAAAAATATTTTTTACAAAAGGTGTCGGTAGACACAAAGATTATCTTAGCTCTTTTGAATTAGCTCTTAGAAAAGCCGGGATTGAGAAATGTAATTTGATAAATGTCAGCAGCATTTATCCTCCAGGTTGCAAGATAATTTCTAAACAACAGGGGCTAAAAGAAATAAAAGCCGGACAAATTACCTTTACAGTTATGGCAAGAAACTCTACAAACGAACCAAATCGATTAATAGCAGCATCAATTGGTGTGGCAATCCCTGCAGATGGCCATCACTATGGTTATCTATCTGAATATCATTCATTTGGCGTAAAGGAAAAAATTGCCGGCGATTATGCAGAAGATTTAGCTGCTCAAATGCTTGCCACAACACTTGGAGTAGAATTCGACTCTGAAACCAATTGGAATGAGCGTGAACAAGTTTTTAAGATGTCCGGTAAAATTGTAAAAACATTTAACATTACTCAAACTGCCGAAGGTGATAAAAATGGTTTATGGACAACTGTTGTTGCTGCAGCAATTTTGTTACCTTAATTAAATTTTTGAATCTAATAGGTTTAGTAATATTAATAAGAGTAATTCCAATGGAAATTTTATTTCATGTTTTTAATGAATCATTTAGAATTACACTCTTTGTTCTAATTATGATGGTTGCTGTTGATTATATAAATGTTAAAACAAAAGGTAGATTAGAATTAATACTCAAAAGCGGCAAAAAGTGGAAACAGTATATTGTTGCTTCTCTGCTTGGCGCTGCGCCAGGTTGTCTTGGTTCTTTTGCTGGTGTTTCTCTTTATATTCATGGAATGATTAGTTTCGGTGCATTGACTGGATTAATGATTTCAACTGCAGGTGATGAACAATTTATTATGCTTGCTATGTTTCCCAAAACAGCACTGATTATGTTTGCAATTCTTTTTCTGCTTGGAATTATTGCCGGGTATTTAACCGATTACCTCATACAAAAATTCAACATAAAAACTTGTACTGATTGTGAGTTCAAACAATATCATCCGGAAAAAAAAGGTTACAAACATTATTTTAAGGACCATATCTGGTCACACATTATTAAAGGACATCTCATAAAAGTATTTCTTTGGACCTTCGGTGCATTGTTAATCATAGAATATGCAATGAGCTTTGTAGACCTCAAAAACATTACTGCTGAATATACTATTTGGATTTTGCTGCTTAGTGCACTAATAGGAATTATTCCAGAATCCGGTCCCCATTTAATTTTTGTAATGCTTTTTGCAAAAGGATTAATTCCCTTCTCAGTTCTATTCACCAGTTCGATTGTTCAAGATGGTCACGGTATGCTGCCTATGCTATCTTACTCAGTCAAAGATTCTTTGCTTATAAAAACTTTTAATCTATTCTTTGGATTAACAATTGGACTGATAATATACTTATTGGGGTATTGATGATTAATTATAAATCTATTCCAAAAAATGAAAATGATTTTATTCTAAGTGAGTGGGGCTATGATTTAATGGAAGAATATTTTGAGTTGATTAATGCAACAAAATTTTCAGCCGAATATTTTGTGCTTGATATTGCTACAGGAACAGGCAGAGCAGCATCTAAATTATCAAGAATGGGATACAATGTTATTACTGGTGATTATAATTATGATTTCAAATATGAAAGCGAAAACAGAATTACAAAAGAGTATCTCAATAAAGTAAACTATATCAAATTTAATCTTGAAAAAATTCCTTTCAAGGATAACTCTGTTAAAAATATTATATGTATCAATACATTTCACGAGCTTAATAATCCGTTCTTATGTTTAAATGAAATTATTCGCATTCATTCTCCCAATGGAAAATTATTGATTGCCGATTTTAATTCTAAAGACTTTGATGTGATGGATAAACTATATAAAATTAAATACAACAAACCACACACAAGAGGAAAAATATCATTAACAAACTTAGAAAGTGTTTTAATCAGGAATTATTGTGGAATAAAAATAATTAACACAAAATAAAATAAAGGATTTACTGCATGGGGGAAAAGAAATGCAAAACGATAAAGAATCGCAATTAGATAAAATTAAGTCTCTTTTAATTGAAATCCCCTTGTCGATAAATACTTATGATATAAAAATTGCATGTCATGTTAACAATACTGTTTATATCCGCTGGCTTGAGGATTTGAGAACAAAACTTTTTTCGAGTATATGTGATTCTAAGAGAGTGTTCGAAAATGGTTTCTATCCAGTTGTTATTTCAACATTTATAAATTATAAAAAGCAACTAAAATTATTTGATTCACCAACGGGTATAATGAAATTTGATAATCTTAAGCATGGAGTTATAACTTTGAATGCTCAAATAAAAGTTGGGGAACAAATTTATGCTACAGCAGAGCAGAAATGTGTTATTATGGACCTCAAAATTTCTAAGATGATTAACAATGAATTAATTCTGAGTTTAGTAAATTATTAATTAAAAAAATAAATTAAGAATGAAATTCATTTCAAGGTGATACTATGAAGATTAAATTTTTCTTGCTGTTCTCATTATTAATAATAATCAATACAACGGGACAAACATTAATCCTTAAAGGAAAGGTAACAGATTCCAAAAACGGGAACCCCATTCAGGGGGCTATAGTTTTTATTAATTACAATTACATGGCATATACAAACAATGATGGCAGCTACACAATTAAAGAAATACCGAAAGGATATTATACTATAAAAATTTCCAGGCTCGGTTATAAACCTATTACAGTAAATATTAAGATTGATTCCGCTTCTATTACGAAAGATTTCATTTTAGAACCATCACCAATTGAACTCGATGAAGTAATTGTAAGCACCAATAGAACCGACAAATATCTTCGCAATTCTCCTTACTCTGAATTGCTAATTGGAAAAGAAGAAATTCAAAACAAACCATTTCAATCTCTATCGGATATTCTAAAAGAAAAACCTGGAATTTCACTTATACGCGATGGCATCTGGGGAACCGAAGTGAGCATTCGCGGACTCAACCGCGAAAATGTTGTTACTCTTATTGATGGAAATAGAATTGTTACATCAACCGATATTGCTGCAAGATTATCATTGATTGATTTAAATGATATCGATCGAATTGAAGTCATTAAAGGAGCATCTTCTTCTATTTACGGTTCTGGTGCTACAGGCGGTATTGTAAATATTATTACAAAAGCTCCTCAGTTTTATAATAAATTTTCTATTAACGGTAATATTTCGACTGGCTATAACTCGGTCAACAATTTATCTGTTTTATCTGCATCACTTTATAGCGGCAGTTCATTTTGGTCTTCAAAATTTTCCGGTTCTTACAGAAAAGCTCAAAATGTTCAAACTCCCATTGGAGAATTAAAGAACAGTCAATTTGAAGATTATAGTTTTTCAGGTGCTTTGAATGTTTTGCCGTTTGATAATCACACTCTTAAAATCGTTTACCAATTATTCAAAGCAAAAGATGTTGGTATTCCAGGGGCATCAGTGTTCCCGAGCAATGCAGATGTCCGTTATCCCGATGAGAAAAGAGAATTAATTTCAGTTGGTTATGAAATACAAAATATTTCTAAGATCCTTTACAAACTTTCGGCAAAATATTCGTATCAATACATAAAACGAAACGTTGAAAATATACCTCATACCGTTCAGAATATTCCAGCAAGTGAAACAACACCTGCAAGAAGAGTTAGTGTTCTTAAAATCACTCCCGGAGCTGACCATAAAAATAATAATGCTCAAATTCAGGGAAATCTTTTATTAACAAAAAATAATAATCTTATTCTCGGTATAGATTACTGGGATAGAAGTTACAAAGGTCATCGTGAAAAATATCAACTGATAGAAGTCCTAAATGCACAGGGTAATGTTGTAAACACCACTAACAAAATTATTGGAGAAAAACCTTTGCCCGATTCAAAGTACAAAAGTTTTGGAATCTTTGTTCAGGATGATGCAGAATTGATTAAAAACAAATTATCTCTTTCAATAGGAGCTCGTTATGACAAAATTAATATTAGTGGTGAACAAACTTTAAATCCAGTTTATGAAATTACAAACGGTGTAATTAATTATTCCCCTTCGGGTCAAAAAATAATCTGGAATAAAACTGATGCAAATGATGATTCTTATAGTGGAAATGTTGGATTAAAATATTCAACAAATATGAATCTCGACTTTACATTAAGTCTTGGTTTATCTTTTCGTTCACCTTCACTCGAAGAAAGATTTCAATACATAGATCAGGGTAGTTATGTGCGTGTTGGCAATCCAAATCTTAAATCTGAAAAAGGAAAATCAATTGATTTTGGATTACGTTATTATTCGTCTCACTTGAAAATTACTTCAAGCATTTTCTTCAATTATTTTAACAATCTTGTTTCAGAAATGCCTGGAAAATTTGAAGGGAGAAATGCTTTCATAAAAACAAACATCGGCGAAGCACGAATTTATGGATTTGATTTTAATGCAGATTATAATTTTTATCACAATCATATTTTATATGCAACTGCATCTTATGTTAAAGGAGATGATATTACTGCTAACTCAAATTTGCCAGCAATTCCACCATTGAATGGAATTATCGGGATCAAAATTGATTTATTTGAAAAACTTCAAGCTGATTTTTCTTCAACAATTTTTACAGCACAAAATAAAGTTGCAGCTAATGAAATGACAACGCCTGGTTATGCTGTATTTAATTTATCATTAAATACATATACTCTAAAATTTTCATCTTTAAAATTGCGCGTATATGCTGGTGTAGAAAATATTTTTAACAAGAATTATCGCAATCATTTATCAACAACAAGAGGAAGCATAACAATAGAACCAGGAAGAAATTTCTTTATAAATTTAATAGCTGATTTTTAATCTTATATTAACAACATATTATTTTTAACTAATCAAAAATTATTATATGCTCTGGTTTTCTATTGCCCTGCTTTCTTCTTTGCTTTCAGCATTTGCAGCAATAACACAAAAGAAAGTTCTTTATAATAGAGATGCACTGGAATTTTCTTTTCTGCTTTCGATTATCAACTTTCTTCTTTCAATCCCATTATTCTTTTTGATCGACTTTAGTACAATCAACACATTTAATATCACCATTCTTTTTTTAAAATCAATAATTGGAGTTGCAGCATTTTTGTGTGTTATGACTGCATTAAAAAATCTTCAAATAAGCAATGCATTGCCGTTGCTTGCATTAACACCTGGCTTTGTTGCCGTTTTTGCATTTTTTATTCTTGGAGAATCATTAAAAACTACGGAAGTGTTAGGTTTAATTTCATTAATTGTTGGTACATACATTCTTGAAAGTAAAAATCTAAAAGAAATTTTATCCCCATTCGTTGTATTCTTAAAATCAAAGTATCATCATTATATCTTACTTGCATTGCTTCTTTTTACAGCTTCATCGATACTCGATAAATTACTTCTTGTTAAATTGAATCTTTCACCAATTTCTTTAACAGCAATTCAGCATTTATTCTTTGCAATACTTTTTACCATAGTTTATGTTGTGTTTCTTTTTTACAAAAATGAAAATATATATGAAAATACTTTAGCTATATTTCAAAAGAAAGATTTGGGTTGGATAATTTTAATATCATTTCTTACAATTGGTTATCGATTCACTCAAGTAGTTTCGGTAAAACTTGCATCTGTTGCTTTAGCCCTTGCAGTCAAACGAACTTCTGTCTTATGGGCTACAATAATCGGGGGAAAGATTTTTAAGGACTCAAATTTGCTCAAGAAGACAATTGCAGTTATTTTCATTCTTATTGGAGCTATTTTGATATTACGAGAATAAAAAACTCTGTCACAGAACTTTTATTAATAAGAAATCATTTCTGTAGTTGAAGCAATTCTTGAACATATAATAACTTTTCTTCTTGCAACATTTTAATATAATTTTCATTCATTCAGACTATATAAATTACATTTCTCAATGGAATCTTTTATAATTCCACTTCATTTAATTGACAAAATAATTTTAATATAAGATGATTAACAAAACTCACTGGTACGACGGCTGGTTTTATGATATTTTTATTGCCCCAAACCAGGATAGATTATTTTCTCAAATAAAAAATCTTATAGAACCAAATTCTTCAATTATTGATGTTGGATGTGGAACAGGAAGATTCTCTTTCTCAGTTGCAGACAAATGTAAGTTTATTCTTGGAATTGATTTATCATCAAAAAATATAGAGAAAGCAAACAGAAATCTTAAAAAAATTCCAGTTGATAAAATTTCTTTTTTGCATACAAACATTTCAGAAATAATCTCAAAAAATTTTCACTTTGATTATGCAGTAGTGACTTATGTTATACATGAAGTTAACGAAGATGAAAGATTAAAGTTAATCAATGATTTATCAGTGATTGCAAATAAAATAATCATTGGTGATTATCTTGTCCCCAGATTAGCTGGATTTTGGAGTATATTAAATGAAGTAGTTGAATTTGCTGCAGGAAAAGAGCATTTCAGAAATTATAAAAACTATGTTCAAAATGGTGGCTTGAAATATTTAGCTGAAAAGTCTTCATTAAAAATCATCAAAGAAATTAAGAACGAACCATTAACAAGTCACATTATTGTTTTAACTAAGTGAGTTAACTATGGAAATAAAAAACATTGAATTGAGAAATAATTTTTTTATGTCGCCAGTTAAAACTGGTTATGGGGATTCTGAAGGTAATATTTCCGAACGCCACATTGCTTTCTGGGAAAGACGTTCCAGACACATTGCAGCAATAATTTTTGAACCATTTTTTATTGATAAGAAAGTTCGAGAACTTCCCACTCAAATAGGAATTGAAGAGGACAACAAAATTGATGGTCATAAAAAATTAGTTGAAACAGTTCATCGTAATGGCGCAAAAGCTGTTGCTCATATTAATCATCCTGGCAGAATGGCTAATCCAAAATTGCCCGGCAATGTTTATTTATCGGCATCAGATATAGAATGCCCGAATGGTGGACAAAAACCAAAAGCTCTTTCTCTCGATGAAATTAAAATTGTTCAACAACAATATATTGATGCAGCTATTCGTGCAGAAAAAGCAGGCTATGATTTTATTGAACTTCAATTTGGACTTGGTTACTTAATTGCTCAATTCATTTCTCCAATCACAAATAAAAGAAATGATGAGTACGGTGGGAGCTTTGAAAATCGTTTGCGTTTTGGATTAGAAATTTTAAGAGGTATAAAATCCTCTGTAAGATTACCTGTAATTGTAAGATTAAGCAGCGATGAAAAGTATGAAGGCGGATTAACGATTAATGACACAATTCAAATTGCAAAAATTCTTGAACAGGAAGATATTGCAGCTTTACACATAACAAGTGGTGATGTATGTATGAGCCCTGCATGGTATTATCAACATCATTTCATACCAAAAAAGAAAACATGGGCATTATCAAAAAAGATTAAAGAACATGTTTCGCTCCCAATTATTACAGTCGGACAAATTAATGAACCACAAGATATTGATGAAATTCTTTCAAATAATGCTGCAGATTTTATTGCAATAGGCAGAGCACTAATTGCAGACCCAGATTTTGTTGGGAAATATTTAAAACAAGTAGAAGGAAGAATTCGTCCGTGCAGTTCTTGTTTAACCGGCTGTTTAGGAAGAATAAAAATTGGAAAAGGACTTCAGTGCGAAATCAATCCGCTTGTTGGTAGAGAGCTTGAAGAAATTACACCTGCAAATCAAAAGAAAAATTATGCAGTAGTTGGCGGTGGATTAGCTGGAATGCAAACTGCCTTAGCTTTGAAACTACGTGGCCATAAAGTTACATTATTTGAGAAAGATAAACTTGGAGGACAATTTAATTTCGCACCACTTCCATCACAAAAACAATCTTTGCAAAAGCAAATTGATTATTTTGTTGATGAAATTAATGATGCTGACATTGAAGTTATTTATAAAGAAGCAACCGAAGATGATTTAATTGACAAGTATGATGGAGTGATTATTGCAACTGGTTCTCAACCATTCATTCCACAAATTGATGGATTAAAAGATTATCACTGGGCTGAAATTCTATATGAATTTAATATCCCTCGAAATAAAAATGTAGTAATAATTGGTGGAGGATTAATTGGAGTTGAAATTGCAAGCACTTTGATTGATTATCACAACAAAGTAACAATTATAGAAATGCGCGAAGATATTGCACGAGATATGGAAATGGTTACTCGAAAATTAAACTTGATGAAACTTAAGGAAGCAAATGTCCAGATTTTCACAAATTCAAAAGTAACAAAGATTGAAAATGACAAACTTTATTTTGTTCAGACAAGTGGAACTGAGAAAGAAATTATGCTAAAAAATATTGATTTTTATGTTATTGCAGCTGGAATGCTGCCAGATAAAAAACTAATTGAAAAACTTGAGGGGAAAATTCCAATTTATACAGTTGGTGATGCAAATAATATAGGTGATGCAGTTTCCGCAATTCAAAGTGGATATTTTATTGCAAAAGAATTATAAACAAAATAAAAGGTGGTTTTATGTTAATACTAATTGGAGCTGACTCAAATAATTTAACTTCTCCTGTTGCTAAAAGATTCGGGCATGCAAATTATTACATTGTTTATAACACTGAAACAAAATCTTTTGAAGCAATAGAAAATATAAAAGGAAGACATCATCATGAGAATCTTAACGAACTTACTAAAAAAGGCATCGAGACTTTTATTGTTGGCAATATTGGTCCCCACGCATTTGAAGTAATTAATACAGAAAAGAGCAAAGTATTTCTTGCAAGAAAAATGTCGGTTCAGGAAGCAATTGATAAATTTTTGCAGGGTGGACTTTTACAATTAAATGAACCAACAGTAAAAAAAAGTATAGGACATAGTAATATACATCACGATAAATAAGCTTAATTAAGAAGAATTAAGTTAAATTTGCTTATTAATTATTTGATAACTAAGAGACTGACTAAAAAAGTAATTTTTGAATTTTAAATCCGTGTAAATCTGTTCAAATCTTAGTCATCAGCGGTCAATAATCTTACTTTTTAGTCAGCCTCTTTATAAATTACAATGACTTATATGTAAACCACCAATCGTATCCTTCAGCAACTTTCTTTCTTTTTTCAGCTTCAACAATATCTTTAGGTGGAGGAATTATTACTTTATCATGAATCAATTCGTTATTAGGCCAATTTTCTGGCATAGCAACTTTATTAATATCAGAAATCTGTAGAGCTCTTAATGCACGCAGGATTTCATCAATCTGTCTACCTACTTCTTGTGGATAATAAACCATTAATCTGATAATTCCTTTTGGATCGATTATGAATACAGCACGAACTGTGTTTGTTCCTTTTCCTGGATGAACCATTCCGAGTGCTTTCGAAACATTTCCCATATCATCGGCTATAATCGGGAAAGGAATTTCGACACCAATTTTTTCTTTTATCCATTCAACCCATTTGATATGAGAAAATACCTGGTCAATTGAAAGTCCAATTAATTCTGCATTTAGTTCTTTGAACTTATCATTTCTTTTTGCAAATGCAACAAACTCAGTTGTGCATACTGGAGTAAAATCCGCAGGATGGCTGAATAATACAATCCATTTTCCTGCATAATCCTCCGGGATTTTTTTCAATCCGTGTGTAGTTTGAACTTCCAAACTTGGCATCTTTTCACCGAGCAATGGAATTCCTCTTTTTACTTCTTCCATATTTTCTCCTTTTGATTTTTAATGATTATTTTTTTGCTAATTGTGAAATTTGTCTTTCAGAAAAGAATGAAGAAGAAACTTTTGTAAATATAACATTAAAAAATTTATAAATACTTTTTAAAAATAATTTACGACCATAGCTGCAATCACAAATCATTGGCTTTCCTCCTTCTCTAAGATTGATTTTAATAACCATACATGTTTTTCATATCGTTCAGCAACACTGTATAATTTGCCAGCAGTTACTTCATCTCCAAATTCAGATTGAATTTCTTCACCGGTTTCTCTAATTCTTTCAGCAAGTGAATCATAATCATCTGCTAATTTTTTTACCATCTCAAACTGATTAGGATATGTTCCTTCTGTTTCTTCTTTTAATTCAGATAATTTTAAAAATTCACTCATAGAACCTGGTGCATATAATCCATAAGCTCTAATTCTTTCTGCTGTTTCATCAATGTCATCAGCTAATTCATTATATAATTCTTCGAACTTTTGGTGAAGTGTTAAAAATAAACTTCCTCTTACATTCCAGTGATAATTTCTTGCTTTTGTATAAAGAACATATTGGTCTGCCAGAATAGGCTTAAGCATTTCCGCAATTCTTGTTTTTGAAACACTGCTTAATATTGTTTTCATAATTATTCTCCTTAATTGTTTCCTCTATTATTCCAAGCTTTATGCCACAAAATTTTTATCAAAAATTGGCCAAAAAACAAAATTTTTTTATTGACTTTTACATTTAAAACTATATTTCGTAATATTTAATTACGAAATTTCGTTGTTAACTAAATTTAGGTGTAAAATGGAAGATCAAAAATTAATGCACTCTGATTTGATTTATTTAACTCCTCAAAGAACTATGGAAATTGTACTTGATACAATTAGCGAAATAATTCCTTATGAACTTGCCGTCATTTTAAGCAAAGAATCAAACAATACATTGAAAGTAAGATACTTACGAGGACCTCTTGTTAATGATGATTTAAAAAATTTTGAAATATCACTTTACCATAGGCCTGAACTGCTTGAGGTTTTAAATGCAGGCCAGGTCAAATTAGTAGAAGAGACAAAAAACCCAGAACATAAAGACACATATTCAGGTGTAGTAAATTTACCAATTGGACATTCTTGCATGCTTGCACCCCTAAAAATTAATGGAGAGTCACTTGGATTGATGACACTTGACCACAGTCAGTGTGATATGTTTACTCCTCAACGAGTAAACATTGCAAACTCTCTTTCAAAATTAATTGCTCTTGCACTTGCTCAAACAATTGTAAATGATTCTTTAATGAACGAAAGGGAAACTTTAATTTTTGAACGCAATTCCTTAATCACTGATATAAATTCTGTTTTTGAGGGACTTGTTGGAAATTCTCCAAAATGGCTTCAGGTAATTGAAAAAATAAAATTGGTCGCTCCTACAGAATCTCATGTTATGATTCTTGGAGAAACTGGAACTGGAAAAGAACAGGTTGCAAAAGCAATTCATGCATTATCGAAAAGGTCAAATAAACCTTTTATTACTTTAAACTGTTCTGCCCTCAATTATAATCTTGCAGAAAGTGAATTATTTGGACATGAAAAAGGAGCTTTTACAGGTGCTGTATCTTCAAGACGAGGAAGATTTGAATTAGCTGATGGTGGAATTTTATTTCTTGATGAAATTGGTGATTTGCCACTCGACATCCAACCAAAATTATTAAGAGCAATTCAGGAAGGAACATTTGAAAGATTAGGAGGAGAAAAAACCATTCATGCTGATGTTAGAATAATTTGTGCTACAAACGTAGATTTGGAACAAAAAGTTAAAGAAGGAAAATTCAGAGAAGATTTATTCTATCGATTAAATGTATTCCCAATTTATCTTCCACCTCTTAGAGAAAGAAAAGATGATATTTATCTTTTAGCAAATTACTTTCTTGAAAAACTTTCTAAAAAATTCAGTAATAAAAAATTCCTTTTAACAGATGAAGCAATTAAAATTCTGAAAGAAAATTATTGGGCAGGCAATGTAAGAGAACTTCAAAATACACTTGAAAGAGCTGCTATTTTAAGTGCTGATGGAATTATTAAACCTTCTCATTTAATTTTTGAAAAACATTTTTCAAGTAAAAATATAATTGTTGACGAAGCTACAATTGGTTCTTTTGAAGATGAAACAAGAAAAATAATTCTAAAAGCTCTTGATATTTGCAATGGTAAAATTTATGGAAAAGATGGAGCTGCTGCTTTACTAAAACTTAAACCCACAACTCTTCAAAGTAAAATGAAAAAGTTAAAAATTACGTACAGGTGAATTAATTGGCTTTATAAATCTAAGTAGCCAATAATAAAATTAAACACATATTCTGCAGATTTATAAAATTCATTTAGTTCAATATGCATTAATCTGATAAATTTAATTTTAATCTAAATGTTGACCAATTAAGATATTTTTTCATGATTAAAATTAGAGTATTTTTGAACTGGGATTTATAAGTTATTAATGGAATTGGATAAAAAATATTTGGAACATTGCTTAGAGCTTGCACTAAAAGGAAAAAACAAAGTAGAACCAAACCCTCTTGTTGGTGCAGTAATTGTAAAGGATGGTAAAATTTTATCTGAAGGCTGGCATGAATATTTTGGCGGTCCACATGCAGAAGCAAATGCAATAAAAAATGCAAAAGAGGAACTCGAAGGAAGCACACTTTATTGCAATTTAGAACCATGCAGTCATACAGATAAAAAAACTCCTCCTTGTGTACCTTTAATAATAAAAAATAAAATATCAAGAGTTGTAATTTGCACACTTGACCCAAATCCAAAAGTAAACGGAAATGGTGTTAAACAACTTCAAGAAGCCGGAATAATTGTAGATATTGGTGTACTTGAAAATGAAGCAAGGGAATTAAATAAAAAATATTTCGAACAATTTATTAAAAAAAATGTTTAGCGGTATAATTGAAGAAATAGGACAGATTCAAAAAATTGATTTTATAAGTGGTGGTATTAAATTGACAATATCTGCCAATAAAATTTTAGAAGATGTCAAAATAGGTGATTCAGTTTCTGTTGATGGAATATGTCTAACTATTACATCATTTAATAAAAATTCTTTTACTGTTGATGCTGTCGGAGAAACTCTTAAGAAAACAACACTATCAACAACAAAAAATAAATCTTATGTTAATCTCGAAAGAGCAATTAGATTTAACGAAAGAATTGGAGGACATTTAATTCAAGGGCATATAAATTCAACAGCAAAAATTACTCAACTAAAAAAAATTGGAGAAAATTTTTTACTTCAAATTGAATTGCCAGATGACTTAATGAAATATATAATTAAAGAAGGTTCAATTGCAGTTGATGGTATAAGTTTAACTGTAGCTGATATAATTGATAATAAAATAAATATTTCGATTATTCCTCATACATGGCAGAATACCACACTTAAATACAAAAAAGGAAATGATTTAGTAAATATTGAAGTTGATTTTACAGCAAAGTATATAGAAAATTTTATTAAAAATTATTTATCACAAAAAAATGAAATTAGTGAAGAGATGTTAAAAAAATTAGGTTATTGAAAATGGAAGAATTTAGAAATTTAGAAACAATCAAAAATGCAATCAAAAAATTCCGCAATGGTGAAATGATTATTGTTATTGACGACGAAGACCGCGAGAACGAAGGTGATTTAATAATGGCTGCAGAATTTGTAACCCCAGAAGCAGTGAATTTCATTACAAGAGAAGCGCGCGGTATTCTTTGTGTAGCAATTACTCCTGAAAGAGCACAGGAATTAGAACTCCAGATGATGGTTAAAGAAAATACTTCAATTCATCAAACACCATTTACAGTATCAATTGATTATATTCACGGAACAACAACTGGAACTTCAGCATTTGATAGAGCAAAAACCATCAAAGCAATAACAGATAAAAATGTAAAACCGGAAGATTTTGCTAAACCTGGTCATATCTTCCCACTTGTTGCAAAAAAAGGAGGAGTCCTTAAAAGAGCAGGACACACTGAAGCTGCAGTTGACCTTGCAAAACTTGCAGGTTTGTATCCAGCAGGTGTTCTGTGTGAAATACTTGACAGTGATGGTTCGATGTGTCGAGGTGAAAACTTACAAAAATTTGCCGATAAGCATAATCTGAGTATAATTTCAATTGCAGATTTAATTGAACACAGAAGACGAAAAGAAAAATTAGTTCGTAAAATTGTTGAAGTTAATCTTCCATCAAAATATGGAGACTTCAAATTACATTTGTACGAAAACATATTAGACCCGAATGAAAATGCTATTGCATTGGTCAAAGGAAAGATTGATAATGGTGAACCTGTTCTTGTTAGAGTTCATTCAGAATGTTTAACTGGTGATGTTTTTGGTTCGTTAAGATGTGATTGCGGCGACCAATTAGCAACAGCTCTTAAAATGATTGAAAAAGAAGGGAGAGGAATTCTTCTTTATATGCGTCAGGAAGGTAGAGGAATTGGACTGGTAAATAAATTAATTGCATATTCAATACAGGAAAAAGGAAAAGACACAGTTGAAGCAAATGAAGCACTCGGTTTCAAAGCTGATTTAAGAGATTATGGAATTGGGGCTCAAATATTAAAAGACCTTGGAATTTCTAAGATTCGTTTAATGACAAACAACCCCAAGAAAATTGTAGGATTAAAAGGCTATGATCTTGAAATTGTTGAACGAGTCCCAATTGAAATTCCAGCAAATGAAAAAAACAGAAATTATCTTAAAACAAAGAAAGAAAAACTTGGACATTTATTAAATGAACAAACCTTAAAAAGTATTTTACCAGAATAAATGGAGGAAAAATGGCTGAAGTAGTTCAGGGTTATCTTAATGCAAAAGGGAAAAAATTTGCAATTGTAGTCTCCCGATTTAATGAGCTGATTTCAAATCAGTTATTAAATGGAGCGAACGACTGCTTGATTAGACACGGTGCTGATGATAAAGACATAAAAATTTACTGGGTCCCCGGTTCATTTGAAATTCCATTTACTGCAAAAAAAATTGCATTAACAAAAAAATTTGATGCAGTAATTTGTCTTGGTGCAGTAATTCGCGGTGCAACACCACACTTTGAATATATTGCTGCTGAAGTTTCTAAAGGGATTGCTAATGTGGGATTAGAAACAGGAATTCCTATCGTCTTTGGAATTATTACTTCAGATTCAATGGAACAGGCATTGGAAAGAGCAGGTGTAAAAGCTGGAAACAAAGGTTGGGATGCAGCTCTTACTGCAATTGAAATGAGCGATTTGATGAACAAAATTTAAAAACAAATAACCAACTATTTATTTCACTAAATAATTTTATTGAAAACTAAAGCCACCAATTCATATTTCAGGTGGTTTTAGTTATTCCCGTTATTAACTAAGTATCTTTTAATTTTTTGCGTTGTTGTTTTTTCAAATTCTTTTTCTCTTATATAAAACTTTTTAATCTGCTTGTAACTTGCTAATTGTTTATTAACTTTTTCAACTTCCTCTGAGATAATTTTATGAATTAATTCCTCCGTTATTTCTACTTTTTTATTCTCCGCATATTCAATCAATGCTTCGGCATCAACTACAATTTTTGCTGCAATAATTTCATCCTGTTTTGAGTCCTTTTCACCATACACAAGTGATTCAAGAATAAATGGACTTCTGTTCAATATATCTTCAATTTCTTCCGGGAAAACATTCTTTCCATTTTTTGAAATAATAACATTTTTCTTTCTCCCATTAATATGAAGAAATCCATCTTCGTCAATGTATCCAACATCCCCTGTCTTAAACCATCCGTCAAAGAATGCCTCATTTGTAGCTTTTTCATTTTTATAATAACCAATCATTACATTTGGACCTTTAGCCCATATTTCCCCGCTCCCATTTTCATCTGGATTATGAATTTTAATTTGAACATGAGGAAGTGGCAGTCCTGCTGCATCATCTTTGAAATTATCCAGACGATTTAATGCTAAAATTGGAGATGTTTCAGTCAATCCATATCCCTGAATAAAAGTAAAGCCAAACTCACGCAATCCCTTTGCTACCAATGGATCTGGAGCAGCACCACCTGCAATAAAAATTCTTATCGAACCACCAAATTTTTCATGAAGTTCTGCAAAAATTTTTTTCTTTATATCTTTTAATCCAACAAAAGAAAAAAGATTTGTTAATTTTAGTAAAGGCGGAACAATAATTGATTTCAATTTATCTTCTTTTATCCCTTTGATAATTCTTCTGAACATTTTATCATAAAGTAAAGGAACACCAAGTAAAATTGTTGCATGAACTTTTTGAAGGTCATCCACTACAGTTTTTAACGAACGGGCATAATGAGCAGATGCACCTGCATAAAGCGGGCATAATAATCCACATGTGCATTCATAAGTATGATGCATTGGCAATACGGATAAAAACCTGTCCTTCTCATCAATTAAAATCATGCTTACCATATCCATTAAATTTGATGCAAGATTTCTTTGTGACAACATAACTCCTTTTGCTCTCCCAAGTGAACCAGATGTAAAAATTATTTCGGCAAGTTCATCAGGATTAATTTTTGGTAATTCATTAATCGAAATTGGTTTTGCATTTTTAATCAAATCAGACATTATTAAAAAACTTTTATCTTCACTTGTCGGGTCCATACAAATAAAATGTCTCAATTTCTTTAAGAAGCTTTTCCCTTCTGCCATCATACCTGCAAAACTTCCAGAAAAAATTATTGCTTCAGAATCAGATTCATGAATAATATTCATTATTTCATTTGTTGTTAAATTTCTGTCAATTGGGACAACAACATAATTAAAACACATTGCAGTTAAATAACTAATAGCCCATTGAACTCTATTTTCTCCAATTAGTGCAATATGAGTTCTTTCTTTAATCCCAAGTTGATTAAGTGCACTGCCAAATCTTAAAATATTATCGAGCAGCTCATTGAAAGTAACTTTTTTAATTGGAGTATCGTTAAGATCTTCAAGAGCTAATTTTGAGCCAAATTTTCTTGCAGATTGCAGAATCATATCTTGAATTGATTCGATATGAGGAACATCGAAATATTTCATTTCTTTTTTCATAATATTATTATCTATTTTAATTGAGGATTAACAAAATCATAATACACTGCTCTTTGATATTTCTGAAATAATAGCTTTAATAAGAGTATAAAATTTTTCTACATCTGTAATCTTAACTCTTTCATCTGGTGAATGTGCCCCCTCGATAGTAGGTCCAAGAGAAATCATATCAAGCCAGGGAAATTTATCAATTAAAATTCCGCATTCTAATCCAGCATGAACTGCTTTCACATGTGGTTCTGTTTCAAATAATTTTTGATATACTTCTTTAGAAATCTTGAGCAACTTAGAATTGATATTTGGCTGCCATGCTGGATATTTATCTTCAACATTTACATCTGCGCCTGCTAATTCAAAAACTGCTCGAATAGAATTTCCAATATTTCTCTTTGCACTTTCGATTGAACTTCTTTGACTTGTTCCAATTTTCAAATATCCATCTTCCATAGTGATGGTAGCCAAATTTGTCGAAGTTTCCACGAGACCTTCTATATCAGCACTCATTGAAATAACACCGTGTGGAACAGCAAGTAATAAATTAATTACTTTTTTTAAGAAGTCATCAGCAAAAACATTTTTGTTAATGTCATAATTTTCTTTTCTTTCGAAAATTATTTTTATATCATCTTCTTTGTTTTTATACTCAAGTGTCGTTTCAATTGTAAAAGCGTTAACAATTTCGATTGCTTTTATTTCATCTTCTGGATTAAGCCATAAAATTGCCTCAGCTTCTCGAGGAATAACATTTCTTCTCGAACCGCCATTCAAATAACTTATCTGATAATTAACTGCTTCAAGATTTTTCAGAATGAATCCTAATAACTTAATTGCATTTGCCCTGCCTTCATGAATATTAATTCCAGAATGTCCCCCCCTTAAGCCGGATATAAATAAGTAATATGGTTTATATTTTGGATTCAATTTCCCGTAATTAATTTTTAATGAACCAATTGTATCCATTCCTCCAGCACAACCAATATAAAATGCTCCATCTTCTTCAGTATCAAGATTCAATAAATATTTTCCTGATATAAAATCATTTTGCAAATTATTTACGCCTGTTAGACCTGTTTCTTCATCAACTGTAAATAACAATTCGATTGGACCATGTTCAAAAGTATCATCCAATGCTATTGCAAGAGCAGCTGCCACACCAATTCCATTATCAGCCCCAAGTGTAGTTCCATCAGCTTTAAGCCATTCTCCTTGTTTAATTAATTTAATTGGGTCTTTATCAAAATCATGAATTATTTCTTTATTTTTTTCACATACCATATCGAGATGGCTTTGCAATACAATTGTTGGTGCATTTTCGTAATTAGGTGTTGGTGGTAAATAAATTAGAATGTTCCCTGTTTGGTCTTCTTTAAAACTAAAGTTGTGTTGACCTGCAAAATTTTTGATGTATAATCTAATTCTTTCTTCATGTTTTGATTGGCGGGGTATTTGACTTATTTCAAAAAATCTTTTCCACAAGATTTGAGGTGAAAGACCTTCAATAACTTCATAAGACATAAATTTCTCTCTTAGTTATGTCGTATATTTAAAATATCGCCATCCTTAACAATGTATTCTTTACCTTCGAGGCGCCAGGCTCCTGCTTCTTTACATTTACTGAAAGAACCATACTTTATAAAATCATCATAATGAACGACTTCGGCTCGAATAAATTTATTATAAAAGTCAGAGTGAATTACTCCTGCAGCCTGTTGAGCATTGTAGTTTTTCTTGATTGTCCATGCTCTGCATTCATCTTCGCCTACTGTAAAGAAAGATTGCAATCCAAGCATTTCATAAGAAGTTCGCAAAATTTTACTCAATGCAGATTCCTTAATTCCATAATCTTCCATGAAAATTTTCTGGTCATCCTCATTCAATTTTGAAAGTTCGAGTTCAATTTTAGCAAAGAATGGAATTATCGGAACATTCATTTTATTTAATTTCTTTCTTATTTCTTCTACATCACTATCTACAGTTTGAATGGCATCTTCATCATAATTAATTGCAATTGCAAGAGGTTTTAGTGTAATTAATTGAAACCCAGCTAACAACTTTAATTCATTATCATCAAGATGGAGTGCTCTTAATGGTTGCTCTTTTTCACAGTGAGCAAAACATTTTTCTATTACAGGGTATTCTCTTTTTAATCTCTCATCTTTAGATTTTTGTAAATCTTTTTTTAGCTTTTCAAGACGATTCTCAAGAAATGCTAAATCCGAAAGAAGAAATTCTGTTTCCAGAAATTCAATATCTCTAACAGGATTAATATCGCCAAGAGGATGAATTATAGTATCATCACGAAAAGCACGAATTACATAAAATAATGCATCATTGTTTCTAACACTATTTAAAAAAGTAGAAGTAATTTTAACTTTGTTGTCATCAGACATTCTTAAACCAGGAATATCAAATACTTCTATTGTAGCATTAACTTTCTTTTTAGGATTGAAAATTTTCGTCAGGTTATCCAAGCGCTCGTCAGGTACTTTTACTACTTCTACGGCTGCTTCTTCTTTTATTGCACTGTGTTGTGAAGAACTTTTCGAAAGTGTATGAAATAAAGTTGTTTTACCAGAATATTGTAAACCAACCAAACCAATTTGCATTCTGCTTTCTCAAAAATTAATTTCAAAATTTGTGTTTATTAATATAATAAATAATGCATAAGATAAAGAGCCAAATAACAAGAAAATTATATGCTTACTAGTTAAACCAGAAAGTAAAATTTAATTTATGAAACAATCTGTGTATGCAGTGCTATTTCTTCTAATATTGAAGTTACTTTTAAACAATCACTCAATTCACCTGAAAAGACTACAGTTTTTCCTTTCACATGTGCTTCAAAAGTATATTTGCGGGCTTGTTCATAACTGCAGCCAATTGCTTTAATTAATTGTTGAATAACTTCATCAAATGTATGAATATCATCATTGTAGAGAATAACTTTGTAAGGAAGATTAACTGTGACTTCTTCTTCAATTACAGGTTCTACTTTACCAGGTTTTAACTCTTCCATAACTTATTCTCCAATTTCTTCCCTAAATTATAAAAATGAATCCAAAAAGTGAATTCAAAAAATATACTTCATTAAATTCCTGAACTCTTATATGAGCAAATTAATTTAAATAAATACAAAAAACATTTTATATTATTTTTGAAAATTCAATTGTGTGATAATATATTTCAACATCAAGATTGAACATTTTTGGAGGATAGATGAAAATAGCAGTTTGCATCAATCATGTTCCGGACACAGCAGCAAAAATCAATATCAGCAGCGATGGCAAAAATATTGATTCTACAGGCGTAACTTATGTATTAAATCCTTACGACGAATTTGCAATTGAAGAAGCACTTAAGACCAAAGAAAAATTTGGAGGCGAAACGGTAGCAATTAGTCTTGGCGGTGAAGCAAATAAAGAAACTTTAAGAAAAGCATTGGCTATGGGAATTGATGAAGCAGTGTTATTAAAAGATGAGAGCTATCGTGATTCGCTGTCGGTTGCAAAAGCTCTTGCCGACGAAATTAAATCTCAAGGAGCAGAAATTGTTTTCTTTGGTAAGCAGTCTGTTGATTATGATAATTCAACTGTTGGACAACTTGTTGCTGAACTATTAGGTTATAATTCTGTTTCTACAGTGGTTGAGTTAAACATATCAGAAAACAAAATCATTGCTGCAAGAGAAATTGAAGGCGGCAAGGAAGTAGTAGAAACTTCGCTTCCAGTTGTAATTACTGCACAAAAAGGATTGAACGAACCGAGATATGCATCGCTGAAAGGAATAATGGCTGCAAAGAAAAAAGTAATAGCCGAAAAACAACCTTCATATTATCAAAATTATGTTGAAGTAATTGAAATGAAGAAGCCTGCACCAAAACAACAGGGCAGAATTTTAGGAACAGATGTTTCGGCTGTTTCCGAGTTAGTCCGTTTATTGAAAGAAGAAGCAAAAGTAATTTAGGGTGAAAATATGGCAAATAAAATTTTAGTTTTCCTTGAACAAAGAAATAATCAAATAAAAAAATCTTCATTCGAAGCTGCAAAAGTTGCTTCCGATATTGCGAAGAAACTTAACTATGAAATAGAAGCAGTAATAATTGGAAATAACATTGAAAATATTGAAGAAACTGGAAATTATGGAGTTAATAATGTTGTTCACTTCAAAAATTCACAATTAGAAAATTATTCTACTTCTGCATATACAAAAATTTTATTTAATTATTTCAATGAAACTGATGCTGAAATTTTATTTATATCCGGAACGGCATTAGGTAAGGATTTAGCTCCACATATTTCTGCAAAATTAGATTGTGGATTAGTTAGCGATTGCATAGCTTTAGAATACAGAAACAATGAGTTAATTGCTACGAGACCAATTTTTGCTGGAAAAGCTTTGATGGATGTAAAAATTAGTAGTCCACAAAAAATATTTGTACTTCGGCCAAATGTTTTTAAGGCTGAAAAAGTTTCTGATACAAAAGCTGAAGTAAAAATAATTAATGCAGAAGATATAGATTTATCAACAAGAGTAATCGAAATCAAAAAATCAGATGGAAAACTTGATGTTGCAGAAGCAGATATCATAGTTTCAGGTGGAAGAGGAATGAAAGGACCGGAGTATTTTAATCTTGTAGAACAATTAGCAGAAGTATTAGGCGGGGCTGTGGGAGCTTCGCGTGCTGTAGTTGATGCAGGTTGGCGTCCACACAGTGAACAAGTAGGACAAACAGGCAAAACCGTCGCCCCAACTTTATATATTGCTCTTGGCATTTCAGGTGCAATTCAGCATCTTGCAGGTATGAGATCTTCGAAATATATTGTTGCTATAAATAAGGACAAAGATGCTCCAATTTTTCAAATTGCAGATTATGGAATCATTGGTGATGTTTTTGAAATTGTTCCGTCATTAATTGAAGAAATTAAAAAAGTGAAATCAAATTGAACAAAGTACAAGTAGAAATATTAGGATTATCAGCAAGCCCTTCCACAGGAGGGGCTTATGCTTTACTTCTCAAAGAAGTTTATGGCATACGACGCCTTCCAATCATCATTGGTTCTTTCGAAGCTCAATCAATTGCTCTCGAAATGGAAGGCATAAAAGCACCACGACCTCTTACTCATGATTTGTTAAAAAGTGTCATTGAACATCTGGGTGGAACTGTTACAGAAGTAATTATAGATGAACTCAAAGACAATACTTTTTACGCAAAAATTAAAATCGAAATCTCATCTTTTACTCATGAAATTGATTCTCGTCCAAGTGATGCAATTGCTCTTGCAGTAAGAACTGGTTCTCCAGTTTATGTTGCAGAAGATGTGATGAGACTTGCTTCATTTGTTCCATCAAGTGAAGATATTGAAGAAGAAACCCCTGAAGAAGAAAATCCAGAAGAGGAAGAAGACAAACCTGTTAAAAAATCGTCAAAAGAAGCAAGATTAGCTGAATTACAGGACCAGCTGAGAGAAGCTATAGAAAAAGAAGATTACGAACGCGCAGCAAAATTGAGAGATGAAATTAATAAGATTAAAGGACAGCAGAATTGAAAATTTCTTGTCTTCTATTAATTAAAAGCAACTTTCCCAATTTCACACTCAAGACATTTTCCTTTCGAACAATAACTTCTAAATAAATCAATCATTCCTTGTGAAAGTATTGTTTTATTAATGTGTTCATTTAAGGAAAGAGCAGCTCCCACATCTGTTATAATTTGATTTTCAGATTTCTGCTCATAGATACTATACACTTTCATTATTTTCTTTGGAAGAATCTTATTACCAAATATCTCAAAATAAACTGCAAAAAAAGGTAGAATTACATTAATTACAATTTCATCTGCACGAGTTGCTCCAACAAAATACTTAATTTCATTTTTTGCTAATTGATTGAACACATAATGATTTTTCCAGTAGCCTTCGGATTTGATTACAAAAAGCGAACGCAGAGAATTAATCAATACTGTCAATTTCTGTATTTCAGAAATTTTCTTTGCAATTAGTCCAATTAAATCTTCATGTAAAATTTCGTTTAGAATTCTTGCTCCAGCCGCAATTCTTATTGTCGGAAAGTTTTGAGGCCTAAGTCTGAAGAAATGCCATTGAGTCTCACTCATATACTTTCCATCATAGAATGGTTTTATCGAATTCCAATGAAGCAGGATACTATCAAGATATTTTTTGCTTTCTTCTTCATTAACTTCTTTATTTGAATTTATCAATCCAGATATATAAAACAATGCAGCTTCAAATTTCTGAATAATTACACCATCTCTGTCTATCTTTTTAAGAAAATCAATATTTGCATATTGAGCTAATGTTGTCATAGGAACTTTATTTTTTGAGTAGCCAAGCGCTTCAAAAACAAGTTCATAGAATAACTGCTGCCATACTTCTTTGTTCGAAAAGTCAGAATGCTTGAACTGTCGTTCGTGAAATTTTGGAGTTAATTCGTAAGAGATTGCAGGTTCTTTTATGTTTAATTCTTTCAAAAATTGTAGTTCTTTAAGTCGTTCATAAATTCTTTTGCATTTTTTATTAAATCTTTCTATCCCCAACTTAGTTAAAAATTTTTCTTTTACTTCAAATGGAACAATTCGATTTGCTTCAGAACATTTAAGCAAACTGATTGTATCTTTCTTATCAACATCTATACTGCTTTTTAATTTTTCTATAGTTTCGTCATGAATTAAATTTGATAAGCAGATTGAAGGGACTTTTCTTCCATTTCTCGTATAAACATAACTATGATTATTTTTATTAGTAAGTGTTACATGAAGAATTACGCTGTTATATTTATTGTCGATATTATGCCCGTGTGTCTTCCAGTCCGAATAATCAATATCAATTTCAACATCACCCACATAAGTAAGATTTCCAATTCTAATTCGAGCATTTTTAAAATCAGGTCCTGCTGAATTTTCGTTGCGGCTACCTTTGTCGATTATAAAGATATCATCGCCATTATCTGCTTCAATGATTTCATTAAAATGGTGTTTTTGCCAGATTTCGTAAAGAATGCTCTCTTGAATTTTTTGTTCTGAACCCATTGGTCCGTTATATTCTTTTTATTTAGAAAAGAATTGTCTTTGCTACGGCACTTCAAATTAACACAATATTTTTCCAAATGCTACTGTTTTCTTTTTAAGCTTTGAATTATAGAATTCATCTTTTCAATTTCACTTCTGATTGTCTCGGGAAACGAACTTGAATTATCACAATAAATTAAAGAACGACTAATATTTATCAAATAATTCTGATTATTCGCAGTATCAAATATTTTTACAACATCTTCAAGACTGCCGCCCTGAGCACCTACTCCAGGAAGAAGAACAGGCAAATCTCCAAATAGATTTATATTATCTTCCAGTTCTTTCGAGTTTGTTGCACCAAAAACAATCCCGCAATTTTTATTTTGATTCCATTCTTTTACCTTTTCAATAATTCTTTGAAAAACAAATTTGTCGTCGTTAAGTTTTAATTTTTCAAAATCCTCTGCTCCTTTATTCGAAGTAAGAGCAAGAATAAAATTAAGTTTATCCTTAAATTGCAAAAAAGGTTCAAGTGAATCAAAACCCATATAAGGATGTAGAGTAACAGCATCACATTTGAAATAATTAAAAATCGATTCAGCATACATTTGTGATGTATTTCCTATATCGCCGCGTTTTGCATCACCAATAATCAGTATGTCTTTTGGAATTAATTCAATTGTAGCTAAAAGATTTTCAATTCCTAGCAATCCATCTTTTTCATAAAATGCAAAATTTATTTTAAAGGCTGCAGCTGATTCGTATGTATTTTCTATTACAATTTTATTGAATTCAACAACTGGATTTTTTGAATTTCTTAAATACTCAGGAATTTTATTAAAGACAGTATCAAGTCCAACACAGACATGAAAATTATTATGAATTTTTTGATTTAATTTTTCCTGTGCAGTCATAGTTTTATTTAGAATTAAGTATGAAGTTTTCTATTTCTATAAATATTTAATACAATGCCAAGCAAAATCATATTTGACAATAAAGAACTTCCACCATAACTCAAAAATGGAAGAGGCAAACCAATAACAGGAGTCAAACCTAAATTCATTCCAATATTAATTGCAAAATGTGAAAATAACAAACTCAAAAAACCAATGATTATTAGAGCACTAAATTTATCTTTTGCAAGCGAAGATAATTTAAGAAGTCTGATAAAAATTATGAGGAATAGAATTAAAACAATTATGCTTCCTAAAAATCCAAATTCTTCACCTATAACACAATAAATAAAATCAGTCCATTGTTCGGGAATAAATCTCAGCTGAGTTTGATTACCCTGCATAAATCCTTTGCCCAATAGACCACCTGAACCAATTGCAAGTTTAGCTTGAAGAGCATTATATCCCGAACCAAGGGGGTCGGCAGAAGGGTCTAAAAATGCTGTTATTCTTTTTTGTTGGTGAGGTTTAAGAATTTTATATACATAATCGAAAAAGAAACTTGCCCCCAGATTCATCACAAATACTATGATGCTGTTAAAAATATCTCTTTTGAATAAAAATAAAGCAACAACAACTCCAGCAAGAGATAGAACAAAAGTAAAAGTTCCGAATAGAGAAGCAAAAGTTACTATAACAGGAGAAAGAACCACGAACAATCCAAACAAACTTATTCCGCTCCAGTAAATTAATGATAAAGTAATAATTGCAAATACAATTGCAGTGCCTGTATCTGGTTCTAATAAAATCAATATTAACGGGACAAAACCAATCATCAATGCAATTCCAATATCCGGGATGTTATTTATATCTCTATCTTTATAAGTTAACCAGTAAGCCAATGCCAAAATAGTTCCAATTTTAGCAAACTCTGATGGTTGAAAGCCAATAGGACCAAAGTCAAGCCAGCTTTTTGAACCATAAACTGATTTACCTATAAATAAAACAAGCACCAAAAGAAAAATTGAAGATGCATAAAAAGGAATCGTAAATTTCTTAAATGTTTGTTGTGGAAGTGAATAGATAATCAAAAAAATTATCAGAGATACTAATACAAAAAATACTTGCTTGAGAAAATTACCACTTGCAGTTGGATGATTAACTGTAGAACTATATATAGCCACTAATCCTATTGCAATTAGAATTATTGCAGGAATAAAAATCATCAAATCAAATTTGTCATTTAACTTATAATCAATTTTCACTTTTATTCTTTCCTGATTTTACTAATGCACTTATATAAGCAGGTTTTTCAATTTTGATTTTATCTTTTTTTAAATAAGCTTTAATTATATCTCTTGCTATAGGAGCAGCATTAACACTGCCAAAACCAGCATTTTCTACAATAACAGCTATTGCAATCTTAGGATTTTGATATGGTGCAAAACCAATAAAAATTGCATGGTCTTTTCCATGTGGATTTTGAGCAGTTCCAGTTTTTCCGGCTATTTCAATATCAGGCATTCTAATGTTGGTTGCAGTTCCTGCTCCATTAACAACACGAAACATTGCTCTTCTTACAATATCAAACGATTTTTTACTTATTCCTATATCGAAATATTCAGGTTTTACTTCAAAATATTTTCCAGTTTTTGTTTCTATGTAACCTTTTAAGAAATGGGGTTTAGCTGTTCTTCCATAATTAGCAATCAACGCAGCATATTGTGCTAATTGAATTGGAGTAACACTCAGTTCTCCCTGACCAATTCCTAAACTTACTAATATCCCCTTAGGCCATCTGTCTTTACCAAAAACCTTATCATAATATTCTCTTGTTGGAACAATTCCAGGAGATTCCTCGCTAATATCAACACCTGTTTTTTTCCCAAAGCCTAATTTTTTAGCATACTCTGACCATTTATCAATTCCAATTTTTAATGCTAATTGATAATAAAAAGTATTGCATGATTTTTCGATTGAAGTGATTATATCAATACTTCCATGAACATGAAGACATTTAAAAAATCTATCTCCATACTGAAAACCGCCACCGCAGTATGCTCTATAGTTTGTATCGATTATTCCTTCTTCAAGCGCTGCTAAGGCTGAAACCATCTTGAATGTTGAACCAGGAGAATAGATTGACATTGTAGCACGGTTGAACAATGGTTTATTTTCATCTGAGTTTAATTTTTTCCATACTTCATTTGATGTTACAGTAGCAAACTCTGCAAGGTCATATTGAGGTGAACTTAATAATGCAAGTATTTCACCTGTTGATGGTTCGATTGCAACAACAGCTCCGCGTTTATCAACAAATAATGATTCTGCTGCCATCTGTGCATCTTTATCAATGGAAAGAACTAAATCGTAACCTTTAATTGCAGGTTTATCATGTTCCCCATTTTTATAACTGCTAATAATCTTTTGCCGAGAATCTACTAACACATATTGAATCCCTTTTTCACCTCGAAGAAAATCTTCATAAGTTTTTTCAATTCCTACAAACCCAATCTCATCACCCATCATATATTTATTCTTTTTTTTCTGAAGCAAATCTGCAGGTATCTCTTTTGTATATCCAAACATATGAGAGCCCATAACACCATATGAATAATCTCTCTGAGTTTCAATAACATAATCTACACCGGGAAGTCTACTTGCATTTTCTTCGTACCATGCAATTATTTTAAATGGAATATCTCTTGCAATTCTCCTCGGAATATAACGTGAATATTGCTGTGTCTGTTTAAGTATTCTATCAATATAACCAGGTTGCACACCCAGAATTGTTTCAATGTATGGAGATAATTTTTTATCATATTCAGCAGGTGTGATTCTTAGAGTGAATGTTGGTTTGTTCCCAACAAGTATATTATGATTTCTATCGTAAAGAACACCACGCGGTGCAATCTGATAAACTGGTTTAACACTGTTTTCGTTTGCTTTGGTTGAATAAGTTTTTTCCTGCAGTATCTGCATATTAAACAATTGCAAAGCCGATATGCAAAAAAATCCAACTATGATTACAAAAATTATTCTCGCTCTTAATGATGAACCAAAGCCAGAATCGTTCATCTTAATTCCCTTCTTGTATTAAATAAAATTACAGGCAAAGCAAAAAATGCAGTATAAAGTCCTGGTAATATACCTCCTTCGAGTATAATATAAAAAATATTCAATTCATCATAAGAACTTGATAAAAGATTATATAAAAATGAATTTATTGTTGCCGAGATGAGAACAATTATAATAAATTCATTTGTTGCAGTATTAATTTCTATTTTATTCTCATTGAAAAAATATCCTGCAATAAATCCAGAGATTGTAAAAGAAAACATAAATGCACCTAATAATCCACCTGAAATTGAATCATATAAAAAGCCAAGCACAAATCCCAACAGTGTGCCATACATCTGACCATACTTTAATGTAAAAAAACAAATTAAAATAATAATCAGATTAGGAGTAATTGCGTCAATGGATAAAAGTGGCATTACAACAAGCTGAACTGAAGCAAGCGGAATAAATAATAAAATTGGTTTTAAAAAATTCCAGAACATAATTATTTCTTCAATAAATTCATTTCTAAATTATTAATTTGTTTGCTTGGGACAATCTTTATTACAAATAAATTGTCTACAGAGTTAATATCAACAAATGGCTTGACACTTAGATTATGAAGCAAACCAATTGGAACAGATTCTCGTTTAGAAATAATTCCAACAGGAATATGCGGCGGAAATATTGTACTGAAATCAGAAGTAATAATGCTATCTCCAATTTTAACTTCATAAGTTGATGGAACATTTTTAATTATTAACTCATTACCATTCCAGCTTAACACCCCATCGACATTCAATCTTTCAATTGTTACAGCTATATTGAGATTATTATTATACAAAGTTCTTACAACAGAAAAATTTTTTGAAGTATCTACTACAATTCCAATCAAACCTTTATTATTTATAACGGGCATTCCAATTAAAACTCCATCATAAGAACCTCGATTGATAATAAAATTTCCTTGAGTTTTATTTACAAGTTTAGAAACGACATCAGCACTTAACAACTGAAATTTGCTTGTATCTTTAAAATTCAGCATTGAGCGAAGATTATCGTTTTCTAATCCTTGTTTTCTCAGTTTATTTATTTCAAGCATCAATTTAGCATTTTCTTCTTCAAGTTCTTTAAGTGAAAAATCATTTTTGAGAAATGATAAAGGATAGTTCAGAATTTTATTAAAGAAAGCATAGTTGCCAAATGCAAAAGTTCGAATTTTTTTTATTGCGGGTTTTTCGTTTGTTGAAAACAGAGATATGCTAATTATTGAAAGGAATACAACTAAAAAGTATTCTTTGAAATTATTTATAATTCTTCTTAAAAATTTTATCATCAGTAAGTTCTTTTACGTATAAACACCTTAGAATATTTGTTCATATTTTCGAGTGCTTTGCCTGTTCCACGAACAACAGCAGTTAATGGGTCATCTGCAACATGAACAGGTAAGTTAGTCTCCATTCTTATTCTCTCATCAAGGCCTTTCAATAAAGCACCTCCACCTGTAAGCATAACGCCACGGTCAAGAATATCAGCTGAAAGTTCTGGTGGAGTTCTCTCAAGAGTTTGACGTACTGCTTCTACAATTTGAGTAATACTTTCATTTAAAGCTTCTCTAATTTCTACAGAACTAACTTCTGTAGTTTTTGGTATACCACCAACTAAATCTCTCCCTTTAACTTGAATTGTTATTTCTTCTTTTAAAGGAACAGCAGAACCAACTTCACATTTAATTGCTTCAGCGGTTCTTTCTCCAATTAACAAATTATAATTTTTCTTAAAGAACTGCATAATTGCATTGTTCATTTCATCCCCTGCAATTCGAATTGATTCTTCATTAACGATACCGCCAAGTGCAATTACAGCTATTTCTGTAGTGCCCCCGCCAATATCAATAATCATATTGCCAACTGGAGCTTCTACGTCAATGCCAATTCCAATTGCAGCTGCCATAGGTTCTGCAATCAAATGTACTTCCTTTGCACCTGCATGTTCAGCTGCATCTCTTACGGCTCGTTTTTCAACTTCAGTTACACCACTTGGAACAGCAATAACAATTCTTTTAGAAGTAAATGAATTGGGAGTTACTTTTTTAATAAAAGCTCGAATCATACCTTCTGCAATTTCAAAATCTGCAATAACACCATCACGCATTGGTCTTGTGACTCTTATATCGCGATGTTCTCGCCCCTGCATTTCTTTAGCTTTATTTCCAAGTTCAATAATTCTTTTTGTGTTCCTATCAAATGCCACTATTGATGGTTCATTTAACACAATTCCTTTACCTTTGATATAAATTAAAGTATTTGCAGTACCAAGGTCTATTGCAACATCTGTTGTAAATAAATCAAATAATCCCATAATTCCTCTTAATGTTTAAAATTTCTGATTCCTGTAAAAATCATTGAAATATTTTTTTCGTTAGCTGCTTTAATTACTTCGTCATCTCGAACAGAGCCGCCAGGTTGTATTACTGCAGTTATTCCGTGTGATGCAATTTCGAGCAAACCATCTGCAAATGGGAAAAATGCATCTGATGCGGCAACTGCACCATTCAAATCGTGTCCAAATTCTTTTGCTTTCATAGCTGCAATCTTTGCTGAATCTAAACGTGACATTTGACCTGCTCCAACGCCAATTGCTTTTTTCTCTTTTACAAATACAATTGCATTAGATTTTGTATGCTTGCAAACAACCCATGCCAATTTTAAATCCTCAAGTTCTTTTTCGCTGCATTTTCTTTCGGTTACGTATTTTAACATTGATTCATCAAGTTTCGAGTTATCTTTTTCCTGAATAAGTAATCCACCAGGAACACTTTTTACCACTAATTCATCTTTATCAAGATTTTTTTTCACTTTAATTAATCTACGATTTTTTTTTGTCTTTAACTTTTCCAATGCATTTACGGAATAAGAAGGAGCACAAATAATTTCTAAAAATATATCATTCAATTTTTCTGCTGTATCTTCATCCACTTCTGAATTAAAAGCAACTATTCCTCCAAATGCAGAAATTGGGTCGCATGATAATGCTTTTTCGTATGCACTTTTTACATCATTACCAATTGCTGCACCACATGGGTTTGTATGCTTAATAATTGCACAACCATACTTTTCCATTTCAGTTACTAGTTCAACCGCTGCAGTTAAATCAACAATATTATTATAAGAAAGTTCTTTCCCATGAAGCACTTCAAAATAATCTTCAAAGTTTCCAAATAGATAAGCTTTCTGATGAGGATTTTCACCATATCTTAAATCAAAAGAAGATTTATAATTCAATCTAATTTCTTTTTTTGGTTGATTAAACTCTTTCTCAAAATAATTTGCAATTAATGTATCATAATATGATGTATATGCAAAAGCAGCATAAGCTAATTTTTCTCTGGTTTCTAAACTGATTTCACCTTTTTTTAATTCATCTAAAAATTCATCGTATTGCTCTGGGTTTGTAAGCACAGAAACATACTTATAATTTTTTGCAGCAGCACGAATTAAACTTGGTCCCCCAATATCTATATTTTCAATTTTCTCTTCGAGTGAAATATCATCACGATCCACAACTTTAGGGAAAGGATAAAGATTTACACAAACAATATCAATTGGAACTATATTATTTTCTTCTGCTTGAATTTTGTCTGTTTGATTATCCCGCCGCATCAATATACCACCGAAAATTTTGGGATTAAGAGTTTTAACTCTTCCCGAAAAAATTTCTGGATAAGAAGTAAATGAACTTATTTCAATGCAATCAATTTTGTGTTCTATCAAAAGTTTTGCTGTATTACCAGTGGCAAGTATTTTGTAATTGAGGAGATTTAATTCTTTTGCGAATTCAATAATTTTAGTTTTGTCAGAAACACTTATTAGAGCTAACTTTTCCAATTTTACTCCCCTTAATTATTCTAATACTAATACGCGATTATTTTCTATTACAACTTTATTATCTGCAAATTTTTCTACAACAAATGGAAGTAGTTCGTGTTCTATTTTCAAAACTCTTTCAGCAATTTCTTCTGGAGATTTAACATCACTAATATCAACTGCTCTTTGAGCAATTATTTTTCCATTATCATAAATTTTATCCACAAAGTGAACTGTTGCGCCGGATACTTTAGCCGAAGAATTAAATACTGCTTGATGCACATTAATTCCATACATCCCTTTGCCACCAAAAGATGGAAGCAATGCAGGATGGATATTAATTATTTTATTTTCAAAAGCATCTACAAATTCATCAGGAATTTTCTTAAGAAAACCTGCTAAAACTATCAGTCCCACATTCATTCTTTTCAGTTCATCAATTAAGTTAAAGTAAGTAATAAAATTTTCTTTTTCTTTCGTGCTGACAAAATAAACCGGTATATTTTTTTCTTCAGCGAATTTAACTGCTGGACAATCTAATTTATCACTTACAATTGCAGCTATTTCTACCTTCGATTTTGGTACTTTCTCGTAAATAGCCTTTAAGTTTGAACCCCGTCCTGATACAAATACTGCAATTTTTAACATAAAATTAATCTTACCAAAAATTATCTAATATGATATGAATAATCAATGAAATCATTTAGAATCATTGTTTAATTCTATTAAGTTTTCTTTTTAGATTTTCTATTAAAGATTGAATATAATCTCTAAACTCATAATCATTACTTTCTTCAGCTACAGCAAGATATTTTTTTGCATTTTCTTTATCATTTAAGAAGTAACTGCATTTAGCTATTATAAAGTTTGCAAAAGGCACAGTCCATTTTTCTCTTTTAACTTCCAATTCTATAACATCTTTTGCATATTTTACTGCATCCTGTAAATTTCCAAGATAAAGCGAGGCTTCACTCAAATAAATCAATGCAAGATTTTTTCGACCATTATTTATAGATTCAATTTTTGATTTTATGCTATCATAAGCAATTTTGTACCAACCTGCATCAATATAATTTTTCATTCTAATTAGGAATAAGTCAACTGAGGAAATACCTTTATCAATGAAATATTCACTTTTTTCTTTTGCATAGGCATCTTCGAATAAATCTGCATTACCTTCGTTAGCTCTGTTAAGATACTTGTTATACTCATTATCATCATTCAACATTTTATAACTTAATGCAATATTTAATGCTGCACTACTCTTTAAATCTGTTTCTTTTGTAGTTTTAAGAAAGTTTTGATAATGCTGAATTGCTTTTTCGAACTGATTTTTCTTAAAGTAAATTTCACCTTTACGATAATTAGCAAAAGATGTCACCTGCGGAAAATATTTATTATTAAGTTTTATTACATTATTCAATACTTTTAGAGCATTATCTAATTTTTTATCTCTAATTAAAGTAAGAGCATATTGATAACGAAATAAAGAATTATTTGGATAATTAGAAATAAGTTTTCTTAATAAACTATAAGAACTATCATAGGCAGCAAAATAATCCGAGTAAATTTTTGCAAGATGAAACTCGACTTCTGTTTTGTTAAGAATTCCTTTTCTATAAGCAGTTTTAATATAATTAAACCCTTTGTACTTATCTGAAGAAAGACCGGTAAGGTCTACAGCCCATTTCAAAAAGTCTGGCACAAAACTCATAGCATAATTAAAAAGTCCAAGGCCAAAATATGCATCATAGAATTTAGGATTTATCTTTAATGCTTTTTCATAATAATCGATAGACTTTTTACTATACCACAAAGCATCAACAGAAGAATTATTAGTTGCACTAATCATTGCCCGCCACGAGGCAAGATTTCCTGCCATGTAGGCAATTCTAAAATTATTTTGATTTATTTCAAGGAGTGAATCTATTTTGTTTTGAGCAAGTTCTGCATACTTATTGAATTCAGTTAAATGATGTTCATCTCTGCTTCCAAGAAAACACCAGAAATGAATTTGAGCTAAATGAAAATATCCATGCGGTAAATTTGGAGCTCTTTTAATTACACGATTAAAAATTTTTTCTGCGGAATCTATTTCCATATTGTAGGCTTTAAAGATGCCTTGTTGAATCAATTGATTGGTAGTTGATTGAGCTTCGGATTTATTAAAGAAAATAATTGTTATAAAAATGGCCAAAAGAAATTTTTTCAATTTTTATTTTTCTCCTTTGAAAATTGATAAGCAGCTCTTACAAATTCTCGAAAAAGTGGATGAGCTTTTGTAGCTCTGGATTTCAGTTCAGGATGAAACTGACATCCAACAAACCACGGATGATTTTCAAGTTCAATCATTTCAACTAATTTTTCATCAGGTGAAAGTCCGCTGAATATCATTCCATGTTGTTCGAGAATTGGTCTAAATTTATTATTGACCTCATAACGATGTCTATGGCGTTCAGAAATTTTTTGTTTTTTATATGCTTCGTAAGCTTTGGTTTTCTTTTTAAGTATGCATGGGTAAGCACCCAACCTCATTGTAGCACCTTTCATTTTCACTCTTGCTTGGTCAGGCATAATATGAATAACATTAAAAGCATTATTTTTTGTGAACTCCGCACTGTTAGCTTTTTTAAGTCCACATACATTTCTTGCAAATTCTATTACTGCGCATTGCAGACCAAGACAAATGCCGAAAAATGGAATATTATTTTCACGTGCATATTGAATTGCAAGAATTTTTCCTTCAATTCCTCTTTCGCCAAAACCACCTGGGACAAGTAAACCATCATAATCTTTCAAAATTGATTCGGGTCCTTTTGATTCAACTTCTTCCGAGCTAATAAAATCAGCTATAACTTTTACATTGTTCTCAGCTCCTGCATGAACAAATGCTTCTGAAATACTTTTATATGCATCTTTATTTTCTACATATTTTCCGCAAACTGCAATTTTAACTTCCTCAGTTGAATTTTTGATTTTATCTACAAAAGATACCCACTTTTCAAGATGAAGATTAATATCCGGTAATTTTAATTTATCAAGAATAATCCTATCTAATTCCTGTTCATAAAGAATTAATGGTACTTCATAAATTGTTGAACAATCATAAGCAGAGATTACTGCTTCTGGTTTAACATTTGTAAACAAAGCTATTTTATCACGAATTTCTTTTGATAATTTTTCTTCTGAACGACAAACTAAAATATGAGGTTGAACTCCAAGTTCTAATAAATTTTTAACACTATGTTGAGTTGGTTTAGTTTTCATTTCACCTGCAGAAGAAATATAAGGCACAAGCGTTACATGAACACTAATAGCATTTTTTCTTCCCATCTCAAGCATAATTTGCCGCATTGCTTCAATAAAAGGTAAGCTTTCAATATCACCCACAGTTCCACCGATCTCTGTAATAATTATATCATACTTCCCTGATTCGCCAAGAAGTTTCATTCTTCTTTTAATTTCATCAGTAATATGAGGAATTACCTGAACTGTAGCTCCAAGAAAATCTCCTCTTCTTTCTTTTGTTATTACTTCATAATAAACCTGTCCTGTGGTTGTATTATTTGCACGCGTCATATCAACATCAAGAAATCTCTCGTAATGACCTAAATCTAAATCTGTTTCAGCTCCATCATCTGTCACATATACTTCTCCATGCTGAAATGGATTCATGGTACCCGGATCGACGTTAATGTATGGGTCAAACTTTTGAATAGTTACACTATAGCCGCGCAATTTCAAAAGAAGACCAATTGAAGAAGCTGTTATTCCTTTCCCTAATGAAGAAACAACGCCTCCAGTTATAAAAATATACTTAACTTTCTTTTTGTGGGACATTAAACTTCAATATTATGGTAGAAAATCTCGGGTTGAAAAATAACAAAAATTGTTCATTTGTCTATCAAAATTCAGAAATGATTATCAAAAAAATTTAATTTTTTATTCATCAAGTGCGAAATATTCATTTCCCTTGGGAATTTTAATTAAGTAAATTTTATTTGATTTATTAGGCAGATAATTATCTCTAAGCCACGGATTTAAGAGCTTAAGTATTTTATAATTCACTCCGTGTTTTTCCGCAAAGTCGGCAAGATTTTGAATTGAACTTTTTACTTTAATTTCTTCGGTTTCTATTGGCTGATATAAATCTTCTTTTTTTAGGTAATAGCCATACTTTTCAGGATTTTTCATTATTTCTTTCATTGCAATTATTCTTGCTACGAACCTATAAGTTTCGGTATTAAGAAAAAGATTATAATAATTTTTCGACTTTTGACGGTTGATTTGTAAATCGATTCCATTCATTCCATAGTTATAAGATGCAGCTGTGAGTGTCCAGCTCTTATATTTTGAGTAAGCTTCTCTCAAATATTTGCAGGCAGCTTCTGTAGATTTTTCTACATTATATCTTTCATCTACTTCTTTTGTTACTTCCAGACCATATTTCTTGGCTGTAGCTTCCATTAATTGCCAAAAACCTACAGCACCTGCACTTGATACTACATTTGACAAATTGCTTTCTATTACAGCAAGATATTTAAAGTCATTAGGGATTCCGTATTTTTTCAAAATTGGTTCAATTATTGGGAACCATCTGTTGGCTCTTTTCAATGCTAATATAGTCGATGAATGCCAGTAAGCATTTACAAGCAATTCTCTTTCAATACGTTCTCTCACATCAATATCATTTAGAGGAACTTTTTCGCCACAAAACTCTAATTGCTCTGGCACCTCCGGAATAAAAATTTTGTATTCTTCAGGTTCTACTTTAACAACAACTTTTTGAACATTTTTTCTTTCTTTAAAAGTCATGTAACTCATAATTAACGATAACAGTGAAATTATAACAATTAAAATAGCTGCTACAATAATAAAAATATCTTTTCTGTTCATGCTATTTAGATTTTGTTAAATGATTTATTACAAAATAAAATTTCCTGATTACAAAAGAAAAAAATTAGGATGTCAAAATAATTTATGATATGGAAGAGTAATTAAACTAATTTTTTAATTAACAATATTTAGAAGGTAATTATAGAGAGCCGAAGAAAGATTCTTCGGCTCGTTAAAATGAATAGATTATTTTTTCCCGAATGCAATTTCTTCGAGCATTGCAGTAGTAACGGATTTTGGTCTTTCAATTGGATAACCAAGTGCACGAGCCCAGATAATATTAGCACATACACCAAGTGCTCTCCCAACACCAAACAGAACTGTATAAAATTCATATTCTTTTACACCATAGTGCCATTGAATTACACCGGATTGTGCATCGACATTGGGCCATGGATTTTTAGCTTTTCCCTGTTCCATAAGAATTGGAGGTACTACTTTAAATAACAAATCTACATATTTGAAAATTGGGTCATCAGGAAGATGTTTCAAACAGAATTCTCTTTGTGCCATATAACGCGGGTCAGTTTTTCTTAACACAGCATGACCAAAACCAGGTATAACTTTCCCGGCTTTCAATGTATCCCAAACAAATTGTTTCATTTCATCTTCGGTAGGAATTTTCCCTCCCATTGATTCCATCACACCATGAAGCCAGCGTAAAACTTCTTCGTTAGCTAATCCATGCAATGGACCTGCAAGACCATTTAGCATTGCACTAATAGCATAATAAATATCAGAAAGCGCACTAGCTACCAGATGACCAGTATGTGCACTAACATTACCACTTTCATGGTCACTATGCAAAATGAAATATAATCTTGAAACATCATCATAAGGTTTATCAATACCCATCATATGAGCAAAGTTACCACCAAAATCTAAATGTGGGTCAGCGGGTATAATATCCCCATTTTTGTATTTCCATCTATAAATATGAGCAGCAATTTCAGGTATTTTTGCAAGAAGATTCATTGCATCTTCATAGTAAGCTGACCAATAATCTGTCTTTTTTAAGCCTTTTCGATACTCTTTCGCAAAAACTGATTCTCTTTGCATAGACATAATTCCAGTAGCAAACATTGTCATCGGATGCGAATCTTTTGGCATTGCATGAATAATATCAAAAACATAAGAAGGAACTTCTTTCCTTTGATTAAATTCTTGATGAACTTCCTCTACTTCTTTTTCTGTTGGAATTTCACCAGTTAATAAAAGATAAAATAGACCTTCAACATATGGCATTTCTGCACCTGGAACTTTAGGCAACTTTTCAAGAACTTCTGGAATTGTCATTCCGCGAAAACGAATTCCTTCATACGGATCCAGATACGAAATATCAGTTACAAGACACTTGATATCACGCATTCCTCCAATTACCTGATTAATTTTTACTTCGTCAACTTTAACATCGCCATATTCTTTCATTAATTTTTCAGTTCGAGGTCTTTCCTGAATGATTTTTTCCTGTAACTTTTCTTTTAAGGAAGACATATATCCCTCCATCATTTTTGTTGGTAAAAAGTATTTATAACATCATTTTATCGAAAAAATAATTTTTTCTGTTGCAATGTAACCACTCATAACTGCACTTTCAATTGTTGATGGTAAATCCGAAACTGTCCAATCACCTGCAATTACTAAATTTTCAAAAGGAGTTAATATTCTTTTTCTCACGTTCAATGAATGGATATCAGGTATAAAAGTTGCTCTTTTTTCTTTTATTATTTTATAATCAATTACAATTTCACTTTTGAATATAGGAAAATATCTCTCTAATTCCGAATAGATAAGTTCAAGAAGTTCTTCGTTTTTCAGATTAATAATTTTATTTGCTGCACTTGTTGTAAGTGTTATATGTTCATTGTGATTAAAAACCCAGTGAATGTTAGAATCTATTAATCCATAAAACTTTTCTGAAAATGGATTATGACTCAACCACAAATGCACGTTTAATATAGGTGAATAATTAAATTCAGGGATAAAAGAAAAATCTTTATATGATTTCGAATTTTCTATTTTTATTTTCCTCAATGAATGTGATTGGACAGCTGAAATTATGAAATCAAAATTCTCATAAGTGTTTTTATCCGTAACAATTTTTTCTATTATTTCTTTTTCAACAATAAACTTTAGTACTCTTTCAGAAGTTATAATTTCCCCGCCTCTTTCTTTAATGAATTTTTCTGAGTCCTTTACATATAGATTTGTCAAATCTGCAATTGGTACCAAAATTAAAGATGATTTTGAACTGCTGAAAATTCTTTTTAATACTTCTTTAAATATTTTTGCAGATGCTTCTTCAATTCTTGCATTCAACGCTCCAACTGTAAGAATTTCCCAGAATGTTTTAATTGATTCTTTTGATTGATTTTTTCTTTTAAGCCATTCTTCAACAGTAAAATTATCATCTGAATTGTTATCAAATAAAAGTACTTCAGCAAGAAGCTTGATTACTTGCAATCTTGATTTTAAGCTTATTGCAGGAAATTTCATGAAAGCATAAATCAAATTCATTGGATAAAAAAAAGTGGATGAACTTAATTTATATATCTTTCCACCTTTATCAACATAATTAATTTTTAACGAATCAGGAAAATTAACTTTGTCCAATGCATCGATTTTTTTCAAGAAATTCAAAGTTGCATTATAACAGCCCATCATTATGTGCTGACCGTTATCAAAAAAATCATTGTGTTTTGAATTAAATAATGAATATGCGCGTCCACCTAATCTGGGCGAGGCTTCAATTAAAGTAACTTTAAATCCTTTATGAGAAAGATTTACTGCAGCACTTAATCCCGCAAAACCACCACCAATTACCAAACAATTTTTCATTAATAAATAAGACTATATTTAGCCCAAACGCCTAATGAAATGGCAGCTTTTTCGACTGTGCTTACTTTAATTTGATTATTAAGCACATCATAATCTTTAGATTGAATTTTCTTAAGAAGTCTGAAATAGATATGCTGCATGGCACGTGCAGGAAATAATGAAGGCTTATCATCAAAATCTATTGACTGTTCTGCTTTTTCAAAAAAATAAAAAGCATTCTGACTTTCATAAGCCATTAGCTTTTTAAAATTATCATTATATTTTTTTTGAATAAGTTCTTCTTCAGTATAATCAAATTTTATTAAATCATTTTGAGGGATATAAATTCTTCCTTTATCAATATCTTTTCCTACATCACGCAATATATTTGTTAACTGCATTGCTATTCCAAGATTTATTGCATAATCTTTTGCTGATTTATTTTTGTAACCAAATATTTCTATGCACATTAATCCAACAGTTGCAGCTACTTTATAGCAATACTGAATAAGGTCATCAAAACTCAGGTATCGTTTTCTTTGCAAATCCATTTCCATACCTGATATTAATTCATAGAAATGTTCTAACGGGATGTTAAACTGTTTGATGATATTCGTTAATTTATTTAGCAGATAATAATCAGACTTTCCGCGAAGAGCTTTTTCAAATTCATTTTTCCATCTTCTTAGACGTTCATATTTGATCTCTTCGTTTTCATTACCTTCATCAACAATATCATCTGTTTTTCTGCAGAAAGCATAGACTGTATTCATTGCATCACGCTTTTCTGAAGGAAGTAAGCTGAAAGCATAATAAAAACTGCTTTTACTTTCCTTTGCTATTATTTTTGTTTGGTCTTTCATTTTCTAACCAATTGCTCTAAAAAACAAATTAACTAAATCTTTTTTTGAAAGAATTGGTCTATAATTCAAAGTATCATAATCAAGTTCTTCAATTTTTTCTAAAATTTTTTCTCCGCCAAGTATAGTAAGTTTAATTTGAAGTCTAAGAATACCTGGAAGATAATTTAAAATATTTTTACCCTTATTAAATAGTTCTTTTGTTTTTTCTATATGAAATTTTAATAGCTGCTTAAAGTTAGCATTATTTTTTTTTAACTCAAAAATATTCTCACTTACCCCAAATTTTTTCATTTCATTTAGTGGCAGATAAATTCTGTTTTTTTTGTAATCAATTGAAATGTCCTGATAGAAATTAGTTAATTGAAGTGCAGTGCAAACTGCATCAGAATAATCCATTACTTTTTCATCTCTGATATCAAATAATTCAAGAATTAATCTACCTACAGGATTGGCTGACCGTTCACAATAATTCAATAAATCATCAAAAGTTTTATATCGGGTAACTGTAACATCCTGTTCAAATGCACTTAGAAGATTGAAAAAATATTCAGGCGTAAGTTTCATTGAATTAATTGTATTTCCTAAAGCCATCCAGAAATCATCTTCATAAATTCCTTTGAGAGTACTTATAAGTGTATTCTTATAATTTTCTAAAAGCATCAATCTAAAATCTATTGGGTAATTGCCTTCATCCGCAATATCATCTGCCTGACGGGCAAATTGATAAATTACAGCAATATGCTTCTTTAATTTATTAGGCAGAAAAAACGAAACTACTGGAAAATTTTCATAATGTGACTTCGTAAACTTAACCGCATCATCGTATGCTTTTTTTAATCTATCATATTTCATTCGAAAATAAATTTTACTTTTTAATTAAGATTTGCTTTTTACTCTTGAGATTTACACGATATAAAATTATAAACAATGCAATTATCAATAATACACTTATAGAGTAAATAAACCACGGAAATTTTTTCTTTTGAAAAGTAACCTCCATATTTTTTATTGAGTTCAATGATGCAAGTGAAAACGACCATTTTGCAATATTCGAATCATTTCTTACTTCATGTGCATTTGATGAAATAATTTTCGAAGGAAGCTGCAGTTCATAATTCCATTTGTACTGGGAAAATATTATGGAAAGAATTTTGGATTCACCATTCGTTACTTCATTTTGATTAAATGGAAATATTTTTCTAAAGTAATGAATGTTTCCATTTCTATCTCTTGAAATAGATATAATTCCGATCATTCCATTTTGCGTAGTGTCATTGTTAATTGAATTTAGACTTTCGACTGAATCAAATTTTAATGCAATTTCTATCCATCTAATATTATTTTTTACATAAGTTCTGCTGTTAACAAATTCTATCCCTGTTTTGTTTAGATAATTTTTTTTAATTGAGTCTGCATTAAAATTATTTATTTCGAACTTGCCTTTTCCCAGATTAAATATTTCATTATTAATTCCAATGGCAAAAATTATTTCACCCGAACCATTTTCATTCAATTTCATTTTTTCGGAATACTCAATACATGATATAAAAAATATAAAAATTACTATCGGAAATTTTATTAATGGTTTCATTACAACAATAATTTGTTCGAAGTGAAGTTAATAAATAATTTATTCTAAAGGAATAGATTGGTAATCTGGAAAAAATTTGGAGAATTATTTTTGTGCCCGGAACAGGACTCGAACCTGCACTGGCGTAAGCCAACTAGCTCCTGAAGCTAGCGTGTCTACCAATTCCACCATCCGGGCAAAAAATCTCAATTCAAAAATAACCACAATTGATTTTTAAAACAAAACTCATCTAATTTCTTTTGCTTCGTGTGTTGAATCTTTCAATGAATATCTGTTAGGAACAATCACTTTATTGTCAACAAATGCATCGAAACTTTCGGGAAGACTTTTGATATTTGCAATATCTACATAAACACCGCCTCTGCAGTCAGCAGAGTAAAGTTTTGGATTTCCATATTCAAAAATAGATTCACGGCAAAATTTAACTGGCACAACATTCCCGCTTGCAGGAGGCTGAAAATCTTCCATAGGAAGATTTAATTGTTCATATACATCATGCATAAATATTGCCCAGATTGGCAAAGCAGCTCTTGCTCCCTGACCATATTCACCTGTGAATGAAATTCTCTGGTCATCAAATCCAACCCATACACCTCCGACAAGTTGAGGAGTAAATCCAACAAACCAAGCATCTGCAAAATCCTGTGTAGTTCCTGTTTTTCCAGCTGCCGGTCTTTGAAAATTATAACGATACCTTGCTGCAACTCCTGTCCCTTGATCGATTGCTGTTCTCATCATATCAGTTACTATATAAGCAGTTTCTTCTGATATTGCTTCGCGTGACTCAGACACAAATTTATCTATCAACATTCCATCTTTATCCTCAATTTTCAAAATTGAAATTGGTTCATTATAAATTCCATGATTGGCAAGTGTAGCATAAGCAGTTGTTAATTCAAGTGGAGAAACAAGTGAGGTGCCAAGTGCAATTGATGGATAAAGTTCAAGTTGACTTTTGATTCCAAGTCTTTCTGCAATTCTTCCAATATCTGGTAATGGTGCATAATCTTCAATTATTAATCTTGCTGCAACAATATTAATTGAATAAGCAAGACCCTGTCTTAAAGTTGTAAAACCGCCAGTAGATAAGTCAAAATTTTGTGGACTCCAACCATTATAATTAAAAGGTTGATTTAGTATAGGATAAGCTGGATATAAACCTCTATCTATAGCAACTGTGTAAACAATTGGTTTGAATGCAGAGCCGGGTTGCCTTTTTATTTGTGTCACATGATTCAGACCATATAAAAATCTCTGGTTTCTTCCGCCAACCATTGCTCTAATTTCACCTGTCTTAACATCCATTACAACAAAACCAACTTCAATTCTCTTTGCAGCATTTTTGACAGAATCAATAAACGCTGGATTATTTTTCAATCTGTAATAAATATTTTTTCTTTCCTCTTCGCTCGTAGCTGTTCTATATTCAATTTTATTTTTTATTGCTCTGTCAATCAAATCATCTATTACTCCTTTATATTTATTCCATGACCAAGATTTATCAAATTGCTTTTGAAATTCATTTAAATGAACTTCAACTGCATGAATTGCTATTCTTTGCATACGGCTATCAAGAGTAGTGTAAATATTTAATCCATCTCGATATAAATCGTAGCCATATTTAGATGCAATTTTTTCCATCTGCTGTCTAATATATTCAACAAAATGTGGGGCAATTGTTCCTCTTATTCCCTGTTCAATTTTTTTATATGATAATTTAATGGGTTTTACTTTTAATTTTTCATACTCTTCCTCACTAAGATAACCCATGTCAACCATATTCTTTAAAACTACATTTCTTCTTTGAAGTGCTCTTTCATACTTTTCATATGGGTCATAATAAACCCAGGATTTCAACAAAGCAATTAAAAGAGCTCCTTCTTCAATACTAAGTTGTTTTACATCTTTATCAAAATAAACTTTTGAAGCCATTGCAATTCCATAAGCACCGTGGCCAAACCATTGAATGTTGAAATACATTTCAAGAATTTCTCTTTTAGTATATGTTTTTTCAATTTGAACTGCAGTTATCCATTCACGAATTTTTCTGATTATGGTATCAAATAAAGACTCATTTTGTAGTTTCAATTCATAAAGATTTTTTGCAAGCTGCTGTGTAATTGTACTTGCCCCTTCGCGCTTAAATAAAAATATATTTTTAAACATTGCTTTAATAAAACGTCCAATATCTACTCCCCAGTGGTCATAAAATTTTCTATCCTCTGTAGCAATCAATGCATTAACTACATGAGGGGGTATACTGTCAATGCTTACCTCAACTCTGTTTTCCTTAAAAAATTGTCCTATCAATTCTCCATCGATACTATAAACATTGCTTGCCAATTGTGGTTTGGGATTTTCAAGTTCATCAAGTGATGGCAAACCTTCAAAGATGTATTGAACTAAAAGTATGAATGCAGCTATAATAATTATTCCAATGAATAGAATAAATAATTTCAAACCTTTGCTCTTTTTCTTTTTCGGGATTTTTTTTGATGGTATTTGGTTTTTAATCATCTTACACCCAATCTATAATCTCAAATTTATTTGTGAATTTCCCATAACATGGTTTTTGCAACCACGAACCAAGATTTATGTAATATCCATTATTAAATTTTTCAAATGTGCGAATGTGAGAATGACCAAAGATTACATAGTCATATCCCTCGTTAATTTTTTCTTTAGCTATATCATAAAGTCCATCTAAACTGTTTTGAAATTTTTGAGAGGAATAATTTCTGCTCGTTTTACTTGAAAGGCTTGCGATTTTAATTCCTAAATCTGGATGAATCATTGAATAAATTTTTTGAAGAAATTTATTTCTCAAAATTTGTTTTAAAATTCTATAACCGATATCACTTTTAATTAATCCATCACCATGTCCAATAAAAAATTTTTTCCCGTTCAATTCAGCTGAAATTGGTTGATGATAAAGAATTGCTCCAATTTCTTTTTCAAAAAAATCTCTATGTAAAAAATCATGATTACCTATAAAATAATGGATTTTTTTTCCGCTCTCGGTAAATTTTTTTAATGCTGCATAAGTTCTGTAAAATCCTTTTTGAATTACTCTTTTATATTCAAACCAATAATCAAACAAATCTCCCATAATATACAATTCATCGCAGTTGTCTGCTGCAAAGTTAAGAAAAGAAATAAGTTTATTTTCTTTTTGTATTTCAATTTCTTGTGAATCTAACCCCAAGTGTAAATCAGAAATAAAAAAATATGTTTTGAGAGAATCCATAATAATTATTCTGATAAATTAAAATTAGCAAGCAGCCACTTATCTGGGTCTAACTCAAACGACACCGGTTTATTTTTAGTAACAAATTCAAAACTGCTTTGGCGTGAATCCACATAAAAACTCTTAATTTCTGATTCATTGTTTTCAAAAAAGATTTTTATATCAATAGGAAATTTATAAATATCATAACCATTTTGTAACTGCTTTATATTAAAAATTACTTTATAGCCATTGTTTACAGGAATTATATTCCAATTGTATTGAGCTTCTATTTTTCCTGTGCCTTTATAAATCCATTGGTCAAAGAAAAATTTAAGATTTCTTCCAGTAACTTTTTCACAAATCTCTTGAAAATCTTGTGTAGATGCATTTTTATATTTGAATTTTTCAAAGTATGTTCTCAATATTCTGAAGAATGAGCTATCGCCTACTTCTCTCCGCAGCATATGAAGTACCCATGCACCCTTATTGTATATTAAACTGCTGAAAAGATTATCTTTTGGATTATATAAAGTACCTCTTAAAAACATTCCCGATTTAGCACTCATCGTAGATTTTAGTGCACTTTTTCCAGCCTGGGATTCCCAGTATAATGCTTCAGAGTAAGTTGCAAAACCTTCGTTAAGCCAGATATCTTTCCATGTTTTTGGACTTACGGCATTTCCCCACCAATGATGCGATAATTCATGAATTAACATGTCCTGAAAAAATTTTTTACCTGTTATAAATCTTGAACCAACGCCAGTAATTGTTTGATGTTCCATTGCTCCACTTTGCCATAGAAATTCTGCTACTGCATATTTTTCTTTTATGAATGGATATGGTCCAAAAATTTTTTCAAATGTTTTAATATAGCGAGGATGATCTGAAAAATCCTGAACCGCATCATCAAATTTATCCTCTAAAGCATAATAGTAAATGTCAAGTGTATCGTTTGTAATAGAAATATATTTTTCTTTGTAAGATTTATACTTTGCCGAATACAAAGCAATTAAATAAGTTGATATTGGATAATATGTTTTCCAATGATATGTTTTCTTTGAATTATTTGAAATTACCTGCATTAATTTCCCATTTGAAAGAGAAACATAGGAGGAATCGTTAGTTATATAAATATCTGTTAGAGCTTTATCATCGGGCTTATCAATACATGGGAACCATGTTGATGCATAAAACGGTTCGCTAATTGTATAAACAAAACTTTGCCCATTCACTTCTTCAAAACAAAAAGAACCAAAGCCAAGTCTTTTAGGTTCACCTTCATAAATAATTTTTAATTCTGATGTATCCTTAAGAATTTCTTTTGGCAGAAATTTTACAATTGTTTCTTCTCTTACATAATCAACGATTTCATTATTCAGAAAAGCATTTTTTATATTCATATTGTCATAAAAATTAATGTCTATTTCTTTTGCATTCAGATTATTTGTTGTAAATCTAATAACAACTGTTCCTTTTATCATTTTATTATCTGGAATTAATTCGATATGAATATCATAATGTAATACATCAAATTTTGTCTGAATTGGAGTATTATATTCTTCAATAAAATTTTCATTTTGTTGAGTATTATGAAAATTTGTTAGCAGTTTTACTGGTTTATATATAAAATGAAAAGTTCTTACTGCAAATGGAACAATTACAAAAATTGAAAAGAGAATTGATACAAATGCAATTATAATTGCAGTTTTAACTGGATTCTTTTTGAAGTTCATAATATTACAGATAATTTATCCATAAACATCACAAAGTTAATCATTTATTAAATTGCCAATCAATCGATAATTAAATATATTTTAAGCAAAAACTGGAGGCTCCAATGAGAAATTATGCCGGTTCCGAAATTTTAAGGAAAACCCTTACAATGATTTTAGCCGGTGGTCAGGGTGAAAGACTATACCCACTTACCAAAGAAAGAACAAAGCCTTCAGTTCCTTTTGGAGGGAAATACAGAATTATCGATTTCACTCTTTCAAATTGTTTGAATTCTGGATTTAGAAAAATTTTTGTGCTTACTCAATACAAATCTGATTCTTTAAATCGTCACCTTTATGAAGCCTGGAATATTTTTAATCCTGAACTTGGAGAGTTTATTTATTCAATACCACCACAATTTAAAACTGGAAGAGATTGGTATCTTGGCACAGCAAATGCTATCCATCAGAATTTCAACTTAATAACAGATTCACAGTATGAATGGCTATTGATTTTATCTGGCGATCATATTTACAAAATGGATTACTTAAAGATGATTCAATATCATATTGAAAAGAAAGCTGCACTAACTTTATCTGCTATAGAAATACCAAAAGTTCACTCAAATCGTTTTGGAGTGCTTGAAATAGATAGTGATTATAAAGTTACTTCATTTCTCGAAAAGCCAAAAAATCCACCAGTAATTCCCGATAAACCAGATTACTCATTTGTCAACATGGGTATTTATGTTTTCGATGTTCCTGTTATTAAAGAAGTAATGAATAAAATGGAAGCTGAAAAAGTACCTAATATAGATTTCGGAAAAAATGTTATTCCTTACATGATAAAAAATAATTATCATATTCAAGCTTATAGATTTGTAGATGAAAATAAAAAAGCAGAACCGTACTGGGTTGATGTTGGAACAATTGAAAGTTACTATGCAGCGAGTATGGATTTAATTAGTGTTAATCCTCATTTTAATCTTTATGACCAAAATTGGCCTTTAAGAACAGAACAAAGACAATTCCCTCCAGCTAAAACTGTGTCACACGAAGGAGAAAGAGTAGGACGAGCAATTAATTCTTTGATTACTGATGGAACAATTATTTCCGGAGGATTGGTTGAAAGGTCAATACTTGGTTTTAATGTTCGTGTTAACAGCTATACTTATATTACTGATTCAATTATAATGGATAATTGTAATATTGGTCGTCACTCAAGAATTCGCAGAGCAATAATTGATAAAAATGTAATCATTCCCGAAGGAACTGAAATTGGTTTTGATCCTGAGGTAGATAAAAAAAGATTTACAGTTTCAGAAACAGGAATTGTTGTTATACCCAAAAATTATAAGTTCAACTAAATATTAATTTAAAATCAGATTCTTATGCTAAAATCAGGAAAGCTTTTACCTTTTTCTACTATTAATTTTAAAAAATCTTTTAAATCATTATGTCTTGTTTTATAATCAAGGTCATAAAATCCTACATAATAAAATTCACCGTTATCATAAGTAATTTCAATTCGGTGCATATTTGCGTCAAGTCGTTTGATTTTATCCCAGCTTAGAAGTTTTTCTTTACTAAAAATATTTTGTTTCAATACTATGCCATCCTCATTTGTTTTAATATATTTAAGAAATATTGGGGTACCATAAAATATTGAGACAAAAATTAATACTATTCCTAAAAGTAAAATGAGATAAAAAAGTAAGCTGCCCGCTTCATATACTGTTACACTTTGTAAAATAAAAGATAAACCAAGTAATGCATATGCCCATTTGGATAATTTAATGGGTTGACTGGAAAGAATAATCATTTTCTCCATAAAGTCCCTCATTTTTTTACTTACATTAAGAAGAAAATTAATTAGGCAATTTGTAATAAAATTTTTGAAAAAAACTTTATGTATTCAAAAAATAATTTCCAGAATAAGCCTAAAAAATTATGAACACAGATGACGCAGATTGAACAGATAACCACAGAAAAAAATCTGTGAAAATCATGTCTTATCAGTGTCATCAGTGTTCAAAAACAATAATCAAAATAAAGAAAATGAAAAATTGTTAGCATTCAGATGATATATACACATTATAATAGAGACTTCTAAAAAATATATTTCAAATTTACTGTCACTCTTATCACTTAAGTTCTTTTAATGTATTCAAGACTTTAAAAGGAAACATACAGCCATTATTTTTCATTTTGTTCCTACATTTGATAATTACATTATAGCCTTATGCCCAGAGCAAATTTTCTAATCAGCAATAGTTTATTGCTCGATTATTAATTACAAATCTTAATCATCACAGATACTTAATAAAATATTTTCTATTCATTTTAAAACAAAATTGAAAATCCTATTAACAACGAATTTATTTTTATTGTATGCTCTTGTGTATAAAAACTTCCTTTTATTTCATCGTGAAAGCGCTGGTAACGAAATTCTGTTCTGATAGCAATACTATTATTAATAAAATACTTCAATCCAAAACCAGCATTTAAGCATCCTACATCAAATTCATCAGACATACGAATATAGCTATTCGTCATCGTTAAAAAAGGATATGAATTGCCAAGACCATAACCTATCAAAAGGAACGGATAAAATTTGGTTTCGCCAATCTGCTGGTTATAAGCAATATTTGCACTTACTACAAAAGAAGGTTTTCCTCCCTCAGTTAAAAATGTATAAAATTCTGGCTCGAACTCAAACCCGCCATGAAGAAAATAACCTGCACGGATAAAAGAATTAAAATATAATCTTGCTTCTGACTCATAAGTATAATCGCCCGACTCGCTTTTTGATGAAACCGAACCTAAACTTCCACTTGCCGAAATTTCAAATCTTTTGCTTTCAATCTGAGCAAAAGAGATATAAGAGAAAAATATTATGAAAATTATCAAAAAGGATTTTTTCATGACCATCCTCATTTTTATTTAACTAAGATTTAAGAGTAAAAATAAATCTTTACGAAAAATTCCCCCCCTTGATTGTAAAAATAATTTTTCAAGTTCTTATTCATCTTATCATATTTTTTATGCTTAACAGTTAGCTTTCCATTGCATTGAGAATTTCTACAGCTTTATCAACATCTGTTTCTTTAACTAGAATTCTTATTCCTCTGCTCAATTGAAGGTGTGGTTTCATTGACCCACAATCATCTCTTGATAGAATTACATCAATATTATTTGATTGCAAATGTGATAATATTAACTGTGCTTCAAATTCATTTGCACATATTTTAATTTCTACAAGATTGATGTCAGTTTCTACTTCTGTTGTTTCATCCAGATTTGCACCACAAACTAAACATATTTTATCATCAACTTTTACAGGAGAATTACAATTAGAGCAATAATAACCGATAGATTCATTTTCATTATCCATTTTACAACTCAAATTAATTTTGAAATAATAACCATGTTACAATCATTTTCAGTTCTTAAACCTATTTAGCTATAAACTAATTAACCTTTGCCAAAAAATTTACACTGCAGCAAATTCAATGTTTTTATATATCTAATAAAAACTTTAGGAAGCAGTTTAAATTCATCAAAAAAAGTTAATTTTACAGCAATACTAATATGGAAAGTGTTCATTATATTCCCTCAAAAGTTATCGCAATATAATTATTTCAAGAAAAAATCAAAATAATTTAGATAGACTTTTTTCCACAGATTTCAGATTTTTATTACACAAATTCTCAACAAAATATTTTATGAATCCAATATTAGAAGATAAATTAAACAATTTGCCAGCTTTGCCTGGAATTTATCAATTCAAAAATGAAAAAGGCAAAGTAATTTATGTAGGCAAGGCAAAAAATTTAAGAAATCGAGTTCGTTCTTATTTTCAAAAAAATATTGATTCCCCTAAAACAGCAGCACTTGTTTCGAAAATTCACGATTTAGAAGTAATTATAACTGATAACGAAATTGAAGCACTCGTTCTTGAAAATAATTTAATTAAAGAACTAAAACCGCGTTATAATGTTAATCTTAAAGACGATAAATCTTATCCCTACATAAAAGTTACCAATGAACCTTATCCGCAAATTTATCCTACCAGAAATGTTGTTAAAGATGGTTCAAGATATTTTGGTCCTTACACCGATGTAAAAAATATGAAGCAGTCACTTAGATTGATAAATAAAATATTCAAAATAAGAAGCTGCAAGTATGATATAACAGAAGAAGCAATTCAAAAAAAGAAGTTTAAAGTTTGTCTTGATTATCATATTAAAAAATGTGATGGACCATGTGAAGGGCTTGTGTCTCAATATCATTACAATCAGATGGTTAACCAGGTTGTTAAAGTTTTGCGAGGTAAAACTGATGATTTGATTGATGAATTAAAATCACAAATGAATGAAGCAGCTGCAAATTTAGAATTTGAAAAGGCAGCAGAATTACGAGATAGAATCGAACAACTTCAAATTTATTCTTCAAAACAAAAAGTTGTATCCACTGACTTAGAAGATAAAGATATTATCAGTGCAGCTTATGAAGGAAAAGATGTTGCAGCTACAATTCTTAATATTCGCTCCGGTAAATTAGTCGGGAAACGACAACTTGCTTTAACAACAGAAGAAAATGAAGACGAAAATCAAATTTATTCAGCCATTATCAGATTTTATTATGATGAATATGTTGAAGTGCCAAAAGAAATAATACTCGAGGTTGAACCTGATGATGCAGACACTTTATTAGAATGGTTGAATAAACGAGCATTAAAGAAATGCAAATTTGTTATTCCTCAAAAGCAGAGCGAAGCAAAATCACTTTTGATGATGTGTAAACAAAATGCTCAGCTTTACCTCGAAGAAATTCAACTTCAGAGGATGAAAAAAGAAGGAAGTGTGCCTTATGCTTTGTCTGCACTTCAAAGAGATTTGCATTTGAAAAAACTTCCCAGAAAAATTGAATGCTTTGATATATCAAATCTACAAGGAAGTGATACGGTTGCAAGCATGGTTGTATTTGTTGACGGAAAACCAAAAAAAAGTTTGTATAGAAAATTTATTATTAAAACTGTAGAAGGTCCAAATGATTTTGCAAGCATGCAGGAAGTAATTTACAGAAGATACAGTAAACTTCTTGAAGAAAATGAACCAATGCCAGATTTGATAATGGTAGACGGTGGTAAAGGTCAGCTTTCAAGCGCAATTGAAACATTAAAAAAACTTGGATTAAAAGATTATGAAATTATTGGTCTTGCAAAACGCCTTGAAGAAATTTATGTTCCCAATGAATCAGAACCTATACTAATTTCAAAAACATCATCAAGTTTAAAATTGTTACAACAAATTCGAGATGAAGCACACCGATTTGCCATTACATTTCATCGAGAAAGAAGAAGCAAAAGAACTTTTACAAGTGAACTACTTGAAATCAAAGGTATTGGAGAAAAAGTTGCTCAAAAGCTTTTATCAAAATTCAGCATTGATGAAATAAAAAATTTAGATGAATCAAAATTATCAGAAGTAGTTGGAAAAGCTAAGGCAAAAATAATTTTTGAATTTTATCACCCTGAGAAAAAATCAAAAACATAATAAAAAGCCAGACCAAAAGACCACCCAGGTTAAATACTTACCGTTGCTTCCTTCCGGACCTGGCGGGGTTGGGTATTAACCTGCCGGTCATTGATCTGGCAAACTTAATCAGTAAAAAATTTTGCATGCAAATATAGGAATTTAATCAAAGCAGTAAAATGGCATTAACTTGTATTCAGGTTTTTTGTTCTTTCTTTTTAGCGGCAGGAAAAAGAATATTATTCAATATCAATCTATACCCTGGTGAATTTTTAAATAAGCTTAAATCAGTTGGAGGGTCACCTACTGCATGTTGATAATCTTCAGGGTCATGTCCACCGTAAAATGTAAATGTACCTCTCCCATAATTTCCATGAATGTATTTTACTTGGTCAGTTCCTGCTCTTTCACCAAGAATGTAAACTGAATTTTTAATATACTTTTTTCTGAACATAGTGGTCTGTCCCATAAACCCATGAATTACATTAACATGGTTTTGAGTAAGCATTGTTGGCACGGGGTCATATTTTGCAGAGAATTCAAATAAAGTAAAATAATCATTCTGCTCACTCCCAATTTCAGCAGGTTGAATATCAATGTCACTGTATTCATAAACTAATGGATTCATCTCGAGTTTAAAATCCCGAAATGCTAAGGTTTGTGAATAATCCAATTTACTTTGAGCATCAGGGTCTGGCGGGTCTCCATCATACATTTTATCAACTATATCAACATTTAAAGCTGCAAGTGCAATATCGTATGAATCTGTTGCAGAACACATAGCAAATAAAAATCCTCCTTGCCCAATATAATTTTTAATTGACAGAACAACAGCTTTTTCCATTTCTGATACTTTTTTAAAACCAAGTTTTTTTGCTTCCTTTTCATAAATATTTTGTTGTTCTATATACCAGGGCGCATTACTAAATGAAGCATAAAATTTTCCATACTGTCCTGTAAAATCTTCATGATGAAGATGAAGCCAATCATATTTTTCTAAATCACCGCGTAAAATTTCTTCTACCCAGATTTTATCATATTGAACTTCGGCGTAATCAAGTGCAAGCGTAACAGCATCATCCCAGGGTTTAAAATTTGGCGGAACATAAACAGCAATTCTGGGTGCTTTTTCAAGTCTAACTACTTCCATATTCTGATCTTCACTTTGAACCAGTGAATAAATTTGAATTGCTTCCTGCTGATTCAATGATTGAAATGCAACTCCTTTAATTCGGCATCTTGCTGCAAGTTTTTCAGAGTAATCAAACATGAATGAACCACCTCTGTAATTAAGAAGCCAATCTCCAATCATTCCATCTTTAAGTGCATTGTAAGCAATACCATAAGCTTTCAAATGGTCTGTTTGCTGCAAATCCATGTAGATTAGAATTTTTGATTGTGCAAGTATTAAGGAAGTAAGGAGAAAATTTATTAAGACAAACTTTTTCATATTTGTAAAATTATTCTCAATATAAAAATAAAGAAGAAACCTTAACTTCTAAGCTTTCTAGAAATTAATTATCAGACATAAATTTTTCTAATGATAGTGAAGCTATTAAGTTTTCTGACTGATTTGTGTCATTCCACAAATCTTTTATATCAACAAATTTGATGTAATATTATAGTAAATCGGTTATTTACACTGTGAATGTGAAAAGTGAAAATCTAATTATGCAATTTTTCTATCGGATTCGATGTAAATTGGTTTTTCTCCTTTTGCTACCACATCACGAGTGATTAAGCATTTATCAACATTTTCCATGGTTGGAATTTCATACATTACATCAAGCAAAATTCCTTCGACGATTGACCTAAGAGCACGGGCACCAGTTTTTCTTTCAATTGCTTTTTTAACAATTTCATCCAGAGCAAGCGGGTCAAATTCCAGTTCAACACCTTCGAGTGCAAATAATTTTTTATACTGTTTGATAATCGCATTTCTGGGCTCAGTTAAAATATTTTTAAGTGCCGCTGGTCCCAAAGAATGAAGTGGAGCAATTACAGGAAGTCTTCCAACAAGTTCTGGTATAAGTCCAAATTTAATCAAATCTTCAGGCTGAACTTTTTGAACAAGATTATCTCTGTCAATATCTTCAGCTTTGGACATATTCGTATCAAATCCAATAGGATTACGATTTATTCTTGAGGCAATAATATTTTCAATTCCTTCGAAAGCACCGCCGCAAATAAACAGAATATTTTTTGTATTAACATTTATTAAACTTTGTTCTGGATGTTTTCTTCCACCTCTTGGAGGAACTCCCGCAATTGTTCCTTCAAGAATTTTCAACAATGCTTGCTGAACACCTTCACCCGAAACATCACGAGTAATTGAAACACTTTCACTTTTACGAGCTATTTTGTCTATTTCATCGATATAAACAATTCCCTTTTGTGCTCTTTCAAGATTATAATCTGCTGCTTGAAGTAATCGAACCAAAACAGTTTCTACATCATCACCAACATAACCTGCTTCGGTTAATGTAGTTGCATCTGCAATTGCAAATGGGACATCAAGAATTCTTGCTAATGTTTGAGCAAGGAGTGTCTTTCCTACTCCAGTAGGACCAATCAACAAAATATTACTTTTCTCAATTTCTACATCATCTACATCAAAAAAAGAAGAAGGAGCATTTATTCTTTTATAATGATTATATACTGCCACAGCCAAAATTTTCTTTGCAAGTTCCTGTTCAATTACATATTCATCAAGACTTTTCTTAATTAATTCAGGTGTTAACGATAAACTGATTGAATCTTTTTTACCAAAAGTTGAAACATTGTTTTTTAATATTTCTACACTAGTTTTTATGCAAATGTCGCATATATAAACATCAGGACCTGCAACCATACTGGAGACCTCACTACCATCCCTTCCGCAAAAAGAGCATCTTATTGTTTTGGGTTCTCTATGACTTGCCATTTTCAACCATTATTTGTTTGTAAATTATTTAAATATTCTCTTGCTTGCTCAAAATATAATGAATTTGGGAATTTCTCAAGAAGTTTTTGATAAATCTGAACGGATTTAGTTTTATCTTTAATTCCATATTGATAAATTTTTCCCAACAGAAAAAGTGATTTATCACTGAAAATTCCTGTTTTAGAATTATCTGACAAATCTTCCAGTATTTTAATTGCAACAGGTAAATCATTCAAAGCTGTTAATGCTTCTGCAAGTTTAAAGCTTGCAAATTCATTTATAATAAATAAATCTTTATTGTTAGCTAAATTTTTTAACACTTCTGTTGCATCATTAAATTTTTTTTGAAACATAAGTAAATCAGCAGTAGCATATTTTAATAAATTTATTGAATCTCGTTTTGCCGCATTTATAATTGTCATTAATTCTAAAGCATCATTGGCAAAATCACTTGAAAGATTTTTAGCTGTTTCTGATAAATATTTTACCGATTCATTAAAATTTCCCTGCCAAAAATTTATTTTAGCAATAAAATAATTTGCTTGTGATTTATGATTTAAATTTGCTCTGCTGTTTACCAATACTTTTTCAAAAAGAGATTTCGCATTATCAAATTGATTTCCATTTATTGCAATTTTACCCTTTTGTATGAATGATAAAATTGAATAATCTGTATTTGCTGCTCTTAAGTTAATCAATGTGTATAAACTTTCTGCTTTTTGAGTATTGTTCAACAAGCTAAAATTAATTTCTGCTACTCTAAATAATGCCTGAGGATATACAGAACTCCCCGGATAATTTTCAATAATTTCTTCATATGATTTAATAATTTTTTTTATCTCTTCTTCATTACTTATTTTAAATTCTTTATATGGTTTCCAGAAATCAATTTCATCTTTATATTTTTCATTATAAATTGCCTCGAGTGATGTTGAATAGTAAAACTTTATTGTCGGTAGCAATTGAGGGTTATTGTATTTTTTGATTAGATATTCAAAAGCTTTCAGCGCTGCTAAATATTCTTTATTCTGTAAAGCATTTTGAGCAAAAGAAAAAATTGTATTTCCATTTCCATTTGTTTTTTCTTCATATTCAACTAAGAGCTGGAATGCATGGTCATATTTACCAATTAATGAATAATTGTAAGAGAGCAAGTCATACAATAAAGGCGATGGTTTTTCTTTTATTTTTTTCTTGATAACTTCTATAAATTGTTCAACAGCATTTTGATTATCTGAATAATAATTAATTCTAATTTTCACATTGCCAATCTGTTCAGGCTTTTTAATTAACAGGTCACAAAATTCATTTGCTGCATCTGCAAATCTCATATTTGCAAGATATATATTTGCAAGATCAAGAGAAAAAATTTCTGGTTCATCAGATAATTCTTTCCCCCGTTTAAGAATATCAACAGCTTTTTCAAAAGCTCTGTTTTCAATTGCATAATTTGCAATCACCCTGTAAGCAACAATAGAAGATTGGTTTACTTTTAAACCTTGTTCCCATACTTCATAAGCTTTTGAAACATTATCAGACATGAAATAAACGGAGCCGAGAAGTCCGTAAAGATTAAAATCCTGGGGTATTTGCTTTAACCTATTTTCAATTAACTCAGCAGCTTCTGAATATTTTTTTTGTTTAATAAAAATTCTTGTCAGTGCATCAAAATATGAATAATTCGATGGATTATAATTTACAAGTTCTTTTAAAATTGCCTCTGCTTTTTCAAGTTGCCCTGCTTCTTCATAACTCTGTGCTAATCTAAAACGATTGTCCAAAGATAAATCATTTTGAGCAATTGAATAAGATGAGATTATCAATAAGAAAAACGATGTAATAAATATATGTCTAATCAAAATAGCTCTCGTAAAAAATATTACCAATGTTTAAAATTTTGTTCGGGTCAAATACAAGTTTTAGCTTTGCCATTTCTCTGATAGTTTTTTCGTCATACATTTTCAAAAAGAAATCGCGTTTCAATTTTCCGATGCCATGTTCTGCAGAAATTGTTCCTTTCAGTTGTACAGCTTTTTCACAGATTGTCATATATATTTTTTTTGATGTATTATATTCATCCTCATTTTGAGGAAGCATATTCAAATGCATATGCGAATTTCCAAAGTGACCATAAACAACATAATTCAATTCATGACTTTCAACAATTTTTTTCACATCGTAGTAATAGTTCTTAAAAACTTCATCGGGAACAGCAACATCAGTTCCAACTTTTTTTAAGCCTCGTCGTGTTACATATTCATTTACTTTCCATGCAATTGCATGACGAAAATCTTTGAACTGTTCCTGTTCTTTTTTACTTGCAGCTATCCAAGAATTTTCTTCCATACCTGAATGTTTATTGATTAATTCCATCCATTGTGAAATTATCTCATCTTCATTTTCATCTATTTCCTGCTCAAACCATACAGCTCCTTTTGCATCTGATGGAATGTTTGTATAATCTTCTGATAAAAATTTGAGCGTAAAGAAGTCAAAAAACTCTAAGCCTCTTGCAGAAATTAAAGATAGTGAACTTTCAATTCTTTTTTTTGAAATTGCTCTTGCTTCTTCAATAAAATTAAGTGCATTATCTTCATTGTCAAAAAATATTACACAGGATAATATTTTTTCCGGAAGCTCAATTAATTTTAATTTTATTTCTGAAAAAATCCCAAGCGTTCCTTCAGAACCTACAAATAAATCAATTAAATCCATATTTTTTTTGCAGTAATATCCTGCTGCATTCTTTGTATCAGGCATTTCAAACTGAGGTAATGTAAAAGAAATATTTTTCCCGCTGTCTGTTGTTAGTAATACATTGTAACCATCAGCAAAATATTGACCTCGTTGAATTGAAAATTTATCTCCATCAGGAAGAATTATTTTTAGTCCAAGAACATAATCTCGGGTTGGTCCATATTTAAATGTCCTTGCTCCTGATGAATTAGTGGCAACATTCGCACCAATCTGACAATTTCTTTCTGTTGGGTCTGGAGGATAAAACAATTTCCGTTCTTCAACATAATCCTGAAAATCCTTAAGTATTACACCAGGTTGAATTACTGCAAATTTTTCTTCTTTATTTAATTCAATAATTTTGTTCATGTTTTCAAGGGAAATGACAATACCACCTTCGGGCACTCTTCCTCCAGTTAATCCAGTTCCATTGCCTGAGATTGTCACTCTTTTTTTATTTGAATTAGCATATATTAAAATTTCAGAAATTTCTTCTTCATTTGAAGGAATATAGATTGCTTCACAATTGCCCTTGTAATTGGAAGCATCAGTCAAATAATTTTGAATTTCATCTTGATTTTGTTTTATCAGCATACAATTTGAAAGTTTGTTTTTAATTAGTCTGTTTGAATTCCGTGTCGCTTCATTATTTCTTTCCAGGTATCTAAATTTAGCTCTTCAGATTCCTCAATTAGCATAATCGGAATATTATTTTCAATTCTGTATCTTCTTCTTGTATTTTTGTCAGTGGATACAAGATAATTATCATCTAAAACTAAATCTGCTCCTGAAATTGGGCAGCATAAAATTTCTAAAAGTTCTTTTGATATCATATTTAAAATAATTTTAGTGAATTAAATATTCGAAAAGTTTTATAACATTAAGAAGCAGATATAACTTTAATATCAAAATTATAACTGTAACTTTTTCTTTGCTTCTTCTGCTATATCGGCAGAAACCAAAATTCTACCGCAGGATTCACATGAATAAATTCTTTTGTTTTGTTTGATTTCAAGTTGTCTTTGTGGTGGAACAACATTGTGACATCCTGAACATGCAGAACGAATAATTGTTACAACTGCTTTACCACCAAGTGCTTTTCGAATTCTCATGTAAGTGGAATAATCCTGCTTTCGAACTCTTGCTGCTACTTTTTCTCTTTTTTCTTTTAGCTTTAATTCTTCTCTTTCGTTTGCTTTTATAATCTGCTTTAGTTCTGTTTCTTTTTCTTTAAGTTCTTTTGAAAGAGTTTCAAGCTGAGGTTCAATTTCGGCAATCTCTGCTTTCAATTTTTGGATTAAATCTTCAAGAGCAAGACTCTCAGTTTCAAGTTTTTCTATTTGTTCTTCTGTATGATCTATTTCTTTAGTTAAAGCATCATACTCTTTATTATTGCGCACCTGATAAAGCTGACTTTTAAATTTTTTTAAATTAGCTTTCAATCGTTCAACATCTTCATCATTTTGCTTTCGTTTCTGCAGCGACTTTTTCTTTTCAGCTTCTTTTGTTTCTATTTGCTCTCGAATAGAATTAATTTGTGCTGTAAGTTCACTTACTATAGCAGGAAGATCACCTCTTAAATCCTCAAGCTCGTCGAGTTGATCATCAATTAATTGAAGTTCATAAAGAGTTGTTAACCGTTCTACCAATTTAAATACTCCTTAATGTTTATAAAACTTTATTGGATTTGTCGTTTTTGTATATTTATAAACTTTTATTTTGCTTCTATTGCTTATTAATTCTTCAATTCTTTTTTTAACTTCGTTCAAAATCAATACTTCAGTTTCATAATGACCTGCATCTATAAGCAATATTTTATTATTTGCTTGATGAAATTCATGATATTTAATATCAGCAGTAATAAAAGCATCTGCATTAGAATTGATAGCATGACTTATTAAATTAGAACCAGCACCACCACATACTGCAACTTTTTTAATTACTTTATTTTTACCATTGCAATATCTTAACACTTCTGTATTTAATAAATTAGACACATATCTTAAAAATTCTTCTTCGCTCATTTCATTCTTGAGGATACCAATTGCACCAGCTCCAAAATTTACATTTCGATTTTTCAAGGGATAAATGTCGTAAGCTGGTTCTTCGTAAGGATGAGCTTTAATCATTGATGAGATAACTTTATTTAGATTCCACTGGTCAACAATAAATTCTAAACGAATCTCTTCGACTTTTTCAAAGATATTCTTTTTTCCAATTACAGGATTTGATTTTTCAGAACCTTTAAAAGTACCTTCCCCTTTTAATCTAAAACTGCAATTTTCATATTCACCAATAATTCCTGCCCCAGAAGAAAAAACAGCATTCGAAACTTGTTCAAGGTGGGTTTCGGGAACAAAGACTGCAATTTTAAATTGGTTTGATTCTAAATTCTGAAGAAATTTAATTTCTGTTAATTTTAATTTTTTTGCTAATTCAAATGAAACTCCATCTTTAGCAAAATCTAAATTTGTATGAGCCGAATAAACAGTTACATTATTCCTAATAATTTTCTCGATAAGTTTAGCTGTAGAGTTGAATTCAAAATCTAATTTGTAGACTGGATTGAAAAGTAGTGGATGATGTGTAAAAATAAAGTTGCAATTTTTATTTATAGCTTCCTTCAGGACTTCATCGGTAAGTTCGAGGCATAGCATTATATTTTTTATCTTTGTCCCCCGAGAGCCTATTTGAAGTCCTGTGTTATCTTTTTCCCAAGCGGCTCCAGGGGGCGACCAGCTTTCAATATAATCTGTCAGTTCTCCTGCAATCATATATAAAAAAAATGCACCCCTCTTAAAGTGGAGTGCATTTCCCATTTGAAATTCTTTTTAGAAAACCCGTTGAATATTTTTCTTTTTTTAAATGAATAATTGTCCATAAATCTACTCAAAATATATAATAATAGAACAAGAACTTCAAGAAGATTACTAATTTTCTCCCCTTTCTATCCATTTCCCATCATTTTTAATTAATTCTATAAGTTCATCCAATGCATTTTGGTCAGATATATTTCTTTTTACAATTTCTTTCCCTTTATACAAAGTAATTTTCCCAGGACCCGAACCAACATAACCATAATCGGCATCTGCCATTTCTCCTGGACCATTTACTATGCAACCCATTATTGCAATCTTAACACCTTTAAGATGTTCTGTCCTCTTGCGAATTTTATTTGTCACTTCTACTAAATCAAATAATGTTCTTCCACATGATGGACAGGCAATATATTCTGTTTTTGTAATACGCACTCTTGCTGCTTGAAGTATTCCAAAAGAAGTTTTATTTAAAAATTCTCTGCTGATATTATTCCCATATTTGTCTTTAGCATTTATCCATACTCCATCACCAAAACCATCAATAAATAGTGCACCAAAATCTGTAGCTGAATAAAGTCTTAATTCTTCTTCATCAATATTTTCATAAAATCTTTTGATAATCACAGGATTTTTTATGTCTCTCAAAATTAATTCAAAAAAGATTCTTCTCTGTTCTGCCATTCCATGCAGATTATCTGTATTAATTACAAAAACAACACTAAAATTGTTTTTTACATTTTCAAATTCATCCAAAAAAATTTCATCGATATTTAATTCTATAAAATTAATAGTAAATGAATTAGCTTCAGCATTTAAAAATTCATAAACATTTTTATAAAAAGGAAATCCTTTTGTCCTATCATTCAGGTGAATCCATTTTTCATAATCAAAAATAAGTTTTAAGTTTGGCGGCGGTTCAAAAGGAAAATCTTTTTTACCAAGATAAATTATATCCGCTGCTGAATCTGTTAACAACCATTTATCTATTTTTTCTGAATAATTATAACCAATGCTTTTCATTAATGAAAGCGAAATTACTTCTTCACTGAAATCTGCAATAACTTTTGGAACTGTTGCCCCACCAATATTTGATACTTCAAAAGTTTCTCTTCGTTTATATTCAAAAGGATTGATGGGATTTTCTTCTATATCAATAATTGGTTTATGATTTTCTCTTCCTTTATATCTGTTTACAAGAATTTTTGCAACAGGTACTTCAAATTCTGGTTCTTCTGTTAATGATACACGGATTGTATCTCCAAGTCCATCTTCAAGCAGAGTTCCAATACCAGCAGCTGATTTTATTCTGCCATCTTCGCCAAAACCTGCTTCAGTCACACCAAGATGAAGTGGATAATTCATTCCCTCTTCTTCCATTTTATTTACAAGAAGTCGATATGCCTGAACCATCACCTGAGGGTTACTTGCTTTCATCGATAGAACAATAGAATGAAAATTTTCTTCTCTGCAAATTCTTAAAAACTCCAATGCAGATTCAACCATTCCAAATGGAGTATCGCCATATCGGCTCATAATTCTATCTGATAGTGATCCATGATTAGTTCCAATTCGCAGAGCAGTGCCGTATTCTTTACAAATTTTTATTAATGGAATTAATTTTTCTCGAATTTTTTCGAGCTCTTCATTATACTGTTCATCAGTGTATTCAACAATCTGAAATTTCTTTTTATCAACAAAATTGCCCGGATTAATTCTCACTTTTTCTACAATTCGAGCAGCTACTTCAGCTGCATTTGGAGTGTAGTGAATATCTGCTATTAATGGTGTGTTAAATCCTCTTTTTCTTAATTCATTTTTAATGTTTAATAAATTCTTCGCTTCGTTTATACTTGGGGCAGTGATTCTTATATAATCACACCCCGCTTTAATCATTCGAATTGATTGCTCAACAGTTGCAATAGTATCCATAGTATTTGTTGTTGTCATCGATTGAATACGAATTGGATTATTTCCTCCAAGAGGAATATCACCAATATAAACTTCTCTTGTTTTGTATCTTGAATAACTTGTAAGACTATTACAGTATTTCTTTATTGATTCTATTTTATTTTTCATAGCATTTAATTAACAAGATTAAATGAAAAGTAGTTCTAACTTTTTTTTGAAATTTCATATAAAAATCTCGATATAAATTCAGGTGCTGAAGCAGGATCTCTTCCTGTTATTACATTACTATCAATTACAACGGGTTCATCTTTATACTCAATTCCTTCTTTTTCTAGTTCTTTTTTATCATCCGGAAAACATGTAGCAACTTTTTTTATTATCCCAGCTTTAGCAAGAATAACGGGGGCACTACAAATTGCACCAATAATTTTTTTGCTTTTATCAAATTTCTGCGCAATTGAATGAAGTAATTTATTGTTCCAGTAGTTTCTTACTCCTTTCCCTCCTATGAATATTATTCCACTAAAATTTTTTTCATGAACATTATAAAGAAGCATATCATTTTTTACTTTCAAATTTTCTGAACCAACACATAATGAATTTGAATCGGAAGCAATAAATACCTTTTTATTGGCTTTGATTAGTGAATTTGAAATAATTAAATATTCCTGTTCGTTAAAATCCTGTGCAGGCAGAACTAGAAGAATGCTATTTTTAATCAAATAGTTGTTTCTCATCGTAATTTCCAAATCGAAAATAATAATATTAATTTTGATGAGCAATTTTGAATGCAATGTATAAATCATTATAAGTTTGTAGATGTAATTTAATATGTGAGGAACTGAATATTGAGAATATCTGAGCAAAAGATTGAAGAAATTAGAAATGCTGTGGACATAGTTGACATTATTTCAGGCTATGTTCATCTACGAAAGCGGGGGAAAAACTTTGTAGGATTATGCCCATTCCATCAAGAAAAAACTCCATCTTTTACTGTAAGCAGCGATAAACAAATCTATCATTGCTTTGGATGTGGTGCAGGTGGTAATGTCTTTAAATTCTTGATGGATTTTAAAAATATTTCTTTTATCGAAGCAGTTGAAGAAATTGCTGAACACGCAGGAATTAAAATACAATATGAAAAATCCGAGTTAACAGAAATTCAGAAAGAGCTTGAAGAGTTTTATGAAATAAATGACTTTGCTGCAAGATACTTTGAAGAAATTTTGCAAAAAAGTTCAGAAGCCGAGGAAGCCCGCCAATACTTAAAGAAAAGAAACATAAAACCAAAAACACAAAAATTATTTAGACTAGGATTTGCTCCTGCAGGCTGGAACAATTTTCTAAATGTTGCAAGAGAAAATAAAATTGATTTAGAAAAAGCAAAAATACTTGGTTTAATTGATGTTAATGAAAAAGGTGAATATTACGATAAATTTAGAGAAAGAATAATCTTTCCAATTTTTTCTCCTAATGGAAGAGTAATTGCCTTTGGCGGAAGAATTCTTATCGATAAAGAGAACACTGCAAAGTATTTAAATTCTCCAGAATCAAAAATTTATTCCAAACGAAAATCATTATATGGTTTATTTCATTCGAAAGAAGAAATAAGAAAACTCGATAGAGCAATACTTGTAGAAGGTTATATGGATTTAATATCACTATTTCAAGCAGATATTAAAAATGTTGTTGCTTCATCTGGCACATCTTTAACCGAAGAACAAGTTCAACTTTTATCTCGATTCACTAAAAATATTATCGTTCTATTTGATGCTGACCCTGCAGGACAAAAAGCATCTCTTCGCAGCATTGAAATTTTGTTGAAATATGACTTTGACATAAAAGTTATGATGCTTCCTCAAAATGAAGATCCCGATTCTTTTATTAATAAATATGGCAAAGAAAAATTTGATGAACTATTAAACTCAGCTAAAAATTTCGTTGAGTTCCAGACAGCACAATTTGAAGCAGAAGGAAAGTTTGACGACCCTGCTGCTGCTGCATCTGCCATAAGAGAAATTGTTAGAACACTCGCACTCGTCAACGACGAATTAAAAAGAAGTTTCCTCATTAAAACAATTGTAAAAAAATTTAATCTGAAAGAACGATTAATTGAAGATGAGTTAAATAAAATTTTATCACAGCAAAAAGAAACAACACCTTCTCAAAGTTTACAATCTATGCAAAGAAATTTAAGAACAAATAACAATTTTTCTCCTTCAGCATCAATTTCAAATATTTCTCAACTTGAAAAGGAAATTATTAGACTACTTTACAGCGGCAACGAAGAAATTGTTGAACACATTCTTGAAAAAATTAGTCTGGATTATTTCTCCAATCCTGATTTAAAATATCTTGTTGAAATTGTTCTTGATGGACATACCGACAGAGATATTTCACCAGGTTATCTAACTGATAAAATTAAAAATGAACAACTCAAAGATTTTATATTCAAACTCACATTAAAAGATGAAGGCATTAGCCACAGATGGGATGAACTTTCTCTCAATGGCAAAATAGAAAAAGATTCACTTGAATATGCAAAAGAGACAGTGAATAAATTTCTTGTTTATCAAATAGAACAAGAAATTAAAGCAAACAATAAGATTATTGAAAGCACCAATGATGAACACCTAAAAATTGAACTCTTAAACAGAAACAAAGAACTATTGAACGAAAAGAAACATCTTTTAACACAAAACAAAAATTAACAACGGTAAAGTAATGATAGTTAATCCATCTATTTATGAAATTAATACGAGAGTATTTCTAAAACGTTTTGGCAGCGAAACTAAATTAAATGATGTTCCCCAAAGTTACTGGGAATATTTTATTCAGAAAAAGTTTGATTATATCTGGCTTATGGGAATATGGAAAACATGTAAATCTACAATTGATAAATATTGTTTTGAAGATTACTTAATTCAAAGTTATGATAGAGCTTTGAAGAATTGGGAAAGAAATGATGTTATCGGTTCACCATATTCAATTGATGTTTATGAAGTTAACACAGATGTAGGTAATTTTGAAACTCTGCAGAAATTAAAATCTTTTTTAAATAAAAATAATATTGGATTGATTCTTGACTTTGTACCGAATCATTTTAGTGCCGATAGTCAATTGATAAAAACCAATCCATCATTTTTTTTAAGTGTAAACAAAGATACATTTGAAAGAGACCCCCATACATTTTATAAGCCCTTTGATGATGAAGAAAAATATTATGCTCATGGACGTGATCCGTTCTTTCCTGCATGGCAGGATACAATTCAAGTAAATTATTTCAGCAAAGATGTTAGAAAATATTTTAAGAAAGTATTAAAAAATCTTACAAAATATTGCGACGGTGTTAGATGTGACATGGCAATGCTTGGTTTAAATAATGTTTTTAAAAATACGTGGGCAGGTGTTATAGACAAATGTGAAAATGAACTGACTACAACTGAATTCTGGAGTGAAATAATTTCTGAAATTAAAAAAGTAAGAAATGATTTTATTTTTATTGGAGAAGTTTACTGGAATCTTGAAAAAGATTTACAGGAACTTGGTTTTGATTTTACCTACGATAAAAATCTTCTCGATAAATTCAAGTTTGGCAATGCTCTTGATATTTATGAACATCTTCAACTTGATGAACAACATCAGAAAAAATCAGTCCGTTTTATTGAAAATCATGATGAAGAGAGAGCAATTGTTTCACTTGGAAAAGAGAAATCAAGGGCTGCAGCAATAATAATAAGCACAATTCCAGGAATGCATTTATACTATGATGGTCAATTTGAAGGTAAAAAAATTAAATTACCTGTTCAGCTGGGCCGAGAACCTGAAGAACTAATCCAAAAAGATATGAAAGAATTTTACGATAAACTTCTTGATATAACTTCTTCGGAAATCTTTAAAGTTGGGACATGGAAATTACTTGAAGCACTTCCTTCCTGGGAAGGGAATCACACTTTTACAAATATTTTAACGTGGCAGTGGGAATTAAATTCTCAAAGATGCCTTGTAGCACTAAATTATTCAGATACAATTTCTTCATGCAGAATTAAATTAGATGTAAGAAATTACCCCGAAACTTTTGAAATAAAAGATATGCTTAATAATCAAACTTATTATAGATTTGCCGAAGAAGTATATCACACTGGATTATATGTTGAATTAAAACCATATCAAGCACATATATTCTTTTACTGATAAGGTAAAACTATTCTAGTTTTTCCCCTGTTTTGCTTTCGTAAGTTTTAATTAATGATTCTAATAAAACATTATTTTGGACAGGTTTTGTAATAAAAAGGTCAACCCCGGCTTTATAAGCATTATCTTTATCTCTCTGAAATGCATGAGCTGAAAGTCCAACAACAGGGATATTTTTTGTTTCATCAGATTGTCTTAGTTCTCTTGTAAGCTGCAAGCCATCTTTTTTACCTCTTAATGAAATATCCATTAAAATTATATCAAATTTTTGTTCTTTCATCTTTTCATAAAAAGTTTCGGCTGAATCGCAAACATCAACATCAAATTTGCGTTTCAGAAAAAGTTGAAGGAATTTTTGATTTTCAAAATCATCTTCTACAATCAAAAGTTTTGGTTTTCTTTTTTCATTAGTTCCAGACATAGCAATGTTCCTTAAATAGTTAGTATCCAATAAAAATCTACTAAACTAAAATAAACAATTCAAGCTAACATAAAAAGAGCAATTGCATATATGCTCTATATCAACAAATAAAATTTCTGTTTTAAATCAACCAAATATCACTGTAAATGTCGAGCCTTTTCCTTTTTGGCTTTCAACATATATTTCCGCATTATTCATTTCACAATATTTTTTGACAAGTGCAAGACCTAAACCGCTTCCTTCAAATCTTCTTGTATAGCCCTGTTCTTCCTGTGTAAAAGGTTGAAAAAGCTTGTTGAGAAAATCTTCACTCATTCCTATTCCTGTATCTTTTACTTTCACTGTCAATTTATCATTTTCATTTCTTTCAACAACAATTTCAACACTACCTTCGTTTGTATATTTTATTGCATTATCAATTAAATTCGAGAAAATCTGCGCAACACTATAATCATCTGCAAACAGACTTAATTTATCAGTTTTATAATCAACATAAAAAGTCAATCCCTTATTTTCGGCAATTGTTTTAAACTCAGCCATAAGATTATCAATAATTTTCTCCTTTAGATTAAAGAAACTATATGTTGGGATGTAAGCACCTGATTGAACAGCAGACATATTTAAAACCAAGTCAATAGTTCGAATTATTCTTTTAGAAGCAAAATCAATACTTTTAAAATATTCTTTTAATTCAGGTGAAATTATATCCTGAGTTTCTTCTTTTATTAAGTTGCAGAAACTAACAATCACATTCAATGGGGTTCTTATTTCGTGGGACATTTGAGCAAGAAAATAGGATTTTAATTTATCCGCCTGCTCTGCTTTTTCTTTGGCAATCATTAATTCTTGTTCTGCTAATTTTTTTGTTGTAATATCTTCTGCTGTTCCCTCAAAATATGCTATTGAACCATCATCATTTTTATATGCTTTTGCATTTTCTCTTATGTAAATAATTTTTCCATCTGCTCTTTTCCATTTTTGTTCAAAACCATAAACTATTCCTTCTTCCATTATTATTCTCAGAAATAAATCACGAGTACCTTTTTCAGCATAAACTTCATCCATAATAATTTTAGATTGAGCCTCTTCTAAGGAGTCATACCCAAGCATTGATAAAAATGTTGGATTTGCCATCAAAAGTTTACCGTCAGGAGTTGTTCTGTAAACACCAATTGTTAAACTTTCATAAATATTTCTAAATCGTTCTTCACTTTCTCTCAGTGCTTTTTCTACTTCCTTAAGATGAGTAATATCTTTTGAAATTATTACAACCGCATAAATCTCATTCGTTGTAGGATTTTTTACAGGGCTTAAAGTTCTTATAAAATATCTTCCATCTCTAAAGCTCTGATATTCATAAGCAATAGCGATTCCAGATTCACAAACTTTTTTTACCTTTTCTTCAAATTCTTTTGAACCTTCAAGAGTATGAAATTCGCTGTACGGTTTACCAATTACTTCTTCTAATTTCATTCCTAATCTGGTTAAATATCTTTTATTCATGTGAAGATAGCGGCAATCTCTATCTACAAGATAAATAGCATCCTCACTGGATTCGATTAAAGCATTATAATTTTCTTCGTTTTGCTTTATTATCTCTTCAATTTTTCTTCTTTCATTTTCGGCTTCAATATATTCCAGAGCAAAAGATAAATCCATTGAAAGTTGCTCGAGTAGTTCAATTTCTTCTTTATCAAAAAACTTTTCTTCAATAGAATATAAATTTAATGTTCCAATTGTTTTCCCAAACATTCTTATTGGATAAGCTGCAAATGATTTAAAACCATAATCAGCGGCTAATCTGTAGCATAAGCCCATTTTTTTATCTTTAAGAATATTATTTGATATAAAATATTTTCCTGTTCTTAAAACTTTTCTAATTGGAGATTTATTATGGCTTACTACATTAAGGTCAGCAAATATTCTATCTTTGTAATTATCATTCATTCCATAATCTGCTTCAATATTAAGTTCTTCTGTTTCGGTATTAATCATACTAATCCATGCTAAAGAAAATCCACCTTTATCAACTGCTATTTTAGTAATTGTATTCAATAATTTTTCTTTTTCACGGATTCTTACAATTGTCTCATTTACCTCAGACAACATTGAATAAACACGGTTCAACTTCTTTATTTTTTCTTCTGCTTTTTTTCTTTCTGTTATATCTTCAATAGCAAGAAGAATCATATCAGTTTTATTTGATTCTCTGTAAATTCTTCGTGCATTAAGAAGAATTGTTTTGAAACCTAAATGAGGGAAATTGTATTGAACTTCAAAGTTCTCAAAAGAAGTATTTAAGGGAAGAATATTTTTAAGCAATAATTTTAAAGCCGGGATATTCAATTGTCCATTTCCGAGTTTATATAATGATTTCCCAATTGTATCTTTCTCAGAAGTTTTAAAAATATTATAAAAAGAACGATTTGCTGTAATTACGTTCATTTTTGAATCAAGAACAATCAAGGGCTCTCTTACTGTAGCAATAATACTTTCTGCAAAAATTTTTGCTTCTTCAATTTTCTTTTGAGCTTCTCGTTCTTTTGTTTGATCTCTAAAAACAAGAACAACGCCTGTAATTTCCCCTTTTTTATCTTTAATTGGTGCCCCACAGTCAAGTATCGGTCTTTCTGTTTTATCCTTGGATATTAAGATTGTATGATTTGCAAGACCGACTACAATTCCTTCTTTTAAAACTCTTTTTACAGGATTTTCAACTTTCTTTCTTGTATATTCATTTACAATGTTAAAAACTAATTCAAGTTTTTTCCCTTTTGCATCTTTCTCTTTCCAGCCAGTTAATTTTTCTGCTATCGGATTCATCATCACAATTTTACCATGATTATCTGTTGTAATTACACCATCACCTATACTGTATAATGTAGTTCTCAATTCAGATTCAGCTTTAATAAGTTCATTTTCAAGATTGATATGCTCAGTTATATCCTGAACAATCATTAATTCACATGTTAATCCTTCATAAACAATTTTACTTTTTGTAATCTGAACATCTACAGCTTTTCCATTTTTTATTCTGTGCTTCTGGAGAGTATCTTTATTGATTTTTCTGGCAGGCTTAGTTTGAGATTTTTGCGGAAGATAAAGGTCGGTCAATTTTAGTTTCTGGAATTTTCTTTTGCTGTATCCATATTTTTGAACTGCTGCTTTATTGACATTTTTAATAGTAAGTGATTTTAATTCATAAACCAATATTGGCAAAGGATGAGCAAGAAATAAATATTCAAAAAGTTCTTTGTTAAAATTTACTTCCAAATTATTTGGCAGTTTTGTTGCCATTATTCCCTCCTGCGATAAGAAAATTTATTAGCATCCTTTCTTATCTATTGTTAAAGAAAAAAAATAAAGAACAAATAACTTTTTATAAATTCCGGAGGTACAGGTTAAAAGATGGACAGTAGATATTGATTAAAAAATTTTTTTTATAATTTTTATTAATTAAAAATACAAAAAAAATTATGATTATCGTTTAATTTCAGAGGGAATTTTCGTTAGAGAATTTGGAAAAGAAATAAAATACCTGCGTGCAGTTTTATAAAATTTCTGAACAAATAAACTGAGAAATAAAAAGTTTAATATTCATCCCAGCTTTTTGCTTCCAACTGAAGTGGGTTCTTATTGACAAGAGCTTCAGCAAGACGCATAGCAAGTTGTCTATTTGTAATTAACGGTATTTTGAAATCAACTGCTGTTCGGCGAATTATATAATCATTTGTTAATTCTTCTTCCTGGTAATTTTTAGGGATATTAATCACAAGGTCAATTTTTCTGGATTTTATATAATCAGCTGCATTTGGGGATTTTCCATTTAGAGGCCAATCAAGTGTTTCAACTGGAATTCCATTTGCTTCCATGAATTTTGCTGTTCCTGGTGTTGCATAAAATTTAACACCAATTTTTAATAACTGTCTTGTTGATTCGAGCAATTCTGTTTTTGATTCCAGTGTACCTGATGAAATTAATATTGACTTTATCGGGAATTTATAACCAACTGCAGTTAAGGCTTTTAAGAAAGCTTCATCAAAATCATTGCCAAGGCAGGCAACTTCTCCAGTTGATGCCATCTCTACACCTGTAGTTGGGTCTGCTCCTTCAAGACGAGTGAAAGAAAATTCGGGAGCTTTAACTCCAACATAATCATAATTAAATGTATGGTCATCTTCCTTTTCAACTTTTTTACCTACGATAACTTTTGCTGCTAATTCAATAAAATTCTTCTTTAATGTTTTTGATACAAATGGAAAACTTCGAGAAGCTCTTAAATTACATTCTATTACTTTTACTTTATTGTCTTTAGCAAGAAATTGAATATTAAATGGTCCATTGATATTTAATGCTTTGGCAATTGCTGCAGAAAATTTTTTAATCTGTCTCATTGTTTCTAGATAAGTTCTTTGAGCAGGCAGAACTAATGTTGCATCACCTGAATGAACGCCAGCATTTTCAACATGCTCAGAAATTGCAGAACAAATTATTTCTCCATTTTGAGCTACAGCATCAAACTCAAGTTCTTTTGCATTCACAAGAAACTTTGAAATCACAACAGGATGTTCGGGTGATACATCAACAGCTTTTTGAAGAAATCTTGTAAGTTCAACATCATCGGTTGCAATTGCCATTGCAGCACCACTAAGAACATAAGATGGTCTAACAAGCACAGGGTAACCAACTTTATTGGCAAAATTCAGAGCATCCTGAATTGTATTTAATTTACTCCATTCTGGTTGTTCAATTCCAAGTTGATCTAATAATGCTGAAAATTTACTTCTGTCTTCAGCAGTATCAATAGATTTTGGAGAAGTTCCTAAAATTTTTATACCTATATTATGAAGTTTTAATGCAAGATTATTGGGGGTTTGGCCTCCCATTGATACTATTACACCTTTAGCTTTAATGGCATCATAAATTTCCCAGATAGTTTCTGTTGTCAGTTCTTCAAAAAAGAGGGCGTCAGATTGATCATAATCTGTACTTACTGTTTCGGGATTGCAATTAATCATTACAGTTTTATGATTCATTTCTCGTAATGTCTTTACAGTATTAACACAACACCAGTCAAATTCTACGGAGCTTCCTATTCGATATGGTCCTGAACCAAGAATGATTATGCTATTCTTAAGTTTGAAATCAAAATCATGAGACGAACAATTATAAGTGAGATACAGATAATTAGTTTTAGCTGGATATTCAGCTGCAAGTGTGTCAATATGCTGAATATAAGGTTTTATATTATATCTTCTTCTGAGCAAATAAATATCATGAGCATCTTTATTTAAGATATTTGCAATTTGTCTATCAGAAAATCCGTGTTGTTTGGCTTCGATTAATAAATCTTTTGTTAATTTTCCTGCAGCAGCAATCTTTTTCTCTATTTCTACAATATTTTGAACTTTATATAAAAACCATTTATTAATATGAGTCAATGAGTGAATCCAATCAACAGAATAACCACTTTTAAGAGCTTGCACAACAGCAAACATTCTTTCTTCGGTTGGATGACTTAATGCTTCTTCAATATTTTCGAACTCAATTTTAGTTCTGCTTGCAGTTAAACCTTCAACTCCAATATCGAGCATTCGCATTGCTTTTTGAATAGCCTCTTCGAACTTTCTGCCTATTGCCATTACTTCGCCAACAGACTTCATTGAGGAGCCAATATTTCTTTTTACAAGCCTGAACTTTTTCAAATCCCAGCGAGGAACTTTTACAACTATATAATCAAGTGCAGGTTCAAAAAATGCTTTTGTAGTTTTGGTTACATTATTGGGTAATTCATGCAATCCATAACCAAGTGCTAGTTTTGCTGCAATAAATGCCAGCGGATATCCCGTTGCTTTCGAAGCTAAAGCAGAACTTCTTGATAATCTTGCATTAACTTCTATTACACGATAATCACTCGAATTTGGATTAAGAGCATATTGAATATTACATTCACCTATTATACCAAGATGCCGAATTGTTTTAATAGCAACTTCTCTTAACAAATGATATTCATAATTCGTGAGAGTTTGACTTGGAGCAACAACAATACTTTCGCCAGTATGAATCCCCATCGGGTCAATATTTTCCATATTACAAACTGTAATACAATTATCATATTGGTCACGAACTACTTCATACTCAATTTCTTTCCAGCCTTCAAGATATTCTTCAACCAATATTTGTGATGAATATGATAATGCTTTGGTAGCAAGTTTTTTTACTTCTGATTTATTTCTGCAAATTCCAGAGCCCAGTCCTCCAAGAGCATATGCAATTCTAATTATAACAGGGAAACCAATTTTTTGTGCGTATTCAATTGCATCTTCAACAGTAGTGACAGCTTTGCTTTGAGGAAATTTTACGTTAATCTCTGCAAGTTTATTGCAGAATAATTGTCTGTCTTCTGTATTTTCAATTGCAGAGATTGGGGTTCCAAGAACTTTTACTTTGTATTTATCAATAATTCCTTCGCGATACAATGCAAGTCCACAGTTTAATGCTGTTTGCCCACCAAAACTAAGTAAGATCCCATCAGGTTTTTCTTTTGCGATAACTTTTTCAACATAATGAGTATTTATTGGAAGCAGATAAACTTTATCTGCTAAATAATCTGATGTTTGAATTGTAGCAATATTTGGATTTATTAAAACTGTATAAATGCCTTCTTCTTTCAATGCTTTTATTGCTTGAGAACCTGAATAATCAAATTCTCCTGCTTCTCCAATTTTTAATGCAGAACTTCCTAAGATTAATACTTTTTTGATTTTCATTTCTCCCCGAATTAATTATTTAATAAAATTAATTTTGAAAAAATTATACATCTTTTAAAAATTCATCAAATATAAATGATGTATCTACTGGACCAGGTGTAGCTTCCGGGTGAAATTGAACACTCCTAAATGGCAATTTTTCATGAATCATTCCTTCATTAGAATAGTCATTTAAATTCTCAAACCAGGGCTGCCAGCCGCGAGGCAATGTTTTTGTATCAACTGCAAAAGAATGATTCTGAGAAGTTATATAACATTTATTCGTTCCAATTTCTTTAACAGGCTGATTTTGACTTCTGTGACCATATTTTAATTTATAAGTTTTTGCACCTGCAGCAAGAGCAAGTATCTGATGCCCCATACATATTCCAAGTATTGGAACCTGTTTTTGAATTAATTTTTTTGCTGATGCTACAAGTTGCTTATATACTACAGGATTGCCGGGTCCATTAGAAATTACAACCCCATCATAATTTTCTTTTTCAACATCATAATCATAAGGAACTCTAATTACTGTAACATTTCTCTGAAGAAGATTTGTAAGAATACTCTTTTTGCAACCGCAATCAATTAATAGTACTCTTTTTTTACCATTGCCATATTTTTCTACATGTGGAATTGTAACTTTCGATATAAGATTATCAACATCAGGGTTATAAAATTCAACAACTTCTTCTCCCACCTCGATTTTGCCAAGCATTGTTCCATGTTCTCTTAAAATTCTTGTTAACATTCTCGTATCAATTCCGTATAATCCGGGAACATTATATCGTTTTAACCAATCGCTTAAACTTTCAACTGCACTCCAATGACTATATGTTTCTGATTCTTCCGAAACAATTAAACCAGAAACTTGAATTTCTTTTGATTCAAAAAACTCAGGTATGTCATCATCATTTAAAGGTGGAACTCCATAATTTCCTATCAGGGGATAAGTCATCACAAGTATTTGTCCTTTATAAGAAGGGTCTGTAAAAGTTTCAGGGTATCCTACCATACCAGTATTAAAAACTACTTCCCCAGCAACAGATTTATAACTTCCAAAGAGATAACCTTCAAAAATATCACCATTTTTTAATATTAATTTTCCTCTTTGTTTTTGTGTGTTCTTTTTGCTACTCAATTTTTTACTCCTTTATAGTCTTATAAATTTGGGAGGTATTAATACTGGATGTCAAATTAAATTGCGCAAATTTATAAAAAAAATATTATTCAGCAAAAAGTGATAAAAATTTTTTTTAAGGATTAGCTTAAAATTTTTTCTATGGGAATCTTATGTTCATCATCAATATTTAACATTGAATTTATTAGATAAAAAAATTTGAACTTATTAATATCATTTTTCCTTAATTCTTCTTCTCGTATTATTTCTTCATTCAAAAGTTTTTCTCTCTTTGTCCCTTTAAGAAGTGGTGTAGATGGTGTAACAAAAATTACTCCATCAGTAAAAACAAGGTTTGCAAAAGAAGCATCAGTAACAAAATTATTTTTAATTATTATTATTTCATCAGCATTTGATTCTAATAACATCTTGTTCAATTCATCACGATTTTCAAATTTATATGTGTAATCAATAAAATTATTTTCAACTATTTTTATTGTATTAATATTTTTTTTAACATAAGGAACAAATTCAATTGATTCAATTTCTTTTGAATAAACTACACGGCATTTATAAAGCTTGTTATCTAAATTATTCGGGATTTTTATTATTGAAGATAAATCAATTTCATCTTCGCAGTTGAAAAGAATTTTTCTGGAATTATTCATTCTATTATTGTGATAATTAATGTTGAATAATTTTTTATCAAATACTTTAATGCTTTCAATTAATCGGCACATAAACTTTATCAATTAGTTCTTGATATTCTGAATAAAGATTACTCAAAAAAGTGATTCCCCCACCGCTTCTATAAAAAAGTTGTCCATTTTTATTTTCAATAAAACGAATCATCACAGCACTATCGAGATTAAAACCATCAAAAATGCCAAATATGCCTGTATAGTAACCTCTTTTTTCAATTTCAACATTGTGTATAATATCTACAGTTTTTCTTTTTGGTGCTCCACTGATTGAACCTGCCGGCAGAAGTGAAAAAATTATATTACCAATATTTTCATTGTAATCTTTTTCAAGCTCGCCAACTATCTTTGAGCTTACCTGCAGCAATGTTTTTTGATTTGTAACCAATCGTTCTATGTATCGGAATTTTTCAACTCTTACATTTTTTGAAACAATGCTTAGATCGTTCCTTATCAAATCAACAATTGTATTGTGTTCGGCAATTTCTTTATCATCATTCAAAAGAATGTCTTCTGCTTCCGGAATCGAAGCATCAATTGTTCCCTTCATAGGGAATGATGAAATTAATCCGTCTTCAATTTTAACAAATGTTTCTGGAGAAAAAACAACAAATTCATTTTTGTACAAAAGTTTGTATTTAGCACAACTTACATAATAAATTTCTTCCATTGTAAGATTTGTTTTAATCCTTGTAGGGAAAGTAAGATTTAACAAATAAGTATTACCCGAATAAATTTCTTTATAAACTTTTTCGAAAGCTTTCTCATAATCTTCAAATGATACAGGAAATTTAATGAATTCAATTTTTTTATTAATGCTATGATTTTTTGCGGGAGTGTCACTAATTTGATAAAAAATTTTTTGTTGGTGTAATTCCGACATTTTTAATACGACAGGATTTTCCATATCAAAATCAATTATAAACAAATATGGAATTCTTTCTTTGCCGTATTTATTCATTAAGTTTATGGTGGAATTAACTTTCTCTTTGTTATCAATTAAATTAATTACATTCATACCTAATTTCATTTAATCTGTGTTTTCAAAATATTTTCTAAAAAATTGTTATCCCAGAATTCTTTCACTTCGCCATCATGAAGCCAGTAAATTCTCGGTGGACTTGACCCAATTAAATCATAAAATTTCTTTACATCTATTTTTTGATAGGGCAGATTAAATTTAGTTATAACTTTGAATGAATCAATAGATACATCTCCTTCTGAAAATAGCAGAGAAAAAATATTCGAATAAACTTCTGGTTTTGTTCTCAATGTTTCTAATTCTATTGCAAGTTGCTGGCAATGTTCACATTCTGTATTCATTACCGCAATAAATTTATCACCTGATGTTAAATCAACTCTGCCTTTTCCTTCAAAATATGTCAAATCGCTGAATTTAAAATTTCTATAAGATTTCACAGGCGAAGCTGCAAACATTAAAACTGATACTACAATTATTATTAAAAATGTTAACATCAAATTATTTTTGTTCATTATTTTGTATTTACTCAAAACAAAAATCATTATTACCAAAAAAACATTTTTAATTATTGATTCCAGAGGAGACATTGGAATTACCTCTCCAAAACAACCACAATTTTGATTATCTTTTAGAAAATAACCCGTATAGATTAAATAGATCGTAAATACCACCAGAAAAATAATTGATGCAGGAATTACCACACGTTTGATTTCGATGTTAAAAACAAATAGTAAACCTAATGAAAATTCCAGACCAATTAACAAACGAACAAAAATTGCAGCTGTTTCTCTGGATGAAAAAAATCCATGGTCTATTAAAATAATTTCAACTATCCCGGGAGTAATTAATTTAGAATAAGCGGAAAATAAAAACACAATCCCTAAAATAATTCTTAAAATAATTATAATTAGTTCATTTCTTTTTTGAGTAAAATTTGTGTTCAACATTTTCTCAATATTTTATGGACTTAAAACCTGTTTTAATGCAGAAATGATATTTTCAACCGGAATAATCTCAATAGAATTTTTAATGTTGAGTGATTTATAATTATTATTGGGAACTACAATACTTTTGAACCCTAATTTATAAGCTTCTTGAATTCTCTTTTCAATACTATTTACACTTCTTACTTCACCACCTAAACCTACTTCTCCAATTACAACTGTACTATTTTTGGCAAACCGATTTGCATAACTTGATGCAATTGCACAGCATACTGCAAGGTCAACAGCTGGTTCTTCAATTCTAATTCCACCAGCAATATTTAAAAATACATTATATGATGACAATTTAAGATTGGCTCTTTTTTCCAGAACTGCAAGCAAAATTGAAAGACGACGATAATCAAATCCAGTTGCAACTCGTTGAGGATTTCCATAAACGGAAGGAGTAACAAGTGCCTGAACCTCAAGTAATATTGGTCTTGTCCCTTCTATGCTCGATGTAATTACAGAGCCAGAAATTTCTTTTTCTCTTTCACTTAGAAATATTTCACTCGGGTTTTTTACTTCGTGCAAACCATCCTCATGCATTTCAAAAATTCCAATTTCATTTGTACTGCCAAATCTATTTTTTTGTGAGCGCAATATTCTATATGAATAACTTCTTTCCCCTTCAAACTGAAGGACTGCATCAACAATATGTTCAAGAACTTTTGGTCCTGCAATCATTCCATCTTTAGTAACATGACCAACTATTATAACCGAACATTTTTTCTTTTTTGCTGTTTGCATCAGTTCAGCAGTACATTCTCTTATTTGTGTTATTGTCCCTGCTGTATTTTCTAAATTGGGCTTATAAACTGTTTGTATTGAATCAATTATTACAACATCGGGTTCATATTTTTCTATAGAATTAATGATAATATCAAGGTCTGTTTCGGTAAGTATAGAAATATTTTCTGAGTCAATATTCAATCTTTTTGCACGAAGATTAATTTGACTGACAGATTCTTCTCCCGATACATAAATTACCTGCCCTTTAATTTTTGCTGCAGCCTGAAGAACCAGAGTTGATTTTCCAATTCCGGGGTCGCCCCCAATTAAAACAACTGAACCGGGCATCAATCCACCGCCAAGTACTCTATCAAATTCTTCAATGTTTGTTTTAATACGACTTTCTTCTTCATAAATTATAGAACTTAATTTAGAAAGAGAACCCTCTGGAATATTTTTACGTTGTGGTTTCTTTTTATCTTCTATTATCTCTTCAACAAAAGTATTCCAGTTTTCACATGATGGACATTTACCAAGCCATTTGATTGTTTCATAACCACAATTAGAGCATACATATTTGATATTAAATTTACTCATTAATTAAAAATCCTGTTCTCTTTATAAAATTTTCTATTACAGAATCTTTACTTTCAAGAAATTCCTGCGGCGTACCTGTAAAATAAATTTTCCCTTCATGAATCATAGCAATTCTTTCTGCAGTATTTTTCACACTGAACATATCGTGTGTTACAATTATCGATGTTACATTTAATCTTTCATTAAGTTCTTTTATCAGTTCATCAATTGAATCTGACATAATCGGGTCGAGTCCTGTAGTTGGTTCATCATAAAGAATATAATCAGGATTTGTTACAAGAGCACGAGCGAGCGCTACACGTTTTTTCATTCCACCTGATAATTCTGATGGTTTTAAGTTCTGAATATTTGGCAATCCAATTAGTTCCAATTTCTCCTGAACTATTTTTTCAATTTCTTTTTTTGATAATCCAAAATTATTTTCAATCAAAGGGAGACTGACATTTTCGAATACAGTCATAGAATCGAACAATGCGGCTCCTTGAAATAAAAATCCAAATTTCCTTCTGAGTTTATATAATTCTTTTTTATTTGCATCATTTACTGAAATTCCATCGACCATTACTACGCCTTCGTCTGGACTCAACAATCCTACAATATGTTTAAGTAGAACACTTTTCCCGCAGCCACTTTTACCAATAATTGCTAAAGATTCACCTGTTTTAATTATCAAATCAATTCCTCTTAAAACATGATTGCCGCCAAAACTCTTATGAAGATTTTTTATTTCTATCATTTGATTATTACTTACATTTTTGCAAAGAAATATAAAAAAAAGATAAGACTCATATTGGCGAAAATGATATTTATTCTATTTTATAAATTTATTTCTTCCAGTCAATAACAGTTTGAGAAGTTACTTCTTTCATTGTTACTTTATCTTTTGCTGTAATAGTAAATAAATATTTACCTGATGGATAATTTTTCATATCTAATTGCAGAATTATTTGTGGATTATTTTCATATGTTTCATAATCAGAAACGATTACAACTTCAGAACTTTTAGTATAACCCAGAAAGTTTGAAATCGAATTAATAATCTTTGCAAGACTGCTTTCTAATCTCTCACTTAATTTTTTCACTGAGATTTTTTGTTCAAAACTACAAAAGCCTTTTTCGTTTCTTTTAAGATTGTACAGTTCATAATAAAGTTTAATCGTATCATTCTTTGTGAATTCATTTAATGGATTTGGTTCGATATATAAATTTCCTCTTTGAATTCCTTTTGATTTTTCTGTTGATATTCTTCTGCTAAATAAAATATCACTAATACCATAATCAACATTGCTGAACTTTTTAATCACTAAATCAGAACGATTGGAAAATGTCCCTTTGTCTTCTCTTATCATTTCAAATGAGATAAATCCAGAATCGGGATATGTTGTAACTGCTATCGAATTCACATAATTATTGATTTCATTTTTGCTTATATTGATGCTGTCTAATTTTCTGAATTGCTCATTATAATTTTTATCGAAAAAGAATAATCCAATTTTATGCTTAAGTTCTTTCTTGTTCTTAAATAAAGAATCAGGTACATCAATTTTATAATTCAAATACAAATCTGTCTGATACCATTTATTCATGCTTTTAAATTGCAGGATAGAATAATCAATATTAAATCGGGGTCCTTCGAATTTTGGTTCATAAATAGTGTGAATTTCTTTTTTAAGATAATTTATATAATCCAGAGTATTACCATTAAATTGTGAGTGAACTTTATCTTTATCGAAAGAAGGTGTGCTGAATAAATATTTTCCTGATGATGTCATATCAGTAAATCCAAAACTCATATCTTTATAGTCCCATACTTCTGTTTTCATCATTAATCCACTTTCTCCCATCGAAGGTCTGATACGCATAAAATTTAATGGCTCTCCATAGCGAAGTACAACTTCACCTCGATTTGTTTTCCAGCCAGCTAAACCAATCTGGGGCACACTAAAGTGTAAATTAGAGAATACTACACGAGAATAATGTTCAAGCAATCTTTCATTGTATTCTGTCATATAAAGCGGGTCATAAACTTTCCAGTATAGTTCAATAAAATTACTTAACTGTTTGTCACTCATTTTATCAATTACATTTTTATAAGCAGGTTCTATTAAAAATTTCACAGTGTTAAATGTAAAATCCTTTTTTTCCTCTTTGTCCATTAGTGATATAGCTTTTTGATATTCATTGTAACTTTCCTTAAATCTTGATGTTTTGTAATAAAGCAGACCAAGAATTAAATGAAGTTCTTTATCATTATTCTTTTTGTTCAATAATTTTGTCAATAATGGAATTCCTTTTTCGGGGGAGCCAGTACTTTCATACAGTATGCTTAAACTTTTATTTGCATCATAATTCATCGAATCAATCAGTAAAACTTTTCGATAATATTTTTCTGCTTCATAAAAATCTTCATTTGCAAATTCCTGAAGACTTGCATAAAATTCATCGCTTAATTTTCTTACTGACTTATTATATTCAAAAAAATCTTTACTTTTAATTTCTGCTATACTCAAAAGAGAGGGGATGTGTGTGCTATCTATTGAAATTATTTTTTTAAATTCATTGATTGCACTGACTTTTGCAAAATCTTTCATTAATACTGCATAAGTAAATCGATATTCAATATTATCAGGTTTTAGCATTACGGCTTTTTTAAAATATTCATAAGCTAAATTTCTTGATTCGAATGTGTTCTTTTTCAAAAATAATTTCCCAAGTTCAAAGTAAGATGCAGCATCATTATTTTTCAAAATAGATTCTTTAAAAAATTTTAAAGCTGTTAACGTATCTTTAGATTCCAATAATTGTTTTGCTTTTTGAGATAATCCGACTGGATTGTTAAGCTGCTGACAAAAAAGAGATGAAAATGCATATTGGTAAATAACAAATAAAATTAAAATTGTTTTATATTGTTTGCTCATTGCAATTACTTAAATCTATTTGAACATAATAACAATTGAACTTTAAAATCAATAGAAGCCTTTTTCCCTTTCATTTTTGTTGTAGTGTAATACTAAAAGCACTAAATTAATCACGAAATAAAATAAACAATTTAATATGCCATACAAATTCATCGAACACACAGCTGATATTGCTATAGAGGTCGAAGGGAAAACAATAGAAGATGTTTTCATATCTGCTTTTTATGCCTGGAAAGAAATTGTTTTAGAAACAACTAATATTAAAAATGAACAATCAAAAAAATTCATATTCAATTCAAAAACACTTGAAGAATTACTAATAGAATTTCTGGGTGAACTGAACTATCAATTGTATACAAAAAAATGGGTTGTCAATTCAATTAATAAAATATTAATTGAAAAGACCAGTGAATTATTTCATTTGGATTTTGAAGTATTTGGAGAATCATTAAAAAATAAAAATCATTTAGTTAAAGAGGAGATAAAAGCGGTTACATTTCATCAAATGAAAATAGAAGAAAAGAACGGGAACTTATCGACAATAATTGTTTTTGATATTTAGGATTTGTAAAGGAGGAGCTATGGAAATCAACGGAATCAAAATCGAAAAAATAAGTGATTATCTCTGGGAAATTCCTGCACAAGGAGGCATGCTTGTTCCCGGAAGAATTTATGCAACCGAAAAAATGCTTATGGAATCAATTAAAAATGACGAAGCATTAAAGCAGGTAATAAATGTTGCACATTTGCCTGGTATTCAAATGTTTAGTCTTGCTATGCCAGATATTCACTGGGGTTATGGTTTCCCGATTGGCGGAGTTGCTGCTACGGATTTAGATGAAGGTGTTATTTCCCCAGGTGGCGTTGGATATGATATTAATTGCGGAGTTAGACTTGCGCGCACTTCATTAAAATATGAAAGCATAAAAAACAAAATTCAAAGATTAATCGAAGTACTTTTTCAGAACATTCCAACTGGAGTTGGTTCAAGTGGAGCAATAAGAAAATTATCTCCTTCAGAAATTAAGAGAATATTAAAAAATGGAGCCGAGTGGGCAGTTGAAAATGGTTTTGGTTCTCAAGAAGATTTATTATTTACAGAAGAGAATGGAAAATTAAAAGATGCAAATCCAGAATCCGTAAGTGAGCGTGCAATAGAAAGAGGATTGGACCAAGCTGGAACACTTGGTTCGGGAAATCATTTTCTTGAAGTTGATGTAGTCGAAGAAATTTATGACGAAAAAGTTGCAGAAGTATTTGGTTTGTTTAAAGGTCAGATTGTTATACTAATTCACACTGGTTCTCGTGGTCTTGGTTATCAAATTTGTGATGATTACTTAAAACTCCTTGTTCAATCAGAAAAAAAATTTGGTTTTAAACTTCCAGATAAACAACTTGCCTGCGCCCCAATTAAATCTCAGGAAGGACAGGATTATCTAAGTGCTATGAGATGTGCTGCTAATTTTGCCTGGAATAACAGACAAATAATTATGCACCTTGCAAAAAAAAGTTTCAAAGAAACATTTTCTATTTCAGATTCAGAACTTGGATTTCAATTAATTTATGATGTCTGCCACAACATAGCTAAAATTGAAGAGCATGCTATTATTAATAAAAATGGCAAAACAAAAACAAAAAAAGTTTGTGTCCATAGAAAAGGAGCAACACGAGCTTATCCAGCAGGAAGTGAATTAATACCAGAAAAATATCGAGCTGTGGGACAACCAGTTTTAATTCCAGGAGATATGGGAAGGTATTCATTCATTGCTGTTGGTAAAGAAAAATCAATGGAAGAAACTTTTGGCAGCTCTTGTCATGGTGCAGGAAGAGTTCAAAGTCGTCATCAAGCAATGAAATCTGCAAAAGGCAAAGATTTAATTAAAGAACTCACCAATAGTGGAATAATAATTCAGGCAAAAGGTTACAAAACAATTGCAGAAGAAATGCCTCAAGCATATAAAGATGTTTCAGAAGTCGTTGATGTTATGCATTTCGCAGGAATAAGTACAAAAGTAGCTAAATTAAAACCGGTAGGAGTTATAAAAGGATAAAAAAATAATCGCATGTTTGCCTGTTCAACCAAAAATAAAATGTAATATTAGATTAACTGGAACACAAAGATTAAAATGTTAATGGACAAAATTAACTTACATTATAAACCATAATAACTTTTCAACTTTTCAAGTAATTTTTTGAATGCTATAGCTCTGTGACTTATTTTATTTTTTTCTTCAAAGTTTAATTCAGCCATTGTTTTATTATAGCCATCAGGAATAAATATCGGGTCGTAACCAAAACCTTCTGTGCCTCTTTGTTCATTTATCACAATTCCATTTATTTCACCTACGGTTTCTATAGTAAATCTTCCATCATAAAAAACAGCAGTGCAAACAAATTTTGCTTTGTGTGGTTCTGGGTAATTTGATAATTCTTTTATAAGCTTCAAATTATTATCTTCAAAAGTGCAATTAGGTCCTGCATATCTTGCTGAAATTACTCCAGGTCTTCCATCAAGTTGTTCAACCATAATTCCAGAATCATCAGCAATTGAAGGTTCTTTATAATGTTCAAAAATTGCTTTAGCTTTTATAAAAGCATTTTCACTGAAAGTAGAACCTGTTTCTTCAATTTCAATATTATTTCCTAAGTCATAAAGAGAAATTATTTCAAATGGGGAATTTTCAAAAATTGATTTTATTTCTCTAACTTTTCCTTTATTCTGACTTGCTAAAATAATTTTCATTGATTCTCCTTTTTCTTTTCTGTAAAAATTTCATCCATTTTTTCAATTGCAAACCGAAGATGAGGAATAACTATTGAACCACCAACAATTAAGGCAATATTAAAAGTTTCATAAAGTTCTTCTTCTGTTGCACCTTCTTCTATCGACCTATCAATATGGTAAAGAATACAATCGTTGCATCTTAATACCATCGATGCTACCAACCCCATAAGTTCCTTGGTTTTTGCAGGAAGTGCTCCATCAATGTAAGCTTTGTTATCAAGAGCAAAAAATTTTTTGAAATCACTAAAATTAGAGTTCAATATTCTCTCATTCATTTCTGAACGGTATCTTCTAAATTCTTTAACTGTTGTTTTCATTTTGCACCTATTATTTTCTCATTAATTCTTTTTTAAGAAATTTTCCTGTAAGGCTTTGTTTATTTTCTGCTACTTGTTCTGGTGTACCTTCGGCAATAATTTCTCCACCATATTCTCCACCTCCTGGTCCCAAATCAACAATATAATCTGCAACTTTAATTACATCCATATTATGTTCAACTACTATAACAGTATTTCCTTTGTCAACAAGTTGATTTAATACTTTAAGAAGAATTCTTACATCTTCAAAATGTAAACCTGTAGTTGGTTCATCAAGTACATACAAAGTTTTTCCTGTGCTAACTTTACTAAGCTCGGTTGCTAATTTTACTCTTTGAGCTTCTCCTCCTGATAATGTTGTAGCCTGCTGTCCTAATTTAATGTAACCAAGTCCAACATCATACAAAGCTTTAATTTTACGATGAAGAACTGGATAATCTTCAAAAAAGCTTAGAGCTTCTTCAACTGTCATATCCAGAACATCAGAAATAGATTTTGTTTTGTAAAGGATTTCGAGAGTCTCTCGGTTATATCTTTTTCCATTGCATGCCTCACAAGTCACATAAACATCTGGGAGAAAATTCATTTCTATTTTTTTCAAGCCATCACCATTGCATTCTTCGCATCTTCCGCCGCTTACATTAAAACTAAATCTCCCTGCAGTATATCCTCTCATTTTTGATTCCGGCAACTGTGCAAATAAATCACGAATATGAGTAAACACACCAGTATATGTAGCAGGATTCGAACGAGGTGTTCTCCCAATCGGAGTTTGGTCTATTTCAATAATTTTATCAATGTTTTCAAGACCTTTTATATGCTTGTAAGGGAGAGGAACAACTTTGGAATTATAAATTTTTTGAAATAATATTCTAACTAATGTTTCATTAATCAAAGAAGATTTTCCTGACCCACTTACTCCTGTTATTGTAACAAATGTTCCTAAAGGAATTTTCAGAGTAACATTCTTAAGATTATTTCCTGATGCACCAATCAATTCAATAAATTTTCCATTGCCTTTTCTTCTTTCTTCAGGAATTTCAATTTTCTTTTGATTCTTAAGATATTGAGCTGTAAGAGAATTTTTTCCATCTGGTGATTTCAAAATTTCTTCTGTCTTTCCGTATAGACAAACTTTTCCGCCATGTTCACCTGCGAACGGTCCCAAATCGATAATATAATCCGAATTTTCTATGGTTTCTCTATCATGTTCTACAACAATCACAGTATTTCCTAAATCGCGCAGGTTCTTTAATGAATTAATCAATTTCATATTATCTGCCTGATGTAGCCCAATACTTGGTTCATCAAGTACATAAAGCACACCAGAAAGTTGGGTGCCAATTTGTGTTGCTAATCTAATTCTTTGCGCTTCTCCACCTGATAATGTTCTTGCAGACCTGTTTAATGTAAGATAATCAAGACCAACATCAATCAGGAATTCTAATCTTGTTTTAATTTCTTTTAAAATTTGTTTTGCAATTAATTCCTCGCGTTCGGTTAATTTAAGTTCTCTAAAAAATTTAAGTGTCTTTTCTATTGAAAGAGAAGTTACCTCAGCAATATTTAAGCCACCAATTTTTACTGCAAGTGATTCTTTTTTTAATCTTCCTCCATTGCATGTTGAACATGTCAATGTATTCATAAAAGATTCTGCCCATTCTCTAATTTTGTTTGAAGATGTATTTTCATAATAATGTTTTATATAATTTATCACTCCGCTGAACTTGTGCATGTAAGTTACTTCTCTTCCACCTCCATAAACATAAGTGAAAGGAATTTTATCTTTTGTCCCATTTAATAAAATATCTACTTGTTCCTTTGTTAATTTATTAAGAGGAGTATCAAAAGAGAATCCAAAATGATTAGCAATACCTTCAAGCTGAGTAAATATCCAGATAGAACGGGGTTTGCCAAGTGGTGCAAGTCCCCCATCATTAATTGATTTATCCCAATCTGGAATAATTAAATTTACATCCAGTTCTTTCTTTTCACCCAGACCATCACAATCTGGACATGAACCATAAGGAGAATTAAAAGAAAATGAATTAGGAGCTAATTCCTGATAACCAATACCACAATGTGGACATGCAAAATTTCTGCTAAACCAGAAATCTTCATTCCCATCGTTTACAATTACATTTCCATTGCCATAGTTTAGTGCAACTTCTACAGACTGTCTAATTCTGTATCTCGAACTTTGGTTTACCTGAAGTCTATCAACCACTATTTCAATATCATGAACTTTGTAGCGTTCTACTTTAAAATCATCAATTAATTCATGAACAGTGCCATCTACTCTAACTCTTAAAAAACCATCCCGAATTATTTCTTGGAATAATTCACGATAATGACCTTTTCTTCCTCTTACAACTGGAGCCAAAATTAAAATTTTCTTCTCATTAAAATTATTCAGAATATTATCAATAATCTGGTCAGAAGACTGCTTTTCAACAGGTCTGCCGCAGTTGTAACAAAAGACTTTACCAACTCTCGAGTATAACAATCGGAGATAATCATAAATTTCAGTAACAGTTCCAACAGTCGAGCGAGGATTTGTAGCAGAAGACTTTTGTTCAATTGAAATTGTCGGGCTTAATCCTTCAATTAAATCTACATCTGGTTTTTCGAGAATATCCAGAAATTGACGGGCATATAAAGATAATGATTCAATATACCTGCGCTGTCCTTCTGCATAAATTGTATCAAATGCCAATGAAGACTTTCCAGAACCTGATAATCCTGTTATAACAACAAAAGAATCACGCGGGATTTCTAAATCTATATTTTTAAGATTATGTTCCCTTGCACCTTTAATTAATATTTTACTCAGTTGGGTCATTTACATAAATTTGTAAAAGTTCAACCTGTTATTTTAGATAAACATAAAACTAAAATCAATGCAATAATAAAATCAATTTATATAATATGAAGTTACCTTTTTCCATAAAAACAATATCAAATTTCACAGAATTCAGAATTAAAGAAAAGGATTCATTATTTATCGGTATGAGCTTTCCTGTAAGCAATGAATTAGATGCTACAAAAGAATTAACAAAAATCAAAAAAAAATATTACGATGCAACTCATAATTGTTATGCGTATAAATTAACAGACGGAACAATTAAGCATTCTGATGATGGTGAACCAAATGGAACCGCAGGAATAAGAATATTACATGCGATAAACCATTTCGACTTAAATAATATTCTTGTAATAGTTACCAGATATTTTGGGGGAACCAAATTAGGTGTTGGTCTGCTTGGAAAAACATATTATGAAGCTGCATATCAATGTCTGCAAAATTCTCAAATTCTAACAAAAATACTTTACAACAAATTAATTATTAGCTATAATTATGATTCACTTAGCATCGTTCACAGATGTATATCTAAATACAAGGCTGTAATTGAAAAAAATTTATTCGATGAAATCCCCCGCATAGAAGCTCTTGTCCCTGTAGAAATCAAGGATAAATTTATCAATGAACTAATTTCATATATACACAATCAGATTAAAATCAAAGAAATTGATTTTTTCACTTACTTATAATATTCATATCTTTTATTAAAAATTGACAAAAAGTATTGATTTAATTAATTTCAATATGGACATAAATCTCTTTTTAAAATAATTATAAGGGATTAGTATGATATACACTAAAACTGGCGAATATGCTATTAGAGCAATTTTATTTTTGGCACGACAGCCAAAAGAAAAATTAATTATGTCTTCTGAAATTGCTAAAAGCGAGGATATTCCTGCTCACTATCTTGCTAAAATTTTACAAAGAATGGCAAAGTATGGATATGTTGATTCATTCAAAGGGAGAGGAGGAGGATTCAGAATAACTGAGCTTGCCAAGAAAAGCTCAATACTCGAAATTGTGGAAAGAGTTGAAGGACCTGTAATTAACTTAAAATGTGTTACTGGTTTGAAAGAATGCTCAGAAGAAAATCCATGTCCACTTCACGATGAATGGGCAGATTTAAGAAACAGAATTTATAATTTGATATCAAGCAAATCTGTGCAGGAAGTAGCAGAAAAGTATGCCGAAACATTAAGCAAGCACAAATAAGAACACTTAGAGGTTGTTTGAAAGGAAACAGTGACTTTTAAGCAACCTCTTTATTTATTATCATTAAAGTAATATTTCAAATAGACCAAATCACTGCATAAATCATTCAGAGAATTCATACTTTGCATTGTCAGCTGTAAAAATTTTTCTTCATAAATTGTCTTCAAAAATTGACTTGCACCTTCGAGCAGATTTTCCAAAATAGCTTTTATTTCTTGAATACTTTTTAAGTATTCATTTTTTAATGAATTAAAATATTCATCTTCAATAGAATTATCTCTATTTTGAATGATTCTTAAAACTCCCTGCGAAAATTTGGCAAGAAAGGCAAGTTCTTCAAGTTTGTTCATTTTATCTGTGCTTAATGCAAGCTCTATAATTCGCAGTAAATCTTCTTTGTTTTTAAGTTTTCCCTTAGCTAAATCTTCTACTGCGTTGCAAATTTTCTCTGATTCTAATTTATAATCCATTATAATTTAACTCCTAAACCAATTCCATCACCAATTGGTAAAATTGTACTTTGAAGGGAATTATGGTTCAAAAATAGTTTATTAAATTCTCGAATAATTTTAGCAGAATTTTTATAAGAAGCCGGGACTATATTTGATGCCACATATCCATGCCAGAGTAAATTATCTATAAAAATTACTCCGTGCTTTTTCAATAACACCAATGAATAATAAAACAATTTTTCATAATCCTGTTTATCGGCATCTAAAAATATCAAGTCATACTTTTTCGTAAGAGATGGAAGAATATCGAGTGCATCTCCTTCAATCAAATTAATTTTAGATTCTAATCCGGCTTTTTCAATAAATTTACCCGCAAGAGAAATATTATCAAGACTTTTTTCTATTGTATCAAGCACAGCTTTCTTTCTAAGTCTTCTTGCTATTCTAATTGAAGAGTAAGCTATAGCAGTTCCAATTTCGAGAACACGTTTTGGTCTAAGCATTAAAATTAATTGTTCCAAAAACTCCGCAGCTTTCCAATCAAGAATAGGAATATTGTTAGCTTTTGCAAATTCTTCCATTTCTTTAATTATAGGATCATGAACATTGCGAAGAGATTCCAGATATTTTATTTGTTTTTCATAAATTATTTTATTCATAATATACTATTTCAAATAGACCATTTTATTTGTAAAAATATTATCATTTATTCTTAATACACAAAAATATGCTCCACTTGCAACATTTTTACCTTCATCATTTTTTCCATTCCAGTAAAAAATATTTTTACCAATCGAAGCATTACCAGCAAAAAGAGTTTTAATTTTTTGACCGAGGAAATCAAAAATAATCAACTCTGCGTAGGCATTGTCAATAGAATAAAATTCAATCCTTGTTAAATTATTAAAAGGATTAGGATAATTATTATACAAATAATATTTAAATGGAATGGGTTCTTCGATATTTGTTGTATCTTCAACACTGTAAACATTATAGTGAATTAATAAAGAGCCGTAATTAAATTCATATGAGCCTATTTGAGGTTCACGTATTTTCCCATTTTTATTTTCATAAGAAAAATAGAAACTTACTTTTTTGCCCAATGAAAAAGCAGGAAGAATAAATTTATACTTCAAATGACCATCAAAATCCATTTGAGCGGATTGATAATTCTCATTTTCAATTTTATAGTAAATAATAACAGGCTTCGATTTATTGAGAGTAGAATCAACAAAAATTTTATTTAATATAAATTGATTATCTTTTCTTTCAAGATTTGGAAATGAAATTGCTCTTCGAGCAGAAATTAAGCCATAACCTCTATGATTATCCGGTTGAATTGCATTATCACTGCTTTCCAGCATAATCTGGCGAATTTGATAATTTGTTAAATGAGGATAAGCAGATTTAAGAAGTGCGGCTATTCCAGCAGCAATTGGAGTGGCATAAGAAGTTCCGTTTCCAAAACCATAGCCTCCTCCTGCTAATGCAAAGTAAACATATGAACCTTGAGCTACAATTTCAGGTTTGATTCTTCCGTCAAAAGTTGGACCTCGACTGCTAAATATTTTTACCTTATTGCTTGTATCTACTGCACCTACTGAAATAATATTAAATGCATCTGCAGGAGAAACTATCTTTCCATATTTATTATCACCATATTTTGCTCCCCAGTCAGAATTTCCTTCGTTACCTGCCGCTGTAAATGTTGAAACACCTCTTTGAAATGCAAGATTAACTGCTTTTGCAACAATTGTTGAATTACCATTCATATCTTGAAAAGTGTACGAGTATCCAGTATCAAATGTATTATATCCAATAGAACTGCTTGTAATATCAACTCCTTGTGCTTCCATCCACTCTAATGCAGCAGCATAATTATCTTCTTCAACATGAGTTTCAGTTGGTATATATTCAGTTTTTGCTAAAAGAAACTCTGCACCATATGCCGGTCCTATTAAATTTCCATTATCAAATCCACCTATAATTGAAAATACCGCGGTTCCATGTCTATCTTGATTCGGTGCATCATCTTTTGTAGAATCATTTTCGGTTAAGTTATCATTTTGTATAAAATCTCTTTCTGCTATCACTTTTGCATTTTTCAAAGCAGGGTGATTCTTCCATCTAAATCCAGTATCAAGTAATCCTATTAAAACACCACTGCCATTAATTCCAAGCTCGTGAACAGCTGGAATTTCTGAAAGTAAATTTTGTTTTAATGATGGACCATAATTCAATAAATAATTTGATTTTTCTAAAACTTGATGGAAATTCTTTTGTTCATGTTCTATAGGTTCAATACGCTTAAGTAGTTTAACCTTTTCAACACTCTTTACAAAAGATAATTTTTCAACTTTATTTTTTTGTTCATCACTTAAAAAACATGAAACTGCATTAAACCACTTCAAAGTATGAATAATTTTAATACCCAAGTTTTCTAATTGTTGAATGTATTCTTTGTTTACAGGTAAATCTTCATAAGTTATGTAATTATCATTTCCATTAACTGCTTTTCTTCGCTCGATAGATTTTTGAGAAAGTTCCTTTTCAACTTGCAAAAACAATTGAGAATTTTTTTTGAGAAGATGTGATTCAGGAATGCCTTTGTCTTTAAAGTAAATAAAATACTTTGTTTGAGCAGAAGTTGTAATAATTAAAATCAATAAAAAAATTATTGTAAGAAAATATTTCATTATTATAAAAGAAAATTAATTTTTTTATATCATAACCAAACTTAGTGAACTAATTTTGCAATTCTATTTAATCTAACAGAGCCAAGAAGTCTAAAGAAATCAGAAAATGGAATGCTTGGGTCCCATGACCAGTAAATTAAAAATGCTTGTCCAACAATTTTATCACGAGGCACAAAACCCCAAAATCTGCTATCTGCACTATCATCGCGATTATCACCCATCATAAAATAATAATCTTTTTTAATTGTATATGAATTAACAGGTTTGCCATCAATAAAGACTTGATTGCCTTCAACTGTAACAACTCTTCTTCCAAATTCACGGTCTATAATTGTTCTCCATTGTTCAACATTTTCCAGATTTAAAGGAATTACATCCCCCTTTTTAGGGACAACAATAGGTCCATAATTATCTTCATTGAAATTAGCCCCTTTTGGAAAAATTCTTGGATTAGGAACACCTTTTGGAGTAACATATGGATTTAAATATTGAATATGAGGTGGAATCCATGCTTCTTTCCCATTAACAAAAACCACTTTATCAATTATTTCAATTGTATCGCCGGGAATTCCAATACATCTTTTTACATAATTATTAATTTCTACGGGTTTTAATTCATCACGGTCTCCAGGATATTCGAAAACAACGATATCACCTCTTCTTGGTTCTCTTATTGCTGGCAGCTGGAAATAAGGTAAAGCAATATTTGTAAATGGAATAGTTCGAGGAGAAGTAGAACCATAAATAAATTTATTAACAAAAAGAAAGTCGCCTACCAGAATCGTTTTTTCCATTGAACCAGTAGGGACTCGCGAAGTTTCTATTAAAAATGTTTTAATCAGAAGAGCAGCAAATGCGGCGAACAATAAATTTTTAATAAATTCCCAAAATTTTTGTGCGGGTGTTTTCTGCGGTGTTTTTGTTTTTTCTTTTTTTTGTGATGACATATTCAACCAATTGTTATTCGAAAAAATTATTAATCTTCAATTTGAAGTACAGCTAAAAATGCTTCCTGAGGAATTTCAACATTGCCAACCTGTTTCATTCTTTTTTTCCCTTCCTTCTGTTTTTCCAGTAATTTTCTTTTGCGTGTTACATCCCCGCCATAACATTTTGCAAGAACATTTTTTCTCAAAGGTTTAATATTTGTTCTTGAAATAACTTTGCTGCCAATAGCAGCTTGTATCGCAATTTCAAACATTTGACGTGGTATAAGCTCTTTGAGTTTTGAACAAATTTTTAGTCCCCAGTTATAAGCTTTTTTTTCATGCACAATAATTGAAAGAGCATCAACTTTTTCGCCATTTAGCAATATATCGAGTTTGACTAAATCAGATTGTCTATAACCTATTAACTCATAATCAAAAGAAGCATAACCGCGAGATATTGACTTTAATTTATCATAAAAATCAAAAATAATTTCTGAAAGAGGGAACTCAAATGACAAATCTGCTCGCTTTGGGTCGATATAAGTAGTATTCAAATAAACTCCTCTTTTTTCAATTGCAAGCTGCATTAAGTTACCAATATATTCACTTGGAGTAACAATTTGAGCTTTAACATAAGGCTCTTCAATGTGTTCTATTTCTCCCTGTGGTGGCATTTCGGCAGGATTATCAACAATTACTTTTTCACCATTTCTTTTATAAACCCAGTATTCAACATTTGGTAAAGTTGTTACAATGGACTGATTAAATTCTCTTTCAAGTCTTTCCTGTACAATTTCCATATGAAGCATTCCCAGAAATCCACATCTAAATCCAAAACCAAGGGCAGCAGAAGTTTCTGGAGTAAATGTAATTGATGAATCATTAAGTCTGTATTTTTCAAGAGCATCTCTTAAACTTTCATAATCGTCTGAATTTGTAGGATATAAACCACTAAAGACCATTGGCTTAATTTCTTTATAACCAGGCAATGGTTTTTCTGCACCATTCTTAACATGAGTAATTGTATCACCAACTTTTGTATCTCGCAATTCTTTAACTCCAGCAATTAAATATCCTACATTGCCGGTTCTAAGTTCTCCTGTTCTAATTCTATTTAATCGAAGTATGCCAATTTCTTCAGCAATATATTTTTTGCCGTTTGCAAAAAAAGTAATTTCATCACGTTCTTTTATTATTCCATTGAATACACGGATATAAGCAACTGCACCTCGATAAGAATCAAATACAGAATCAAATATCAGAGCTTGAAGTGGTGCATCTTCTGAACCACTTGGCGGCGGAATTCTTTTAACTATCGCTTCAAGAATTTTATCTATTCCAATTCTTGTTTTTGCACTTGCTAAAATAATTTCTTCTTCCTTACAACCAATTAAATCAATAATCTGTTGCTTTACAGTATCAATCATTGCACTCGGTAAATCAATCTTATTGATGACAGGGATTATTTCCAAACCTGCATCAACTGCCATATAAAGATTTGAAATAGTTTGAGCTTCAACACCTTGGGCAGCATCAACTACAAGAATTGCACCTTCGCAGGCAGCAAGTGAGCGTGAAACTTCATAAGAAAAGTCTACATGTCCAGGGGTATCGATTAAATTTAATATGTAAGTTTGCCCATCCTGAGCATTATATTCCATCTGTATAGCATGAGACTTAATAGTTATCCCACGCTCTCTTTCAAGGTCAAGGCTATCAAGAAGCTGCTCTTTTGCTTCGCGCTCTGATACTGTATGAGTAAATTCTAATAAACCATCTGCTAATGTTGACTTGCCATGATCTATGTGAGCAATTATGCAGAAATTGCGAATGTTTTGCATACTCAATTAAAAATTTAGTGGCAAATATATAAAGAAGGTAAAGGATTTACAATTTAAACAAAGTGACAGATAAATATTCTTAATTAGGCATTATAAAGATTCATTATCATTTCTTGTTTTACTAATTTTGTAAATGATTAATTAATGATGTAATTATAATATGAAAAAACTATTTATAATTTTATGCTTGATTTATAGCATAAGTTTTGCTCAAAGAGTTAACTTTGCTTTTTTCTCAGCTCCATTAATTGATAAAAGCGGAAATAATTCAATTTTCGATTCTACCATATCAAAGATTAATAAAATTGAAAATCTTGATTTCTTAATTATCGCTGGAAATTTAACTTTATCCGGCTCTGAAAAAGAATTTTTAATACTTAAATCCTTGCTTAATAAACTTGAAAAACCTTATTTCCTTTTACCTGCTTTGAATGATATTAAGGATGCAAAAGGCTGGACATATTTTCAGGATAATTACGATGATAAATTTGCAATACGATTCAATAACAAAATCTTTATAGGATTAAGTCCCATTATTCCTTTAACGAATTATTATCATTACATTACAGAAAATATCAACTGGTTAAATGAAACTTTAGATACACTAAAATTAAGTGATGAAATTTATTTTTTCTCCCCCGTTCAATTTGATGTTAAAGTAGACAACTGGAAAACTTTGCTTACCAATTTATCGGGAAAGAATTTAAAGTTGATGATAAATGGGAATGCCACAAAGACAGAATTAAGAAATTTACATGGTTATTCTATACTCGATGTCCAATCATCACAACACACAAATAAAAAAATTTTTGATTTTGTCCTTATAGAAATTTCAGATGACTCGGTAAAAATTTTTGATAATACAAAAAAAATCATTACTGCTTTTGATAAAACAATCGATATCCCAAAAGAAAAAATTGATATCGATAAACTACAAGCAATTAATTCTGATATTTTGCTTAGCATTAATTTAAACTCAACAATGTTAAAATCGTGCAGTTACTGGAACAATAAAATTTATACTTTTGATTATTCTGGTTTAATCAGCTGTATTGATACTACTGGCAAAGTAAAATGGGAATTTGATGCAAATGGAAATATTATTGGAAAACCAATAATTGCAGATATGATGATTGCAACTGCAACTTTTCAGGGAGATTTAATTTCATTAAGTGCAATTTCCGGCGAACAATTTCAATCGATTGGTTTCGAAGACTACATAACTACAGATTTACTTGCTATTAATTACAACGGCGATAAAGAATTAATGATTCCAAAACTTTCACAATCAACCACAGCAGTAGTTTTTGGCACTTCAAGTGGAAAAGTTTATTGTTACGATTTAGAAACTCTCCAAGAATATTGGTCAAATAACTACTGCAAAGAAATGATAAGCTCTAATTTATTGTATGTAGATAATAAAATTTTTTATACAAGTCGAGATGGCTTTCTTTATTGCATCGATGCTCGAAATGGAATTACAATATGGAGATGGAAAGAAAAAGCAAATACAGACCTTTCTTATTCTCAATTATTAAGTGATGGGAAAAAAGTTTTTGTTATTTCTCAGGAAGGTATACTTTATGCTGTTAATTTATTGTTGGGTAAGCTTGACTGGAAAATTAACAATCAGTTTTTTCAGAACTTTGGTTTATCTGAAAACAAAAAAATGATTTTTGCAGAATCACAAAACAATGAATTTATGATAATTTCTGCTGATAAAGGAAAAATCGAAAGAAAAATTAAAACTGATATAAACTTTTTGAATTCTTTCTCTACTCCTGTTGAAATTGATAATAAAATATTCTGGAGCGGAAATGGATTTATTAATTATTTCGATTCAAAATTCAATTCAGTAAAAAATTTATATTTAGGCACTGCGCCAATTCATCCAGTAGAAAAAATATCTTCAAATAAATATTTGACATCAAATATTGATGGAACAATTGTAATATTTAAAACGAGGTAAAAATTGAAAAACTTTGAAGGAATAATATTCGATATTGATGGAACACTAGCATCCACACACGATTTGATATTTGAAAGTTTTAATCATGTAATAAAAAAATATCACAACAAAAGATTAACTACTGAAGAAATTATTGCGTTGTTTGGACCGACTGAAGATGTAATTTTAAAAGAATGGATGAAAGATAATTATGAAAAAGCCAGAAAAGATTATTACGATTTTTATGAATCCCAGCATGAAGAAATGGCAGATATTTTTCCTGGATTAGAAGAAATAATAAAGTTAATAAAAAGCAAAAAAATTCCACTTGGAATTTTTACCGGAAAAGGAAGAGATACTTCGATAATAACATTAAAAGCAATTAAACTTCATGATTATTTTGATTTAATTGTTACGGGAGATGATGTTAAAGAACACAAACCTGCCCCCGAAGGAATAATAAAATTTTTGAACGTATTTAATCTTAAACCAGAAAATGTTTTGATGGTTGGCGATACCAATACGGATGTTATTGCATCGAGAAATGCTGGAATAAAATGTGCTCTTGTGCTATGGGATGAATTTTCAAGAAGTAAATACTCAAATGCAGAAGCCGATTTTATTTTTTATTCTGTAGAGGAATTTAAAAAGTTCATTGAAGAAAATATTCAATAATAAACCAATTCTAAATCCCAACTGGATAAATGAACGATAATCTTGGTTCTATTTTCTTTTGTGGTTTATATCCAATTATGTTATCAGTTTTATCTCTCAACGGTGTGTAAGTCCATGAATAAACTACAGATAACAGAAAGTATTTTTGAATTTTATAACCAAATTCTGCAAAGAGATAAGAACGATTATCCATTTTAAAAATATCAGCAAAATTTTTTATCTGCATTTTATCATAACCTGCACGAAATAGATATGGCAAATTTTCTAAATCTATGATTGTCCAAAGATGAAGTATTCCGCTTTCCGGCATTTTATCCAGTTTTTGAAAACTGCCAAGAATATTATAAGCTCCCAAAAAATTAAGAAGCAGTTCTCCAAAGTAACCGTTACCTTCATTTGCAGATTTTAGTTTTTGAATTTTACTAATTACAATTCCAGTTGATTTATCAATTCTAAATCTTTCAATTTCATATAGAGAATTGAAGTATGAAGGTAAATACATTTTACCATTGAATCTTCTTTCTAATTTTGCTTTCAATGAAATTAAACTCAATCCTTTAAAATCAGCAATTAAACCCAGAGCTGAACCACTTCCAAATTTTATAATTTTTGAATGGTCAAAGTAAACATCGAAATCAAGTAAGTTTGTTCTTAACAAAGGAAGTCCTACATCCAGTCCTACAATTGTTATTTTTCCTTCATCAATCAATGGTAGAAAAGTATTATTGTAAGAATTATAATCGCCTGCAATTATTCCGCTCTTTTCATCTGAATCCGTAGTTAATGTTGCACCAAGTTCAAGATTTCCAAGTATAGGAACAGATGATAATTCTGTAAATCGAATTGGTCTAATGTAACCTCTTAATCCCATAACGCCTGATTGGCCAAAATTTCCATAGACAGATTCAAATCCGAAATTATTAAAATCAATATCGAACTCAGTTCCAATTTTTCTTGTGTCAAAAGCTGGACTATTGTTGTAGAGATACATTATGCTTCCATGTCCCAATGTTGCATAATCGAGAGCACCAATTCTAAAATAAAGAGGGTCATGTTTTTTACCATATCGTATATAACGAATTATGCTCAGATAATCTGAAAACTCGTTAAAATTTTCTTTGCGAATTTTTCCTTCAGGTGTAAACTCTAAATTCAAATCCAACCCAATTCCAACTTTTGAGAACTGAATTTCTGGAAAAATGCGAAATGCATAGTGAGGTCTTCCATCTATCCATGTCAAACCAAAGCTTCCTCCAAGCATTGCTTCGTTTTGATTTAATCGTTCAAACTGACAATGAACAATATCAGGTAAAAACAAAAAAATCATTATGAGTAATTTGTAATTATTTTTCATAAACTCTCATGAGATTTGTTGTTGAAATTATATTTTTGAATCAGCTATCATCTTTTAGCAAGCCACAGTTCTGGATTTTGATAATTTCTTTCATTCCATATTTCGAAATGTAAAATGTTTCCTTCAAGACTTTCGCTTACTCTGCCGATTACAGTTCCAGCTTTAATTATATCCCCTTCTTTAACTTTAATATCTCCAACATGTCCATACACAGTACGATATTCATTATTGTGAGTTAAAATAATTACGCTTCCATAACCTGGAATCCATTCTATCGTAGAAACTATTCCCTCGGCAACAGCAATAATTTCCTGCTGAGATTTTGTTGCAATATCTACTCCATAATTCAAAGTAATTGTATTTAATTTCTCATTTTTATTTTCCCCAAATTTCCGTGCTATTTTGCCTGCTTTAACAGGCCACAACAACTTCCCTTTCAATCTATCAAAATTTTCAAACTTGGTGTAATCAAGAACAGGTTTAACAACTTTATTCTTTGTTCTTTCCTCAAGCTGCTTGGCTTTGTTTATTCTTTCTTTTTCAATCAAGTTGAAAATTAAATTCTTAATTTCAATCTCAGCTTTTCTTTTCGAGTCGATTTCTTCTTCTATAATTTTCTTATCCCTTCTTAATGAAACAATCAATTGTTTCCGCTCTGCTTGCAGCAATGCAAGTTTTTTCTGTTCTTCAAGTTTTTGTGAAACAAGCATTTCTTTCTGTTCTTTTTCATGCTGAAGCTGATTTTTATATTTTGCTAAATTCGTTTTACTCAATGAAAGCAGTTTTAAATCTTTTTCATTTTGTTCTGTAATGAATTTCAAATATTTGTATCTCTTAAGCATCTCTCCAATTGAACTTGACCCAATTAAATATTTCAATGTAGAAGTGTTTCTGTTTTTATAAACCCAAACTATATAACGTGAATATTTTTGCTTGAGGAGAGAAATCTTATTTTCAATTTCTGCTATCTTTTCTTCTGTTTTTTGAATTTCTGCTGACTTCAGATTTTCTTCGGCTATAAGATTATTTATAAATTTCTGTATTAACAAACTTTGTCTGCTGCTTCTCTCTAAAAATTCAAGACTTTCCTTTTCTTTTTTTGATTTATTACTTAATTCTTTTTCTAATAATTCAATTTCTTTCTTAATCTGTTCGAGTTGTTTGTTCCTAATAGAAATGCTGTCCTTCTTTTGAGAAAATGAAAGGCATGATAGCAAAAGAATGACAAAAATTATTTTAATAAATTGTTTTACCATTCTAAAATTTTTGCGTCATCGGGTATTTCTATATATAAATTTGGCAGTTCTTTATTAACATTTATGTTTCTGTATTCAATTTTGAGCTGTTGATTGTTTCTAAAGTCATTTATTCTTATTTCATATGGGACAGGGACATTATCAAACATTTTAAAATTAGAAAATCTCCCTTCGAGCAATTTTTCTCCATTAAGATTTTGTATAATACTTTCTGAAATTGAAAGGTCATCTGCTTTAACAAGATAAACTTTCTCCAATGAATTAACTGAATCAACATAAGTTAATTTGTAAAACTTATTTTCATATTCAAATTTATCAGGTTCCTTTCTCAACTTATCGGTTAAATTTACAGAACCAGTTAATGCATCAATTACATCACTCAAGGATAAGTTTACTTTTAAGATTTTCTGCAAAACATCATCTCTTAAATTCCCCTTATAAATTTTGTTATTAATTACATCATAAAACAAAAAACCATTAGAAGAAATTACAGCTTGTGCAAGTTCAATTCCAAAAGGGCCAAAAAAATCAACTCTCAGGGAATCAGGCTTTTTTAAATTTACTTCGAAATTACTTTTTGCATTTAATTCTTTATTCTGAACATTTATAATACCACTGCCTGCAAAGCTTTTTATTTTTCTACGATTGGCTTCTAATTTTATTACCAGTCTGTCAGGAGAAATAAGCAGTTCTTTCTCAATTGTTTTAGTTGGAGCACATGCTGACAATATTGATAATATTATTAAAAGAAGTAAATAAAAATATTTCCTTTTCACAATTCACCTTTTTCTAATTTTTGAATAATTTTTTCATTTGATGGTTCAAGTTCAAGTGCTTTTTTCCAGAGTTCTTTTGCTTTTTCTTTATTACCAAGTTTAAAATAAACATCACCAAGATGGTCTGTTATAGTAGCACTTTTTGAATCCTGTTTGATAGAATCTTCAATATATTTTTTTGCTGTTTTATAATCTCCGAGTTGATAATAAATCCACCCTATTGTATCAAGATAGGAAGCATTCTTTGGCTCTTTTTCAACTGCTTTTTTCGACATTCTTAATGCCTCTTCCAATTTAATTCCTCTTTCAGCAAGAGAATATGCATAATTGTTCAATATCAATGCATTTGTCGAATCAATTTTCAGTGCTTCGTTATAAAGAGAATCTGATTTTTCAAAATTTTTTTGAGAATCATATATCAAAGCAGCCATGCCAATTATGTCAATATTTTTGGGGTCAATTGATAAAGCTTTATTAAGAATTTTTAGAGCCCCATTTTCATCTTTTAATTGATTGAGAGTATAACCATATGCTGTTAAAGATGTAATATCATCTGGATTAATATTTACTGCACGTTCGAGATAAATTTTTGCTTTTTGATGTTGATTATTTTGTGATAATGATAATCCGTATATCAAATTAATTGCAAAGTCATTTGGAAATTTTTCAACAGCCTCAGAGAGCAAAGAAATTACATCTGAGTATTTTCGTTTATCGAATAATAGTCCTCCTAATCTAATCCACAATTGCGAATTCCATTCTGCAAGTGATGCAGCTTTCTTAAAATACTCAATAGCTGATGAATCATTCTTTAACTTAATTTCGATTTCACCAAGAGAAGCATTTATCTGCCAATCAGTAGAATCAATGTTTAATTTTTCAAAAAACTTTTTTGCTGTAAAAAGATTAGTTGAATCTTTTTCTGAAGCCATCATAAATAAAGATGCAATTCTGAGTTTTGTGTTAAAATCGCTTTCTTTATTTTCAAAAATTTTTTCATATACTAAAGCTGCATCATTCCACCTATCCTGTTGAATAAATATATTCCCCTTAAGTTCAAGAAGACCAATTTCATCAGGATAACTTATTAAAGATTCATCGCAGGTTTTTAATGCCTTATCATAATTTTTTGTTTTAATGTAAGCATCAATCAATAACTTCTGCAATTCCAAATCCGAAGGATTAAGTTTGACTAACTCTTCAAGCATGCTAATGGACTCTTCAATATTGCCAAGTCTCTCATTTAACTCAATCATATTAATCAGCACATTCCACTCAGGTCCTATCATATCAATAAGCTTTTTATAAATCGTGAGTGCATACTTTGGTCTATTTTTCTCATAAAGCTGCGCAAGTTGAAAATAAGCTTTTGCGTCAGTTGAATCCAGTGAAATTATTTTTTCATAAACCGATATCGAAGAATCTTCAAGATGAGAGGAATTATAAACAGAAGCAAGAAGGAAAAGAAATTCTTTATTATCAGGTTCAAGCAGAGCTGCTTTTCTTGCATGCTGTAATGCAAGTGCTAATTTATTAATTCTGTAATAATTTTTTGCGAGTGCATAGTGTATTCCGGGTTTATCAGCATAATTTAATGCTGCAGAATATTCATTAATTGCTTCCTGTATATTCCCTTTTATCTCCTGAATAGAACCATTAATAAATTTTTCTACAGCTAATTTTTCATAATCAACTTTAATGGAAGAAGCTGGTAAAGGCTTTTTAATTATATCAGAAGAACAACTTAAAAATACGAGTAAGCTCAATAAGGAAAATAAATATTTCATAATCACCATTTAATTTTATTCAAAATATAGTTTATCAAGTATTGATTAACAAGTAAGTTAGATAGAAACATATCGAAATTAATAAAAACCAAGATGTAATTGTAAGAAAGAAAAGTTCTACAAGATTCTATATATGCTTAAAATAAAATGCAAATGAATTATACTAAAATTCAACAACCATGATTTTAAATAATCACCAAATAAAATTTTATACTTTTCGATTTTATTTTCATATTATTAAAAATCATAGATAGATGTGAGCTTGCAATATTAATTTAATAAAAGCTATTATATTAATATTGTAAAAAATATTTTTAAGTTATGAATACATTTGATCTGGCAATATCTTACACATGGGAATATGATATAGAGTTTGTCGAACTAATCGAATTCATATTTCAGAAGGATGGATTTTCAACTTTTATAATCAGCAATTATAATGTTTTTGAAGTTATCAATTCATTAAAATCAAAACAGCTACACTTTAGAGCTTATTTAGACCGCGCTTCAGATGTTGATTCGGATTTCGAACCAATTGCCTCAATCTTATCAAAAAGAAAAACCTATATAATTAATCCTCATAAAAAAGTTCATAAGTTTACAAATAAATCTTACATGCACAAATTGCTTTCAAAGAAAAATTTTAATTTGCCAAAAACTATTCTATTGCCTCCTTATTATTACAATCACAATCTCAACATAAATGAAAAAGATTTAGAAGAACTTGGTATTCCATTTATAATTAAGCCTGCAATTGAAACAGGTGGTGGTGAAGGAGTTGAAGTTGATGCAACCACAATTTCACAGATTCAAAAAGAAAGAATTAAAAATCAAACTGAGGAATTTTTAATTCAGGAAAAAATTTATCCTAAAACATTAAGCGGAAAAAGGGCATGGTTCAGAGTATTCTGGGCTTTTAATAAAGTTATTCCAACTTGGTGGGATGACCATACTCATGTTTATGAATCAATTACTTATGAACAGATTAAAAAGTATCATCTTCAACCATTGCATCGAATAACCAAAAGATTATCAAAAATTACAAGAATTGATTACTTCTCAACTGAAATTGCATTAACAAGAAAAAATAAATTTGTTTTAATTGATTACATCAATGACCAATGCGACATGAGATTAAAATCAAAACATCATGATGGTGTGCCCGATGAAGTAATTATTCAGTTTATAGAACAAATGAAAAAGAAAGTTCTATTACTCAAAAAATAAATCTTCTTCGATAGTCTCTAAGATGTTTAAATAACTTTTATATCTATCTTCATTAATTTTTCCTTCATTACATGCTTTTACAACAGCACAATCAGGTTCATGATGATGAGTGCATGTATTAAATTTACAATTGTAAATAAATTCCTTAAAATCTTTGAAGTAATGACACAAATCTTCCTTTTTTATTCCATAAGGGTCAATCTCTCTGATTCCTGGTGTATCAATAACAAAAGTATTATCATCTACTTTTTTCATTAATACAGTTACCGTTGTATGTTTTCCTTTCAAAGTATAATTACTAATTTCGCTTACCTTAAGATTGAGGCCTGGATAAAGCAGGTTCAATAAGCTTGACTTTCCAACACCTGAATGTCCCCAGAACAAATTAGTTTTTTCCTTTAAAAATTTTTTTAATTCATCGAGACCTAAGTTATTTATTGTGCTTGTTTCAAAAACATTGTAACCAATTTGTTTATAAAGATTAACCCATTTTTTTCTTTCGTTAATACTATCAAGATCAATTTTATTAATTACAATTACTGGTTCAACCGAAGAACTTTCTGCAACAACAATCATTCTATCAATCAACCGATTATTAAATTTAGGATTAATCCAGCTTGAAACAATAATTAAATTATCAACATTAGCAGCAATAATTTGTTCTAATCTTTCTCCTCTTATGCTTGCTCCTTTAATTCTTGGAGCTTTTCTTGATATTTTATTTCTTCGTGGTTTGATTTCTGTTATTACACCTGTTCCATCTTTGTTCAAAATAAATTCTACTATATCACCAACTGCGGCAATATCAAGTGTAACCAACTTATCTTTTTTAATAGAAAATTCTTTTTGAAATTTCCCTCTTAAAAAACATCTTATTTCTTTATCATTTTCATCAAGAACATAATAATTTTTACTTTCTATCTTGAAAATTATTCCTTTAATAAAACACCTCCTTTAAATTTTGTCTTACAAATCTATCTTATGAAATTATTAAAAACAAAAAGCATCTTATTTCTAAGATGCTTTTTGTGGGGAGCATTAACCAAGCGGGGTGTGTATTAAAAATTATATCTTATTCCTGCAATAAAATTATTTCTTGTTATATCTTGATAAGTTCTCGAAAGATTTGTGCCATAATTATCACCTATGTCTTTCCACCATCCAAAAGCATAAGTAAGATTAAATGATAGATTACGATTTGGATTTAAGCCCAGTCCTACTGTAATAAATTTTTTGTCATACTCTGAAGGGTCATCTTTATAAGGTGAAGGTAAAATCATAAAACCACCTCTTAAGGCAAGATTTATATATGGAATCTCGAATTCTAATCCTGCATGTAGATTTATTACCTGTCTGAATAATTCTTTGATATCCCTGTTGTTATTTTCAATGTCTCTAACATCTAATCCGCTTTTAAATTCCATTTGAGTATAGTCAATAAACTTTGCATCGAAACTTATCAATAAATTGTTTTCATTAATTGCTGCTCCTAAGGAGAATTCATAAGGAGTATTAATTTTATATTCAGTTCTGTTTTCTACAGGAGGATTTAATGTGAATCTTGTTTGAGCAAAATCACTATATGCATCAACAAAGTAAGTTTCTTTAATTGTGAATTTACGCGGGGTTTTAACAGAAAAACCAATGTTCAGTTTATCATTAATTCTTGTCAATAATCCAAAATTCAAATTCCATCCTGAAACATCCCAGCGTATAATATCATTGATATAAAAAGTTTGAAAATCACGAGTAGCCGGTTCTATAGGATCTAAAAGTAAATTAATATTATAATAATCATTAACATCATCTTCCCAGTATTGACGGTCACGTTTAAAATCTCCGTTAATAATATTCAAAGTTGCACCAACAAAAACATCTTTTTGAATTTCTACAGCACCTGAAAATGACCAACTGTGTAAACCTCCTTCTTGTGTAATTTTACCACTTTGGTTTAATTTTCCGTTTATTAAAGTAGTATCATAAAGATATTTATTAGATTTATTATAAACAGGGTAGCTTAATGCAAGCTCATATGCAATATCATCATTATAATTTGTAAGATCCTGAATTAATGAATTGTTATTGGGATTATATCCATCAAACTTCATGGTATAGTTAAAATCTTTTAACTGATTATAACCAAGTGCAAATACTAAACTGCCTCTTCTTGTTGGCATAGGAACAGTAAAACCAAACTCGTTTAATTTCGTATTGCTATTTGAATAATCTAATTCTTTATTGAAAAAAGTAGTTGAATTATTAAAAGAGTTATAAGAAAGTGAACCTGAAAATTCTGATTTCTTTATTAAACCAAATCCAGCAGGATTAAATAAGGATGCCGAAAAATCATTACTCAAAGCTGTATAAGCATTTCCCAGAGAAAGTGCTTTAGCACTTGTTAATATTTCTGGTTCTGTTAATCGTAAAGCATCTTTAAAATTTTGTGCATAGTTCAATGCATTTAATATCAAGCAGACTAAGACAATTACAAATATTTTCTTCATATCAATCTCCAGCAATAAGTTTTTAATAGAGAATTTTTATCTTCTTCTTCCACTATCACCACCTGAGCGTCCTCCATCACTTCCTCTCGTAGAACCACTACCAGAACTTGATCTCGGTGGAGGATTATACGATGGAGCTGGAGCTCTTGATTCACTTGGTGGCGGTGTATAACTTGGTTGTGATGATCTTCCTGAGCTGCTATTATCAGAACTACTTCTTTCCCTTTCTGATGAATTACCTCTGCCGCCTTCACTTTTTCGTTCTCTTGTCTCTCTATCTCTTGTTGCTTCTACTGGATATTTTATTCTTGTTTCACTTCTTTCCCGTTTTCTTTCAATATTTGTATTTGCACCTTCTTTCGAAAGTGTACCCGAACTATTACCCTTAGTCCGAGATACTCCTGTTCTACTTAAGTCAACATCTGCTGGTTTGCTTACACCGCTTCTGCTATCAATTATGCTTGTTCTTCCATTGCGATAACTATCTCCTCTATTCCGTATATCACCACTTCTTCCACCATCAGTATCTCTCAATCTTGTATAAGTATTTCTGTATTTATAAACTCCAGAATGTGAATAGCCATAATGCCAGTAATTTGGATAATACCAGTAATCATAATAAACCCAATAACTATAAGGATATGGATAATACCACCATGGCACATATGGATAGTAAACATCCCACCAGAACGGGTCATAATATGTTCCGATTGTTATGCTCCAGCTTGGATAATACCCCCAGTAATATCTTCTGTAACGAGGATAGAATCCATCATAATAATAATTATAAATATTTACTTCTCCGCGATTATCTGTATATGTTGTATCTTCTTGTTCTTGATAAGTATATTCATCATCATAGTCGTAACTATCGCGAAGAGCTAACTGTGTATAACACCCCCCTAAAGTCAACAATGGAATCAATAACAATATTTTAACTAAGGTTTTCATTTTCTACACCCCTTTTTCAATTTCTTTGACAAAAATTATGCCTCAATAAGTTTAAAAGAAATGCTAAAAAGAAAGGACTAATAAATTTATTGTATATTTTTATGAACTTATATGTTCGATTTATAGAACACTTAGAAAATCGATTTTACATATTCAACTACAATACCTCTATCAGCTCTACTACTGTTAAACTTTTTATTATCAAGTAAATCTCTGAGATTAATTCCTATTGTAAATCCATCAGCTGCAGACCATCTCAAACCCATATTTAAATAGCCATTTCCACTACCGAGTGATAATCCAGTATTATCATTTACTGCAAAATCATATTCGCAGACTAATGATATTTTTTTACCAATTGTTTTTTCAAAACCAATAGCTAAATTTAAGTCTTTATCGTTATCGTCTCTTTCCAGAGAATAATTTACTGAGCCATGCAAACTTAAGTAACCAAAGAATTCAAAATTTTTTGATGCTGCTGCAAAAAATCCAGTAGATTTTATTTGATATCTATTTAAATCTTTGTTAAAAGTTCCTTTACCTTGAGAATCAAAGCCAAATGTTACAGCGGGTGAAGTTACAGTTTCGTCAATTAATCTTATACGAACATTTACGGCCGGCAATTTATACCAATCAATTTTTCCCTGTCCAATTATGTTACTACCTCCGTAAGATATTCCAATACTAAAATTATCAAACACACCAACTTCAATTTTTGAAATAACTACTCCAAGAGGCATCATATCTAATGATACTCCAACAACACCTTTATCGAGAACACCTGCTGTAGGGATATCAATTAAATTTCTGCATTCATATTTTGCATCAGTACCAGAAGTGCCCTGAGATAATATTTTGACTGATAATGTCGTTAAAAAAAGAAAGCAGAGAAAAATATTTTTCTTCATAACTTTATCTTTACAATTTTTAGTATAAATAATACTACATTTTTTTCTTAATAACTAAATATTTTTTTGATTTGTTGGATTTACTTTTTCCTTTTGAATGTAGTTCCCTCTTTGCTATCCTGAAGTATAATTCCAAGTTTATTTAATTCATCTCTAATAAAATCTGACAGTGCATAATTTTTTTCTTTTTTTAATGCAAGTCTAACATTAATTAATAGTTCTATTAATTTATCTTCGATTACTTCCGATTTTTTATTTTCATACAATGAATCAAAATGAATTATGCCCAGAACATTTTCGGCTGTATCTTTAAGAAATTCTTTTACATTATTATAAAATTCAGAATTTATTTTTTCATTTTCTGAAATTAATTTATTTACATTCTTCACAAAATCAAAAATTACTGCAACCGCTTGCGGTGTATTGAAATCATCGTCCATTACTTTTTCAAATTCTTCATAATATTTTTTAAAATCAAACTGCTGAGAAATTTCACCAGTTACTGGCTTTTGGAGTTCCATTTCAACTTTCTCAGCAAGATTTTTAATTTTTTCAACTCCTTTTTCAGCCGCCGAAAGCAGTTCTTCACTAAAGTTTAGGGGACCTCGATAATGTGTTTGTGCAAAGAAAAGTCTAATTGCTTCTGCCGAATATTTTGAAAGAATTTCTCGCGCAGTAAAGAAATTGCCAAGAGATTTTGACATCTTCTCATAATGAATTGTAAGAAAGCCAAAATGAATCCAGTATTTTACAAATTTTACTTCATTAGCTGCTTCACTCTGTGCTATTTCATTTTCATGATGTGGAAAAATTAAATCATTACCTCCAGCATGAATATCAATTGTTTTACCCAAATGTTTACAACTCATCGCAGAACATTCAATATGCCAGCCGGGTCTACCTTTTCCCCATGGACTATCCCAGCTTGGTTCGCCTTCTTTTGCTTTTTTCCATAAAACAAAATCAAGTGGATTTCTTTTGGATTCATTAACTTCAACTCGTGAACCAGCTTCAAGCTCTTCAATATTCTTACCGCTCAGTTTTCCATAATCCTTAAATTTTGTTATATCGTAATAAACATTACCATCAACATTATAGGCATAACCTTTTTCTTCCAGTATCTTTATCATTTCAATAACATCTTGTATTGATTCAGTAGCACGAGGGTTTTTAACTGCAGGTTTAATTCTTAATTTTTGAATATCTTCATAAAATGCGCTGGTAAAAAATTTAGCTATTTCTTCTGTTGATTTATTATTTTCTTTTGACTTATTAATAATTTTATCATCTATATCAGTAATATTCATAACGAAATCTACATTAAAACCTTTATACTCAAGATACCTCCTTATAATATCTGCCATGATAAAAGATCGAGCATTTCCAATATGAAAATAATCATATACTGTTGGACCACAAACATAAAAGGTTACATTAGGCGGGTTGACCGGAATGAATTCTTCTTTAATTTTAGAAAAAGTATTATAGATTAACATTATTATTCCAAAATTTGGGAAAAAATATACAAATAGTGCACAGTTTATACAAATTTAATTATGGAATGAAATTTGGTATAAAATACGATAAAAAGATAATTAAACAAAAAATAAAATTAGACTTTGACATCTTTGTTCTATTTTATATTTTAATAAAGAAAAAAAACAAAGATATCTTAATAACTTGAAAATTTGGTTATTTAATTTAACTTCTTAATCAAAGGAGGAACCTTTATGATTCGAAAACTTACAATTATTTTATTTGCGTGTATTCTCTCGACTACTCTGATGGCTCAAACAGTTAAATTAGATTTTCAGCCATTTGGAGTATCACCGAGAGATGTAGCAAAATCTACCACCGATATATACACTTATCCATATAATGGCTTAACAAATGTCGGTGTAGGAACATTAATGTATTTTAAGGCATCAATTACAGGGAAAAAATTTGAAAATCCAGTTTACACAATTACACGCAAACCCGCAGGTTCCACTGCAATAATTGGAGCCGATAAAGATATTAAAAATGATTCAACTCAAGTTGTAACATTCACACCCGATAAACTTGGAGTCTATGAAATAACAGTTACAGAAGGTTCTTATTCTAAATCTATTGTTTTCAATTCAGCTAAATATTTAGGTTATACAAACACAATAGTTAATGGTGTTGATAAAAAAGTAAATTGCCAAACTTGTCATCCATCTAAAGTAAGTGATTGGGAGAAAAGTAAGCATGCTACTATTTTTACCAGAGCTATGAAAGCAACACCAGGATTAAGTGGACCTACAGATCATTACGCTCCATATTGTGTGCCATGTCATACAACTGGATATGATGCAAATCCAACTGCGGTTAATGATGGATTTGACGATTTAGGTTTTGTTTACCCTGCTAAAATTACACCAAATACATACGATACATTATTAGTAAAATTTCCAGATGCAATGAAGAGAGCTAATGTCCAATGTGAAAGCTGTCATGGACCAGGAAGTGGTCATTTAGGAGTAACTCAAGATTCAAGAATGCAAGCAACATATTCAGCTGATGCTTGTGCTTATTGCCATGATTCAGGCACATACCATATTTTCCCTGAACAATGGGATGCCTCTGTACATTCAGGTGCTACATCCTATCCAACTGGTCCTGGAAGAGAAGATTGCGTTCCATGCCATACTGGTAAAGGTTTTGCTCAATATGTAAATGGTATTACAAAGGCAGACCCATATTTTGATGCTTCATATACACCAATTACATGTTCAGGCTGCCACGATCCGCATAGCGCAGAAAATAAATATCAATTAAGAAAACTAGAAGTTGAATTACTTGCACCTAATAATACAACAATTAAGATTGATGAAAGTAATGCAGGAACTGGGGCACTTTGCTTCAATTGTCATAAATCAAGAGCTGAAGCTAATGCATCATTAAAAGGAAATATTACAGTAAGATTTGGTCCTCATTATGGTCCTCAAGGTGATATATTAGTAGGAAATAATATGTTAGAACTTGCTGGAGTAAAGTTAGCAAAATCGAATCACTTTGGTGCTGTTCAGAAATCATGTGTCAGATGCCATATGTACACTGGAAATGTTCTCTCTGGAGGAAATGTAATTCAATGGGGTGGACATTCATTCAGTATGAGTACATTTAAGAAAGATGAAAAAGGTAATTTTATACTTGATTCAAATGGCAGAAAAATTCCAGATAAAGATAATATGGAAGCTTGCGCTCAATGCCACGGTAGTACATTTGGAACCTCATTCGAAGATGTTAAATTCTTCCTAAATGGTAATGGCGACCACGATAATGATGGTGTAGTTGAGGGACTACAAAGTGAGGTTAAGGGGATGATTGAAAAAATTATGGCTGCTTTACCACACAAAGCAGATGGAACTCTTGATGGCCCAAAATCAAGCTGGACACAAGATCAACTTAGTGCTTACTGGAATGCAATTACTGCAAAAAATGATAAGAGCAACGGTATACACAATCCCAAATATATTATTACTGCTTTGAAAGGTGCTATGAATTTACTTGGCATTCCTACAGATGTAAAATCTGACGAACTAACAATTCCAAGTGAATATGCACTCTTCCAAAATTATCCAAATCCATTTAACCCAACAACATACATCAGATTCCAGCTTCCAAAAGAATCTAATGTTAAATTAACAATTTATGATGCTATAGGAAGAGAAATTGTAACTCTCGTTAATAACAGATTAAATGCTGGAACTCATACAATTGAATGGAATGCAAAGAACATGGCATCTGGTGTTTATCTTTATAGAATTGAAGCTGATAATTTTGTTAAAACAAACAAAATGTTATTACTCAAATAATCTTCATTTTACCTCCTTCTTAAACCCTCTGCCTAAAAAACAGAGGGTTTTTTTATATCCAAAAGAGAAATTGTTTTTATATTTTTGTAAAAAATTTAATATAAAATGAGAGTTGAAAAAGATTCATTAGGTGAACTACAAATACCAGAAGATGCACTTTATGGAATTCATACTTTAAGAAGTGTTAACAACTTTCCACGAAGCAACGAAAGAGTTAATCTTCATTTAATCAAAGCCTATTTTCAGGTTAAACTTGCTGCAGCCGAAACAAATTACAAATGCGGCATTCTCTTAAAAGAAAAATATGAGGCAATATCAGAAGCAATTCAAGAATTAATTAAAGAAACGGAAGCCTGCATCAAAGGCAATTTATCTTCCATTTACGAAAAAATAATTGTCGATCCATATCAAGGAGGCGCAGGAACATCTCTTAATATGAACATCAACGAAGTTATTGCAAATACTGCATTACAAATTTCCGGCAAAAAGTATGGTGAATATGATTATATTCATCCAATTGATGATGTGAATATGAGTCAATCTACAAACGATACTTTCCCTACTGCGCTAAAAATTGCTTCGATAAATTTACTAAGAGAATTAGCAGATTCGTTTGCTACTCTTCAAAATGCATTACAGAAGAAGGAAGATGAATTTAAACACATTTTAAAGCTTGGAAGAACTCAATATCAAGATGCTGTTCCAATAACACTTGGACAGGAGTTTGGTGCTTATGCTCAGGCAATTGCTCGAGATAGATGGAGACTATATAATGCAGAAGAGAGATTGCGTTCTGTAAATCTTGGCGGAACTGCTGTAGGAAATTCTATTTCCGCAACAAGAGAATATGTTCTTAATGTAAATAATATATTGAAAAAGATTACAAAATTACCAATTGCAAAAAGTGAAGACCTTATAGATGCAACACAAAACCTTGATGTATTTGTTGAAGTTCATGGACTGGTTAAAGCAGGTGCTGTAACAATAATAAAAATATGTAACGACATAAGATTTATGTCCAGTGGTCCAAATGGAGGAATTGGAGAAATTAATATTCCACCAAAACAAGCAGGTTCAAGCATTATGCCTGGAAAAGTAAATCCTGTTATTCTTGAAAATACTATTCAAATTTGTGAACTTGTTAAAGGTCATGATATTATTATATCAAATATTGCTGGAAGTGGACATCTTGAACTCAATCCATTTGTTCCATTATTGGCTCATGTATTTTTGAAATCACTCGAAATGCTTCGTGACTCAAATATAAATCTTGCTCAAAATTGTATTGAAGGAATTACCGCAAATGAAGAAAGATGTAAAATAAATTTAATCAATAGTTCAGCGATTGCGGCATCATTAATCACTACTTTTGGATATGATGTAATTCAAGAATTAGTAAAATATGCTTATGAAAATAAAATCCCATTTGTAAAAGCATTAATGAAAAGCAAGTTGCTCGACGAAAATCAATTATATAAAATTATATCAAAAGATTTAGGAGTCAACCTTGAGTAAAGCAGCACAATCCGAAAGAACTCATATAGCATTTGTTGGAAGAAGAAATGTTGGCAAATCTTCTTTGATGAATAAATTTATTGGTCAAGATCTTGTAATTGTAAGTGATATTCCAGGTACAACTACAGACCCGGTTAAAAAAGCAATGGAACTTCTTCCTTTTGGTCCAGTAGTTTTAATTGATACAGCTGGAATTGATGATACAGGTGAACTTGGTGAAAAAAGAATTTCTAAAACAATTAAAACTATCACTGAAGTTGATTTTGCCATCCTTGTTTTAGATTCACAGCAAAAATTAACACATCATGAAATAGAATTAATTGAGAAATTAAAAAACTTCAGTGTTCCTTTTCTTACCGTAATAAATAAATCTGATTTGGGAATTAACTACGATTTGATAAACGAGCTACAAAAATTTGGAATAAAATATCATCCCGTTTCTTGTTTAACAGGTAATGGGATTTATGAATTAAAAGAAAAGGTATCTCAACTTTTACCAAGAGAAGAAGATATCCCACTGATAGGAGATATTGTCAAACAGCATGATTTAATTGTTCTTGTTGTTCCAATCGATTTAGGAGCTCCCAAAGGCAGACTAATAATGCCACAGGTTCAAACAATTCGGGAAGCACTCGATGTAGATACAATTGTTGTTGTGGTAAAAGATAAAGAATTAAGAGCAGCTCTGAGTAAATTAAATCAAGCACCGAAATTAGTTGTTACTGATAGTCAGGCAATTATGAGAGTAATTGCAGATGTTCCAGATGATATTCTTCTTACAACTTTTTCAATTTTGATGGCAAGATATAAAGGAGATATTTTAGAATACATAAGGGGACTCAAAAGAATAGAAGAACTTGAAAATGGCGATAAAGTTTTAATTGCCGAAGCATGCACTCATCATGCACAGGAAGATGATATTGGGAGAGTAAAAATTCCGCGCTGGCTTAGACATCATACAAAAAAGAACATAGAAATTGATATTGTTAGCGGTCATGACTTTCCAGAAAATTTATCTAATTACAAATTAATTATTCATTGCGGTGGTTGCACACTTACACGAAAAATGATGCAAACAAGAATTAAACAAGCAAGATACATGGGAATTCCAATTGTAAATTATGGTGTGGCAATTTCATATCTTCATGGTGCAATACCAAGAGTTCTTGAACCATTTCCAGAAGCAATTGCTGAGTGGGAAAAATCATTTCAGCGGATTAACATTTAATATTACTCATTTCTTAATTTCTCTAACAACATTTTCATATCTTCAGGAAGGTCAGAATCAAGAAAAACTTTTTCTTTTGTATGTGGATGAACAAAACCAAGAGTTTTTGCATGCAGCGCTTGGCGTTTCATAATTTGAAGTAAATTTTCAACTCTGCTTTTAATTTTAGGAAGATTAGAACCATATACAATTCTTCTTCCGCCATATGTTGGATCACCAAAAACCGGATGTTTAATATGCGACATATGAACTCTAATTTGATGTGTTCGCCCAGTCTTTAATTTTAATTTTATTAACGAAGCAAATTCAAACTCCTCAATTACTTCATAAAATGTGTGTGCATATCTTCCCTCGATATTACTCACAGTAAAAATTTTTCGATCTTTTTTTGACCTTGCTATATTTCCTATAACTTCTCCTTTTTTTTCATCAAACAATCCCCAGCATACTGCCCAGTATTCACGGTCAATTGTATGAGCAGAAAATTGTTTGGCAAGTTGAGCATGTGTCCATTCATCTTTTGCAATCAATAAGAGTCCGCTTGTATCTTTGTCAATTCTATGAACAATTCCAGGTCTGCCCGGCTCATTAAGTTTGCTCAACTTTTGAGTATAATGCAGTAATGCATTTACAAGCGTTCCACTATAATTCCCTAATGCTGGATGAGCTACCATTCCTGCCGGTTTATTTACAACTATTATGTAATCATCTTCATAAACAATGTTTAATGGAATATCTTCTGGTTCAGTTTCTTCAGGCCGTGGAGTTACTGGAATTGTTATTTCAATTTTATCACCGGGACAAATTAGATAATTTGGTTTGACAATTTTATTGTTAACAGTAACATGATTTGATTTTATCAACTTTTGAATTCTTGATCGAGTAGCATTTTCAACTGAATTGGCTAAAAAAATATCTATTCTTTCTTTTCTTTTGCCCTCTGGAATTTCAATTTTAATTTTCTTCTCGGTTATTATCTTCGACATTTTTTACAATTGGGTTAGTAGTCTCAAGCTCAAGATTTTCATTTCTACTAAATTCATCTGTCGCTAATAATTCTTTTTCTCCTTCAGTTTTTTCTTCAACAGATTTATGAAATATGATTAAGAGAATAACACCTATTGATACCGAAGCATCTGCAATATTGAAAATAGGCCAGCGGTCGTAAGTTCTTCCAAAAATTGTAAAATCAAAAAAGTCTACATTAAAAAAATCTACTACTCTACCATAAAATAATGGCGCATAACCATAAATTACCCCATAAAAAGTTCTATCAATTAAATTTCCTATTGCTCCGCCAAGAATTAATGCAAGTGCAAATCTTACAATAAATTTTTGATTTCTCGATTTATATAAATAATAAAATATTCCAATGCTTGCTAAAAGAGAAAAAATAGATAGAATTAATTTTGATGAGTTACTAACATCTATTCCAAATGCCAAGCCTGGATTTTCGACAAATGTTATCTTAAAAAAATCTCCTATAACATTTATACTCTGACCATAATCCATACCATTTGCTTTTATATTCAAAAAAGGAATAGTTCCGCCTTTAACAAAAAATTTTGAAACCTGATCAATAATTATTACAATTAATGTTGTATAAAGAACTTTCAAGACTTTTACCTATTATGTTGTTTTCATTTTTTGTTTCACCTGCAGACAATGCTGAGTATGAGGCACTGCCATTAATCTTTCTTTTGGAATTAATGGACATGTTGGACAAAGATTTTGTGGTTCATCAATGCACTCAATACAAATTCCATAAGTCCCATTTTCAATTCTTTGTAGAGCATCATCGAGATAACCCAAAAATTTATTTTCACGTTGAGCCCATAGATACAGTTTTTCTCTTTCCATTGCATCGGTTCCTTGTTCTGCCATGTGAAGAGAATATGGCGAATTTTCATTTACATATTGCCCTGTTGTGGGGTCCATCATTTGTTCCTTTAATACTTGAAGCTGTTCAATTATTTCATTTCTTTTTTCAAGAATAATTTTTTTGAACTCTTCTAAATCTTTTTTTGAATATCCCTGAATCTTTTTCACTTTTTTTGTTGGTGAAATTACTTCCACATGCTTACCTTTTTTCATGGTTATCTTCTTATTATTTTCATTTGATTTTGACATTATTTTCCCTTTCTTTGAATTTGATTTGCTCGCTGATTTTTTTGTTGTCTTAGATTTTACAGCGGTTTTCTTTTTTGTCTTTTTATCTGTCTTTTTTGCCATAACTCCTCCTAAGCTTCAGAATTATAATTATTTTGCTTTGCAATTATTATCTCACATTCATAATCGCCTATTTGCCATTTTTGTTTATAGCCATTCATATTACCTTCATATCGAATTGATTCCGCTAAAACTTCGTTTGAAATATAATCAGAAAATTTTTGAATATAGCCCAAAAATTTTTCGTCTCCATAAACATCAACAAAAATTCTATCCACCACATCAAAACCTGCATCTTTTCTCATATTCTGAACTCGATTTACAAACTCGCGTGCATATCCTTCAGCAATTAAATCTTCTGTTAGCTCAGTATCAACTGCTACTGTAACTCCTTCTTCACTTTCTACAAACCAGCCTTCTATTTCGTGACTTACAATTTCGACATCTTCCAAAGTAATTTGAATGTTTTGTCCTTCAACTTCTAAATCTATTTTACCTGATTTCTCAAGTTCTGCTATTAAATTTTTATCGAGCTCTTTAATTACATTGGTTAATGCTTTTACAAGTTTACCATATTTTGGACCAATTACTTTAAAATTTGGTTTTGCTGTTTTGTTTACAATCGAAGAATCATCTTCAAGAACAATTAATTCTTTGATATTGACTTCTTCAAGAATCACATCCTGCATTTTTTTGAGTGCATCTTGTTTTTCTTTTTCAACAGCTACCATTATTTTTCTTAATGGTTGACGAACCTTCAAATTATGCTTTGCTCTTATCGAACGAGTCAGATATACAACTCGTTGAGCAACGTCCATCTTTTCTTCAAGTTCTTTATCGAAGTATGACGGCTGTGGAAAATCTGCAAGATGAACAGATTCATAATTTTCTTTTTTAGCAACACTATTGAGATTTTGATAAATTTCTTCTGCAATAAATGGTGCAAATGGAGCAGTTAATTTTGCAATTGTAATAAGGCATTCATAAAGAGTTTGATAAGCTGATAATTTATTTTTATTGATTTCGGATTTCCAGAATCTCCTTCTGCTTCTTCTTACATACCAGTTAGATAATTGGTCAATTGTAAAATTAGCAACCTGTCTTGCAGCTTTTGTAACATCATAATTATCCATCAGTTCTTCATATTCTTTGACAAGAGAACTCAATTTAGAAATTATCCATCTATCAATTTCAGGACGTTCGTCATAAGGAATTAAATCTTCACTGAAATTGAACTTATCTATATTTGCATAAAGTGCAAAAAATGAATATGTATTTATAAGAGTTCCAAAGAATTTTCTCTGAACTTCGAGAACACCTTCTTCATCAAATAGCGTAGGTTTCCATGGTGGACTTGTAGTAATAAGATACCATCTTGTTGCATCTGCTCCATACTTATCAAACAAATCGAATGGATCAACTGTATTGCCTCGAGATTTAGACATTTTCTGTCCTTCTTTATCGAGTATCAATTCGTTCACAATAACATTCTTAAAAGCAATGTTGTCAAAAAGCATTGTTCCAATTGCATGAAGAGTATAAAACCATCCACGTGTTTGGTCAATGCCTTCACAAATAAAGTCTGCTGGATATTTATTCTTAAAAGTTTCTACATTTTCAAATGGATAATGGAATTGAGCAAACGGCATAGCTCCACTGTCAAACCACACATCAATTAATTCAGGGGTTCTTTTATAAATTTTGCCATTTCTCTCAAATTTAACTTCATCAACAAATGGTTTATGAAGGTCAATTTCTTCTTCTGGTAAATCTTTAACTAAAATTCTTTTCCCATCTCGTTCAACAAAACCTTCTTTCAATTCAGCAATAGAACCAATTGCAAACATATCTCCATCATCATTAATCCAAATTGGAAGTGGAGTTCCCCAATATCTATCGCGAGATAATGACCAGTCTTTATTTTCCTCAAGCCAATTTCCAAATCTTCCCACTCCTACTTCCGGAGGATACCAGTTTATAGTTTTATTCAATTCAATCATTCTTTGAGCAACTTGAGTTGTGCGAATATACCAGCTATCGCGTGCATAATAAATCAATGGGTTGTCGCATCTCCAGCAATGAGGATAAGAGTGCATGTAATCATTTGTTGCTCTGTAGATAAGACCTCTTTCTTTAAGATTACGAATTATATCAGGGTCAACACCTTTTTCTTCATGAGTTTCGAACTGAATTGTTTTAATTAATCTGCCGGCAAAATCTTTAACTTCTTCTGTAAATCTTCCGCTCTTTGTTACTGGCTGAATAAATGGCAGATCATATTTTTTTGAAACTTCATAGTCATCAGCACCAAAAGCTGGAGCTATATGAACTACACCCGAACCATCTTCAGTGCTAACAAAATCGCCGGCAACAATATACCATGCTCTTTTATTTACAGGAATATATTTGAAAAGAGGTTCATAATCACGATTTAATAAATCAGCACCTTTTAATTCCTGAAGGATTGTGTATTCTTCTTTAATTACAGAAAGTCTTGCTTTTGCAAGATACATTACTCCGTGTTTTTCAGTTTTTATTTTTACATAATCGATATCTGGACCGACTGCAAGAGCAACATTCGAAATTAATGTCCATGGTGTTGTTGTCCATACAAGTATTGATGCATCTTCATCCTTAAGTTTGAATTTCACATATACATTGGGGTCCTGAACATCTTTGTAGCCGAGAGCAAGTTCATGAGAAGAAAGTGGAGTTTCGCAGTGTGGGCATTGAGGAACAATTTTGAATCCTTTATAAATTAATCCTTTCTTGAAGTATTCAGATAATGCCCACCATACAGATTCAATATATTCATTTGTGCAGGTAATGTAAGGATTATCAAGGTCAATCCAGTAGCCCATTCTTTCAGTTAAAGTTCGCCAGCCTTCTTTCATTTCAATATGATGATAAACAAGTTCTTTAGCTTTTTTATTGAAAGCAGCAACACCATATTTTTCGATGTCAGATTTTTGTGTAAATCCTAAATCTTTTTCAAGAGCAATTTCAATTGGCAATCCGTGAGTATCCCATCCAGCTTTTCTTTGAACTCGGAATCCTTTCATTGTTTTATAACGGCAAACAAGGTCTTTTAAAGTTCTTGCCATTACATGATGGATTCCCGGTTTACCATTGACAGTAGGAGGACCTTCATAAAATGTGAAGGGTTTGCTTTCATCTCGTGAAGAGATGCTTTTTTCAAAAATTTTATTTTCCTGCCAGAACTTTAGAATTTGTTCTTCGATTTCAGGATAATTAATTTTTTCGTCAAATTGCTTAAACATCTTTTTCTCTGTATTTAGATTGTTAATAATTATTCTTCTTCAGATTCATATTTTTTTATTAATTCTTTTTCTGCAGCAATAAATTCTTTTAATTGTGTTTCAATATATTTTTTCTTTTCTAAGATTTCGTCTGCAGCTTTTTGGGCATCGTAAAGAATTTTATCTGCTTTTAATCTTGCTTCCTCAACAATAATTTGTGCTTCTCTTTGAGCCGAGGCCAGCAACTTTTTAATTTCATCTAATTTCTTTTTTCCGGCATTACTTTCTTTTTGAATAATAAGAAGTTCACATACAACCATTCCAAATAGTCCCATTGCACCAAGTGTAATATTTCGAAGTGTATACAAAATCATATTCTCTACAAGTAAATTACCTAAGCCAAAATATTCACTAAACAATGAAATTAAAATTATTGTTAGAAAAACAGAAGATACAATAACAGCAAATATTACTTTCCCGCCATGGTTATAACCCAGAGTTCGATTTATCAACCATCCGCAGGCAAAAGCAAAAATTGAAAGAACAAACCAGACTGCAAAATTTTGATACCCAGCCTGAAATATATCAGTGCTCAAAAAATTAGACCCAAAAATAATCAAAGCAAGTAATACGGCGGTAGCATAATAAATTGTTTTTTTTTCGTTCATAATTTTTTAATAACCTCTTTCATAATTAATGTCATTTTAGGTTCTGCTTCGTTAGCTGCCGCTATGATATCTTCAAGAGAAGCAGGTTTTAAAGCTTCGGGGAAACATTCATCTGTAATTATGCTGATGCCAAGAACCTTTATTCCCATATGATTTGCTACAATATTTTCCGGGACAGTTGACATTCCAACCACATCAGCTCCAATAGCTCTTAAAAATCTATATTCTGCTTTTGTCTCTAAATTTGGACCTGGAACAGCAACATAAACACCTTTCTGAATTTTAATTTTATTTTCAAGAGCTGCTTCTTCTGCAAGTTTAATTAATTCAAGACTATAAGGCTCGCTCATGTCAGGAAATCTAGGTCCGAGCTCATCTTCGTTCTTTCCAATTAATGGATTATCGCCAAGTAAATTTATGTGGTCTACCATTAACATAATATCACCTCTTCTAAACAGAGGGTTCATACCACCACAAGCATTAGAAACAAGTAATGTTTTAACACCAAGAAATTTCATTACTCGAACAGGATAGGTAATTTGTTGCATTGTATAACCTTCATAATAATGAAACCTTCCCTGCATTGCTACAACATTTTTTCCGGCTATTTTTCCGAAAATTAATTTGCCATGATGAGATTCAACTGTAGAAATTGGAAAGTGAGGCAAATCTGCATAGTCAATCTGGTGTTCGATTTCAATTTCTTTTACCAGGCCGCCAAGGCCTGTGCCAAGGATTATTCCTATTTCATAATTCTTTGTTGTTTTCTTTCGAATTACTTCGAGTGTTTCATTAATCATTTTGATTAATTGACTCATAGTAATTTCTCCAATATATCATCAACATTTATTTCTGTTTGATTGTCCTTTTCTTCTGTTATTTTTTCTCTCTTTTTAATTTCTAATTCTTTTGTTTGCGAACCCAATTCGAGTAGGTTTGATTGTGTTTCAAGCATTGCTTTGATTTTTGATATTAGCAACTTCTTTTCTTCTCTTAATTTAATAACTGAATCACGAATTGCACTTGCATTCTCTTTTGCCTTCTCAATAATTTGGGATGCTTTAATTTCAGCTTCCTTCAATATAAGTGCGGATTGTTTTTTTGCAGAATCAACTGCTTTTGTTGTAGATTCAGTAGCACTCAACAAAGCATTCTGTAAATTTTTTTCTATCTTTTTGAATTCTTTAAGCTGTTCTTCTTTTTCTTCGAGTTCTTTTAACAGTTTTTCATTTTCATTTTGAAGTCTTTCAAATTCATCAGCAAGTTTTTCAAGAAAAGCTTTGACTTCATCGCGGTCGTAGCCGCGGACCGATTTGTTAAATTCCTGATTTTTAATTCCAAACGGGGTAAATTTCATTTTAATTCCCCTTAATTATTAATTCTTTCACCAAAAATGGCTGTCCCAATTCTTAGCATTGTTGAGCCTTCTTCAATGGCAATTTCAAAATCGTTACTCATTCCCATTGAAAGTTCAGTCAAATGAAAACCAGAATCATTCAACTTTTCTTTTAATTTTCTGAGCTGAATAAATGATTTTCTTATCAGTTCAGTATTATCTGTAAAAGGTGCGATTGTCATCAGTCCAATTAGATTCAAATTGGAAGATTTAACACAATATTCAGCTGTTTCAAAAATTTCTTTTTCATCTACTAAGCCAAATTTCGTTGCTTCGTTCGAAGTTTTAATTTCAAGAAGAACATTTTGCCGCTTTCCAATTTGAAAAGCTCTTTTGTTTATTTCCTCTGCAAGTTTTATTGAATCTACAGAATGAATAAAGTCAGCAGCCTTAATTACATATTTAACTTTATTTGTTTGTAGATGACCAATAAAATGCCATTTAATTCCGTTTGTCAGCTTTTCATATTTTTCTTTTAATTCCTGAGCTTTATTTTCTCCAATATCTTTTAAACCTGCATCTACTGCTTGTCTAATGATTTCAATAGGTTGTGTTTTTGTAACACCAATCAATTTAATATCATTCCTGTCTCTGCCAAGTGAACTGCATTTATTGAGAATTTTTTCTTCAAGTCTTTTTATGTTATCAGATATCATTTAGAATTTTTTAATCATATAAAAATTTTAAGGATAAAAAAGTATCCGTTTTGATTCTAAAAGTCAATGAATTTACTTGGTTAATATAATAATAAAAAAGGGGCATTCAAGCCCCTTTATAAAATCCCTTTATAATTTATTAACTACAACCTGTGGTAGCACCGCAAGTCATACATTTCAAACATGTTCCATTTCTTACCATAGTCATACTTTGGCATTCTGGACAAATATCGCCGGTGTAGCCTCTTTCTCTTGCTTTTAGAACCGGATCATTTGAAGTTATCAATTTAACTTTTTCTCTGATGCTGTTCCCGTTTTTATTATCGTTAGTTTTATTATCAAGTTCAATCATTCTTTCACTTACAACTTCCTCGCCTTCAATTTCACCTTCAACCAACGAACGATACTCACCACTACTTGAGTTGCTCTTGCTTGTTACTTCTTCTTCGTCCACATGTGCAAGGTCGTTTCTTCCGAGATATGTTACTGCAAGTTCTCGGAAAATATAATCAATTACAGACGTTGCCATTTTAATTCTCTTGTGTCCTGTAACAATGCCACTTGGTTCAAATCTTGTGAATACAAATGCATCAACAAATTCTTCGAGAGGTACACCATGTTGTAAGCCCAGAGAAATTGCTATAGCAAAACAGTTTAGCAAACTTCTAAAGGCAGCACCTTCTTTGTGCATATCAATAAATATTTCTCCTAATTGACCATTCTCATATTCACCTGTTCTCAAATAAACTGATTGACCATTTATTTTTACTTTTTGAGTATAGCCAGTTCTTCTATCTGGCAATCTTCTTCTCTTAGCAATATATCGATGAATAATTTTTTCAGCAATTTTGACAATATCATTTTCTTCTTTCTTTTCGAGAATTTCTTCAACTTCTTCTTCTGTCATTGTATTTAGTGGTTGAGAAAGTTTTGAACCATCACGATACAGTGCATTTGCTTTGCATCCTAATTTCCATGAAAGCATATAAGCATTTTTAATATCATCAATTTCAGCTGAGTTTGGAAGATTAATAGTTTTAGAAATAGCACCAGAGATAAAAGGCTGTGCTGCAGCCATCATGTATATGTGTGCTTCATAATTAATAAATCTTGTTCCTTTTTTGCCGCATTTATTTGCACAATCAAAAACTGAATAATGTTCATGTTTCAAGAAAGGAGCACCTTCAATGGTCATTGTTCCACAAACATAGTCATTAGCTACAGTAATTTCTTCTTTTGTAAAACCAAGTTCGGTCAAAAGGTCAAAACCATAATCATTGATTTGTTCATCTGTAAAACCGAGATTATTCTTAAGAAATTTTTCTCCGATAGTATATTTATTGAACGCAAAACTCAAGTCAAATACTGTAGGAAGAACTGATTCTATTCTGTTAATTATTTCATCTGTAAATCCTTTTGCTCTAAGAGATTCATGATTGATATAAGGACAGCCAACAAGTGTTCCTGAACCTTTTGCATATTTTACTATTTCACGAATTTGCTCTTCGTTATAACCCAATTTCTTTAGTGCAGGAGGAATTGATTGATTAATTATTTTAAAGTAACCACCCCCTGCTAATTTTTTGAATTTTACTAATGCATAATCTGGTTCGATGCCTGTTGTATCGCAATCCATAACCAGACCAATAGTTCCAGTAGGAGCAATAACAGTAACCTGTGCATTACGATAACCATATTTTTCACCAAGTTCCAGAGCTAAGTCTGCATCTTCGCGTGCAGCTTCAAGTAAATCAGAAGGACAAAATTCAGGATTTATACCCATTGGATAAATTGATAAACCTTCATATTCTTTATTTGGAACATTATAAGCTGCACGACGATGATTTCTTATTACACGCAGCATTGCTTCTTTATTTTCTTCGTAACGGGGAAATGGACCAAGTTCTTTTGCCATTTCTGCCGAAGTTGCATAAGAGTGCATGTGCATTATTGCAGTTAGTGCTCCACAAATTGCAAAAGCTTCCTTACTATCATACGGAATTCCCTGACGCATTAACAATGAGCCAAGATTTGCATAACCCAAACCAAGTGTTCTAAACTCATAACTTTTTTTTGCAATTTCTTTGCTCGGGTATTGAGCCATCAGTACACTGATTTCAAGAACAATAGTCCATAGTCTTACTGCATGACGATAAGCTTTTATATCAAAAATTCCTTTTTCATCATCATAAAATTTAACAAGATTAAGTGAGGCTAAATTGCATGCAGTGTCGTCGAGAAACATATATTCGCTGCATGGATTAGATGCTCTAATTCTTCCACTATTTGGACATGTATGCCATTCATTAATTGTTGTATCAAATTGCAAACCCGGGTCTGCACAAGACCATGCTGCATAAGCAATTTGATCCCACAAATCTTTTGCTTTCAAAATTTTGTACGGTTTTGGTTCTCTTCCTTCTCGCTCTGCTTTTTTCTTTTCTGTTCTCCAGTATAACTTCCACTCTCTATCGTTTAGAACTGCATTCATAAATTCATTTGTTACACGAACAGAGTTATTTGAATTTTGTCCCGATACAGTTGCATATGCTTCAGAATTCCAGTCAGTATCATATATAGGAAAATGAATTGATTTAAATCCCATCTTAGCAAGTTTAATAACTCTGTCAATATAATTTTCTGGGACATGAGCTTTTCGAGCTTCAATAACCGCTCTCCGAAGTTTGAGGTTTGTTCTTTTGTTAAAACGATCATTTTCAGGATGTTCATCATAACAAGCTTTCATAATATTGTTAAGATGGTAGTTGCAAATTTTAGAGCCTGTAACAAGTGCAGCTACTTTTTGTTCTTCAACAACTTTCCAATTGATGTATTCTTCAATATCAGGATGGTCAATATCAAGAGTAACCATTTTTGCTGCTCGTCGTGTTGTACCACCTGACTTAATTGCACCTGCAGACCTATCGCCAATTTTCAAAAATGACATTAAACCTGAAGATTTTCCGCCTCCACTTAATGGTTCGTTTGCACCACGGATATCAGAAAAGTTTGTTCCCGTTCCTGAACCATATTTAAATAAACGAGCTTCACGAACCCACAAGTCCATTATGCCACCTTCATTCACAAGGTCATCTTTAATTGATTGAATAAAACATGCATGAGGCTGTGGATGTGTATATGCATCCTCAGATTTTTTTAATTCGCCTGTTTGATAATCAACATAATAATGACCCTGAGCAGGACCATTAATTCCATATGCCCAGTTTAAGCCTGTATTAAACCATTGTGGTGAATTAGGTGCTGCATATTGTTTAGCAAGCATATAGACTAATTCATCATAGAATGCTTTTGCATCCTCTTCAGTATCAAAATAATTAGCTTTCCAGCCCCAGTAGGTCCATGTTCCCGCCATTCGATGAAAAACTTGGCGAGCGTCAGTTTCCGAGGTGTATCTATCTTTTTCTGGAAGTTCTTCCAGTTTACTATCTGCTGTTGAAGGCTGAAGCCATTTTGGCACTCCATCTTCTTTTACTTTCTTTAGAAGTTTAGGGACCCCCGCTTTACGAAAATATTTTTGTGCTATAACATCAGTCGCAACTTGCGACCAATCTTTAGGCACAATAACTTCATCCATTTTAAAAACAATTGAACCATCAGGATTTTTGATTTCTGATGTTCTTTTAACAAACTCAATTGATTCTAATGGGTCTTTGCCCGCTGTTGTAAAGAGACGATTAATTTTCATTTACAACTCCAATCTTTTAATCTATTTAAAATACCATTGATTAATTTTGACAAAATTATTTCGAATTTTCGGTGACGAAGAGTGTTTACAACTTAACAAATTAATTTATATCAAGCAATTACTTTTGAAAAAAATAAAAAAATTATTCAATTGTTTTATTGTAATTTTACACGCAAAATAAAAAATCATTTTTAAAGAAAAAGATTGATTTTTAATAAAATTCTATTTTTAATAGAACAAAAAAATTCAGGTGGTAGAAATGTTATCATTCATAAAAAAAATTTTCAATGACAAAGAGACAAACGATTCTGTCAATCAAGAACAGAAAATTCAAATAGTAACTGCAGCTCTCTTTTTGGAAATTGCAAAATCTGATAATCATTTTTCAAAAGAAGAATATATTCTTTTCAGAAAAATTTTAAAAGAAATGTTTAATCTAAATGATGAACAGCTTCATGAACTTATTGATATAGCAGAAGAAAGGATTATAAAAAGTGTGAGTTTATATGAATTTACAGATATAATTAATAATCATTTTAATAATGATGAAAAATTCGAACTAGTAAAAAATCTATGGAAATTAATTTATGCAGATAATGTATTGAATAAATACGAGGAACATTTAATCAGAATAATTTCAAATAATCTCAAACTCAATCACCGTGATATGATTGCAGCAAAGATGTCTGCAAAAAATGAAAATGAAAGTTAATTCATATTTATTGTAGAGCGAAAAATATTATTTCGCTCTACAATAGTTAATCACATTTTAAAAAATCAAATAGAATGTATAATAAAATAATCCACTTGTAATTGCGCCTGTTAAAGTAAAACCAACATATAAAAGAAATACTTTTCTATTTGCAAGATTCCATACAGCAGCCATAGCTGGAATAGTAGTAGTTGGACCTGATATTAAAAAAGCCAGGGCAGCAGCTGGAGCCATACCTTGAATTAATAAACCTCCTACTAAGGCTAACGCAGGCATAGTGCTCGTGTAAATCGGAACACCCATTAATGCAGCAAGTATTATTGATAAAAATTGGTTTTTCCCTAACAACAACTTTACTAATTCTGATGGAACATAAAATACAATCAAAGCTTCGAGAAAGTAGGCAAGTGCCATAAACTTTAAAACCATAATTGCTGCACTGTAAGCTTCTTTACTTAATTTGCTTAAGAATTTATGTTTGTTAAAACTTTTTTTATTTGAGCTGTCACAGCATGCTAAATTATTGTCTTTTTTATCATCTCCTTTTTGTGAACCTCCACAACAAGTTGATTCAGATTTACTGCTTTCTACTTTTTCATTTTTTCCTGGTTTACTATAACAAACAGATTCTGAATTGTTGTCATCTTTTACTATTTTTTCTTCAGTTGAATTATTTGAACATACACAATTATTTCCACTTATATTTATTTCTGAACTTGCTAATAAATTATTCATTTTAATTTTGGAATCATTTTTATTCATATCACTTTGAAATGACTTAGTTGAAGAACTACAACAAGTTGAATTTATATCAGCACCAGCTACATTTACTATCTCTAATTTTGGTGATAATATTTTTATTATCAAACTTTTTCCATAGGAATAAATTTCCACAACTATTTCTTTTATAATTGCTAAATTACTTCTTGAACTGTTTGAGTGAGCTTTTAACGTATCTTCATTTGTAATCCAGTTTTTCTTAACAAGATAATGAGTAATAAAACCTGCAGAAAGACTCATCATAAAAGTTGATGCTAATCTCCATACTGCTAAATTCCAGCCCAGTGTTGTAACACTTAAGAAAAACATTTCAGGATCCATTGATGGCGAAGCAAGCCAGAACGACATTACTGGAGCTAAAGGAACTCCACCAATAAGCAACGATGCAATTATTGGAATAACAGAACATGAACAAAATGGACTAAATGCGCCAACTATTGTTGCTAAAAATATTGCAATCAGCGGTCTTGTATTAAATGCTTTGTTAATATATTTTGAAGCACCCGACATTCTAATTGTTACAGCTACTGGAATGGTAATCAGCAAATAGGGCCAAACTCTAATTAAATGTTCGAATATAAAATTGAAAATTTTGAAAAGTTCATTAATCATGGCAGCATCTCCTATCTAATAATTTAGATTTCTAAATCAATAGACGGAGATTTATTTGGAAGGATGCAAATTTTTTGCGGGCTGTTCAGGATGAAGATGACAACAGCAACAATGAATTTCGTGATAATCGATTATAGTTCCATACTTATCAAAATCAAAATGACAGCATTGCATCAAAAGTTCTTTTAATATTTTTCTGCCTCGTTGTACCCTCGATTTTGCATTTGATAATGAAATCTCAAGTCTTTCAGCCATTTGTCTTTGAGTTAGTCCTTCATATTCTATCAACTTAATGGCTTCTTTATAAATACCCGGTAGCTGGTCAATAAATTCTTTCAATCCTTTTGCAATTCTTTTATGGGGATTTTCTTCGATGAACTTTAATACACCTTCTTCATTACCTTTATTAACTGCATTATTGTCCTCTTCAAAGCTTATCACTTCTTTTTCAGTTTTATTTGAACGATAATAATCAATTATTGTGTTTCGAGTTATTTGATATATCCAGCTTTCCAATTTTTCTGAATTCTTGAGTGTTACAATGTTATTATGAATTTTTATAAATACTTCATGAAGTATATCATTAATTTCGATTTGATTGCTGACCCTCTTGCCAATAAACAGCTTAAGTTTCTTACTAAACTTTTTATAAAGTTCTTCTGTAGTCATTATAATTTTTTCCGTAACATTAAAATTATTTATAATTAAGTGACTTTGAAAAATAAATGTCAGAAAAAAATTATTTAAAATAAATAATAATTACTAATCTTCTCACTATGATTTCATATCAAATTTACAGTAAGTCAGTAGCTTTATAAAGCATTATAAACTTTTAATTTCTTTGTGGACTCATCGTTCATAACAGTTTTATTAAAGTCCATTTACACAAATTATTTTACAGTCTCTTTTTTGCTTTTGATTTGAATAATCAATTATTCGGGAATACCTCTTTCGATGATATTTGACTTTTACACAATTTTAAGAACATTATTACAAAGGCTCGAATATTTTCGAGCCTTTTACTTAATGAGCATCAATTTTATACTTTTGTTAAACTTATTTGCTCTTATTGTGCATATATATATTCCACTTGACAGTTCACTACCGTTAAATTCTAATTTGTAATATCCAGCTTCTTTTATTTCCTCTATCAGTTCTTTTACCTCTCTTCCCAGCATATCATATACCTTTATTGTAACTATACTCTTTTCCGGCAATTGATAACTTATTGTTGTGCTTGGATTAAATGGATTAGGATATACTTCCATGGAATATTCTACCGGCTTACTTTCTCCTCCTTTCTTAAACAATGCTTCAGCTCCATATACCGATTCATAATTCGGGTCGGAATATGTCCCCTCTACTGAATAATATGCTCGAACATCATACATCAATAAATCATCAGTATAACTCGATGTTAATACATAATCATAATCTACATATCTTCCAACCCCTCTTCCTACTGTCCCGATTAATCTCTCCGAGCCTACTACTCCATTATGTTTTACTTTCCTCCATATCTGATACTGGGTTACATTCACATTGGGATTATCAGTCCAGTATATCTCTATTGGTGCTCCTACTAGACTTCCAAAATGAATATTCTCTCCATTATTTGTCGGTTTCCCTCTATAATTTGCTGTAATTTGATTATGTGTATTTATTGTAAATGTTTTTGACAATGATGTCGAACCATCACTCCAATTTGTAAATGTATAATCAATTCCATTTATATGATAATAATATTGTGCTTCTGCTGTTATTGTATTGCCTTCTACTACTTGAAATTGTGTTGTGGGAGAATTGTATTGTGTCCCATTTACTTTTATTGTTCCGCTATTGCCCACACCAACAAAATTATTCTGGAAAGTGACATTGCAGAGTTTTTTAAGATCAGCAACTAACGTTGCACCATTATCGTTAATTGTAACCGTATATGAATAATTACGAGATGTTGCATTGTTTATAGGATTATTATTTATCTTCCAATTACTTTTATTAATTTCATTAGAGTTCCATATTCTATAATAACCTTGACCATCATTTTGATCTATAGCTCCTACTTATACATTTTGATTTACTAATTTAATAACACTTGAACCTGATTGTACAGTTGAACCTTCGAGGTTAATTATACCTCCTGAAAAATTATTTGCTGCATATAACTTATATTTAACATAAAATACATTTGTAACCGAAGCTGTTTTTACAAAACCTTCTAATTCATTAAAAAACTCATATAATTCCATTGTCCAAGAATATGTTCCAGAGGGTAAATCAAAATATTCAGGGAACGATCCTCGATTAGTTCCTTTTATATTAGCTTCATAATCTTTTATTCCTGTTTTAAGTTTTGCATAAGCAGCATAAGAATAAGGATATGATGTTAAAGCCCAAGTCCAATATAAGTTTATTCTTGCTGTTGAACTTGTCCCCGGACATATATAAACATCACCATAATGAGGTTCAAAAGAAATATATTGTGCTTTTAATTTTTCCGAACCTAAAGTTAAAAGAATTGCTGTAAAGAATAATACAATATTTTTTTTCATTTTTTCCTCCACAGTTTAAAAAGTTAAAAAAAATTAATACTATTGGAATGCAAATAAAAAATGCCTATGCTAAGCAAAGGTTTAGGTGAGCAGCCTAATTTTTATTTGCGTTTGTGAGAGGGTGCGGCAATCACCCTCTCATTATTTTTTTGCTCAATCCTCCTACTTTAATTGTCCATGAATTATATTATTTTTACCATTGATATAGTCTGTTCCAATAAAAAAAACATCTTTGTCAAAAGTTATACCTCTCTGTACCGTCAAATTAGTTTCATATATAATTTTGAACTCTTTCCCATCATAGTGATATATACCATTAATTCCACCAATAAAAAAATCATTTCTACTTCTACCACAAATAATATTTCCATTTATTCCCGTACCATTGTTATCCTTCCAAAAAGTAAGATTTTTATTAGAATATTTATATATTCTTGAAGCATTAGTAACAAATATTTCATCACCAAGTCTTATCACAAATGACCAGCCATAGTCTGATAATAACTCTTTTAGTTCTTTTCCATCCCAGCAGTATACTTTTGCAATAAATCCATTTGGGTCATAAACTGTACCACTTATTACTAATATACCACTATTAGGTTCAACTGCAATAGTTTCAAAACTCACTTTAGTTTCAGGTATATCAATGAGACTCCAATATATTCCATTATAATGCATTATAATAGCTTTCCATTTATTTGCACCATATAACTCCACAAAACCAACACCATAAATATTAGAAGATGACATTCCATCAAAATTATTAATATTAAGTATGTTATAGCCATCAATTTTATATTCACCAAACAGTGACCATTGTAAACCATCATATTTCCATATTGTACTATTGTAATTTCCTAACCATACTTCAGAACTAGACAACCCAAATATAGCTTGTGGATTTACCTTCCTAGGAATCGAATCTGTTTTCCACTTTACCCCATCATAATGCCAAATACTTGTTGCCGACCAACTACTAGTACCTACTGCCCAGACGTCATTTGGTGAGCTCCCCCATATTCTTCCTAAATATAAAGATTCATTACCTGGATTAATTGTATCCACCGTCCAGACATAATCTCTTCTTCCCGGCTGTGGTTCGGTTATTCCTTCTCCGCAGGAATTAATTAAAACAATTATTACTACTGAAATTAAAAATGCTACTCTCCTCATGGCTATGCCCCCATGTGTGCCCTATTATTTACTTTTATATTAAAATTTTTTGTTCAATATAATAATTATTGTAAAAAAAAAATCAACTGTTTTTTAAAACAACAAAGGCTCGAATATTTTCGAGCCTTTTCACCTTTTACCTAATAGGTGTTCCTGCTTAATTTCCAATAAGAACATAAAATATTCACAAAGTCATTTTTAAGAATTTAATTATAACCCATTATTCCATCATTCCATTATTCCACCATTCCATTCAACATAAACTTCTATTCGTTTAAAAGCTTTTCAATTTCTTTTGTTATCTCTTCGCTTTCTGGTTTAACTTTGCTTCTAAATCTTGCTCTAATAGTTCCATTTTTATCTATAAGAAATTTTTCGAAGTTCCATTTTACATCACCCTTTTCTACATTATCGCTGTTTATTAATCTTTCATACAGCAAGGCTCGTTCGTTTCCCAATACTTTTATTTTATCAAATAATTTAAAAGTCACATTGTAATTTGTTGAACAAAATTCTTTTATTTCTTCATTTGAACCCGGTTCTTGTCCGCCAAAATCATTGCAAGGGAATGCTAAGATTTCAAAACCTTTATCTTTATATTTTTCATAAATTTTTTGCAAACCCTCGTATTGAGGAGTAAAACCGCATTTGCTTGCTACATTAACTACTAATAACACTTTGCCTTTGTAGTCAGACAGTTTTACTTCTTTTCCATTTATGTCTTTTACAGTTATATCATAAATTGAATTTTTCATTTTGTTTTCTCCAACAGCATAAATTTGATTCATAAAAATTATTATAACGAAGAGAACAAATTTCTTGCTTAAATTTTTCATAGTTCCTCCTGGATTTCTTAATAAAACTCGATTGGCATTAAATAAGTTCAACTGTAAGAGATGAAATATTTAAGCTGATGAATTTAAAATAGAGTTATGAAATATTTTTCAATTTATTTTTGAAGTCCTTGTGAGATTCGATTATAAAATAAAGTGCAGTTATAGTTATTAATGTCATTGATGATGTAATTAATAAAAATAAATTATTATTCATATAATTATTTACAAAAGAAATTCCCTTCTTAAGAAAATCATTTAATTTATCAGAAACACTGATTGAAGATGATTCCTTTATTACAATCCACAAACCTACAGAACATATTGTTAATAAAATTAAAGTTAAGAACGAAAAAACAGAAACCATAAATTTATTTACACTTCGTTTTATCTTATTGGACTTCTTAAAAATTAATTTCATAACTTTTTCAGTAATATTTTCCGGGGCAGGATATACTTCAATGCTTTTTAATACCCCATCAACAAAACGAAGTGCTTTTAATTTTTTTAATGCATTTTCATTTTTTTCCATAATGCTGTTGAGCTCATTAATTTTTTCTGTGCTCAAAGAATTATCTATATAATCATTCATTAATTCATCGAGATAATCATTCATAATATTTCCTCCTGAAAATTATGTTTAAGAATTAAATCCCTCAATGCATTTCTTGAGCGATGCAGCATTACTTTTGTATTTACAAGCGAGGTTCCTAAAACTTTACTTATTTCATTAATTGAAAATCCATCAACATAATACATAATCAAAACAAGTGCACTGCGTATTGGCAATTTATCTATCATCTTAAGAATATATTCTTTTGGATTTTCTGTTGATGAATAAATTTCATTATCATAATCTGCAAGGTCAAAATGTTCATCAATTGATGTCATTTCCTGTTCTATTTTTCTTTTCTTTGAACTTAGTTTTGTCAATCCTGTATTGTAAACAATTTTATAAAACCATGTAGAAAATTGAGAATCGTACCTAAATGAATTGAGAGAATTAAATGCCTTTAAGAAACAATCCTGCAATGCTTCTTCTGCGTCCATTTCATTTTTTAATAATCTCTTTAAAAGATTAAATGCTCTATCTTTATAACGATTTATTATTAAAGAGAAATCAGCTGTATTCCCTTTTTTTACCGATTCTATTATTTCTATGTCAGTTAAATTTTTCATCACTATTTATGACTAACATCCCTCTCAAATGGTTACAGATCCGTTGAAAATATTTTCTATGCATAAACCTAATTTATTATATATCAATAATCAATTATTTCTGTAACCTATCATACTAACTTGTAGTCATAAGCTATAGAGAAAGAAAAAATTATGTGCATAGAATTAATAAAGTTTTTTTATTGTTTAATTAAAAAATTAACAAACAAGGAGAATTAAAATGGGCGAAGGATTAATAGCACTGTTCATACCAATAGTTGCAATTGTGGTTACTGGAATAGTACTGGTAACATTTTTTTACTTTCGTTCTAAAGAAAAGCAATTAATGATAGAAAAGGGACTTTCATATGACCAAATGATTGAACTATTAAAATCAAGAAGAGATGCTTACAGCTTACTTAAAGCTGGAATTATAATTCTTTTCTTTGGAATTGGTTTAGGCACAGGAGTTCTAATCGAAGGCTATACAGGAATTGATGAATGGGTTCCTTTACTTATCTTTGTAATGTTAGGGCTTGGATTTGTTGTAGCATTTTTTGTAGCACGTAAATTAGGAGAAAGAGACAAAAAAAGGTCGAGTTAAGCTCGACCTTTAATTTATGCTAATTCGTGTTCTTCGAGCCAATGCTGAGCATCCAAAGCTGCCATACATCCAGTTCCAGCGGCTGTTATAGCCTGTCTGTATTTTTTATCTGCTACATCACCTGCTGCAAAAACTCCTTCTACACTTGTCTTTGTTGTTCCAGGTTGAACAATTATATAACCTGTTTCATCAAGTTCAAGTTGTCCTTTGAATAACGATGTATTTGGTTGATGCCCAATTGCCATAAAAATTCCGTCTGCTTGAACTTCCCAGATAGAATTATCTTTTGTACTTTGTAAAACTGCACCTGTTACAAATTTTCTACCATTTTCTTCTTTGCCAAGAATTTCTTTTATAACAGCATTGGTAATAAATTTAATTTTAGGATTCTTTTTTGCCCTGTCTACCATTATCTTCGAAGCTCTAAATTCATCTCTTCGATGAACAATAGTAACTTCAGAAGCAAATTTTGTTAGATATATTGCTTCTTCCATTGCTGTATCTCCACCACCAACAACAAGAACTTTTAAGTCCTTAAAGAAAAATCCATCGCAGGTTGCACAAGCAGAAACTCCATATCCCATATATTTTTTTTCACTTTCGAGTCCCAGCAATTTTGCAGAGGCTCCTGTAGCAATTATAACTGCATCAGCTGTGTGAATTTCATTTTCTGCTTTAATCACAAATGGCCTTTTCGAAAAATCAACTTCAGTAACACTCTTGAAGAAACATTTTGCACCAAATTTGCAGGCTTGCTTTCTCATTATATCCATAAGTTCAGGACCCTGAATACCATTTTCGAACCCGGGATAATTTTCAACTTCTGTAGTAATTGTTAATTGTCCGCCCGGCTGCATACCTTCAAATACAACGGGATTTAGATTTGCTCTCGCTGTGTAAAGTGCTGCTGTTAGTCCTGCTGGTCCAGAACCAATTATCACTACTTTATGATGATTTTCTTCCATACCAATCTCCATATTTGTGTACTGTAAATTTATTCATTTTTATTTTTTTGTTTTTCATTAGATGGTAAACTTTAATGAAAGATTCATCTTTTATGAAACTATAAATTTAGCATTTCTTTTCAAGCCGTTTAATTTAGCTCTACTAATCGGACTGGATTGAAATCTTTCTTTGAATTCTTCTTCTGTCATATTCAGGATTTTATCTATTTCGAGTTCTTTATTTTCTTTTGAATTGAATTCATGTTCTGATGTAGGTTTAGAAAATTTTTTATTCCATGGGCAAACATCCTGACAGATATCGCAACCAAAAATCCAGTTATCAAATTTGTCTTTGAACTCCTCTGGAATTTCTCCTTTATTTTCAATTGTTAAAAATGAAATGCAACGATTTGAATCAATAACATATTCATTTATTATTGCACCAGTTGGACAGGCATCAATACAAGCTCTGCATGAACCACAATGGTCTGGTATTTGTTCGTTATATTCAAATTCATAGTTTGTTATCATTGTAGCTAAAAAAAACCAGCTGCCAATTTCTTTTGAAATTACATTTGTATGTTTTCCCATCCATCCGACTCCTGATTTTACTGCCCAAACTTTATCCATAACTGGACCTGTGTCTACATAAGATTTCGATTGAAATGATGGCTCGATTGCTTTTAATTCATCTTCGAGTATTTCTAATTTTTCCCACATTATTAAATGATAATCTTTACCCCATGCATAACGCGATACTTTGCCAGTACCATTTTTATTTGTGTAATTATCATTCACAAAATAATTTATTGCAAGAGAAATAACACTCTTAGCTTCTGGAAGTATATTTTTAACATCATATCTCTTTTCAATATTTTTATTCATGTATTCCATAGTTGCATTATAACCTTTGCTTAACCAAACTTTGAGATTTTTTATTTCCTTTTCTAATATTTCTGCCCGTGCAAAACCAATCAAATCAAATCCGAGTTCTTTTGCTTTTGCAATTACTATTTGATTTGTTAACTTCATTTTTTGCTAATTCATTTTCATTAAAGAAGTCATAAATATTTTACCAGTTTAATGATTTTTTAGAAACTTTTACAAATACATCGTTATCAATAATTTTCACTTCATATGAAGTGAGACCTTTTCTATTACCTGCTAAATTACCTGTTGATAATTCAAAAGCCCAGCCATGAATTGGACATAAAACTTTATCATTCTCAATTTCACCTTCATAAATCAAGTGAGTCTTTTGATGTGGGCAGATATTACTCAATGCATAAACTCTGCCATCTACTTTAAATATGGCAATTTCTACATCATCAACAAAAAATTGTTTTCCAACTTTCTCTTTTAGTTCAGAATATTTACAAACTTTCTTAAATCCTTCTTCGTTAATCACTTTAGCTCCGTAAATTTTTCATTAACAATAAAACCCTTTTCATTTTTTGTAATTGTAGCAGCCAATGTGAAAGGGTCATGTTCGAAAAATATAATCCAGTTTTGTTCAACAGCTTTGTTCAAAATATCTTTCTTTTCTTTTAATGTTACTAATGGTTGCAAATCGTAACCTGTTATGTATGGCAGAGAGATATGAGAAGTAAAAGGAAATAAGTCACTACAAAAAAGAATCGTTGTTGATGAATCCGAAATTTTAATCAGCTGCTGAGAAAAGGTATGACCATTTGAAATTAGTATTTGAATTTCATCATCAAAATATTCTTCTTCGTTTAACAAGTTTAACACACCTGATTCATACAAAGGCATAAAACGATTTGTAACAAAACTTGCTCTGTCTCGTTCAGATGGATTAACTGCCCATTCAAAATGTTTTTTTTGAACATAATATTTTGCATTTGGGAAAGCAGGAATCCATTTATTATTTTCTAATTTTGTTGCACCGCCAGTATGGTCAAAGTGCAGGTGGGTTAATAAAACATCCGTTATTTCCTCTGATTTTATATTAAGAGCTGATAGTGATTTTAGCAAATCCATCTCTGTATGCTCAATATTATAAATGCGACTAAATTTTTCATCCCAGTTATAACCTATTCCTGTATCAATTAAAATTTTTCTATCACTGCTTTTTAAGAGCAAGCATCTTGCATTAAGTTCTACGCGGTTTAATTCATCAGGTGGATTTGTATTTTGCCAGAGTGGTTTTGGAATTATTCCAAACATCGCTCCGCCATCAAGAGAAAATTTACAGGTTTCAATTGCATGTAAAACGTATTTGCCGATTTTCATATTTTATTTTTATGTTTATGTATAATTAATTAATGACTATATAAATTTAATAAATTTATCAGGAATTGATATGAAAAACAAAAAAATCAAAATAGGTTCAGTTGTAAACTATGGCTTTATAGCTTTTATTTCATTCTTGATAATGAGTTGTACATTAATTAAAAAATCTATTTCGAATAATACAACAGAAATAAAAGTTATGACGTTCAACATTCGATATGGAACTGCCGATGATGGAGAAAACAGCTGGGAAAATAGAAAAGAAATTTTATTTGATGTGGTAAGAGATTACAACCCAGATATTATTGGAATGCAAGAAGTGCTAAAGTTTCAATTGGATGAGTTATTAATTGAACTGCAAAATTATAATTTTGCAGGAGCAGGCAGAGATGATGGAAAAACAGCCGGTGAATATTCTCCAATTCTTTTTTCAAAAGAAAGATTCATACTGGATACAACAGAAACTTTCTGGTTTTCAGATACACCAAAAATTCCCGGTTCAAAAAGCTGGGGGAACAATATTACCCGTATCTGCACATGGACAAAATTATTTGATAAATTCACACGTAAAAATATTTATGTTTTCAATCTTCATCTTGATCATCAATCTTCAGAATCCAGAAGAAAGAGTGCTGATGCTTTGATTAAAAAAATTTATGAAATGAAAATTACTCAACCCATCATTCTTACAGGAGATTTCAACTGCGGTGAAAATGATGAAACAATTAAATCCATTCTCAATTCTAAATTAATTGATACTTACAGAATAATGCATAAAAAAAGCAACAATGAGGGTACATTCCATAACTTCAAAGGTGATGATTCCGGAGATAAAATAGATTTTATTTTTGTTTCAAAAGATTTTGAAACTATAGATTCCAGAATTATAAAAACAAATAGGAACGGGAAATATCCTTCAGACCATTTTCCGGTGACTGCTGTAATAAAATATCTTTATTAATTATAAACCGCCAGAGTGTAAAGAATGATTTATACTTTAACTCACACCCTGGCGGTCAAATTTATTTCATATAAACTAATTTCACCGACTTACTGAATCCCGACCCTCGTACAGTGAATATATAAACTCCAGATGCAAGTTCTTCATTATTATCATTTTTACCATTCCAGAATAGCTCAACAATATTTTTATTGCTGTCGTTGATTTCAAATGTTACAGTATCATAAAAAGAATTCACATATTACACAATTTTCAGATAATCAAATGATTTACCTATAAAAATAAAAAGTATATAAGAAAGACTAATAAATTTCGTAATTAATAAAAGGCTCGACAATGCGAGCCTTTGATTTTAGTTATGATTATAAATTAACTTTTTATCTTCCTATACTATCAAGATATTCCTTTTTCTTCAGAAGTGTTTCTTTATCTTCAACATGATTTGGGTCAGGAACACAGCAATCTACAGGACATACAGCAGCACATTGAGGTTCATCATGAAATCCTACACATTCTGTACATTTATCAGGAACAATATAAAAACGGTCAGCAGAGAAAAATCCTGTAGCTCCAGAAGGAGCAGGGTCATTTTCGCCAAAAGTCTTATCCCCTAATTTCCATTCAGCACCACCTTCATAAATTGCAGTGTTCGGGCATTCGGGTTCACATGCACCGCAGTTGATGCATTCATCTGTTATCATTATAGCCATAATAATTTCTCCTTAATTTTATGAAAAATTCTTTATTTGATTTATTTATAATTAAATAAACAAGATTATATTCAAGAATATTTGTTATTTATAAGGTTTATAAAAGTTTTCTCAACATATAAACTTTATATTTATCAGAAAGAATTTTGTTATACTCATTACAAATAAATCTTAAAAAATACCTTATAGCAAAATTTCTAAGAATAAAGTTAAAGAACATAAATGATTCATACAAAAGAAAATATAATTAAAGTCTTTATTATTTTATAAAAAATATATAATTCATAGACTTATTACCAACTACCACTTGCCCCACCTCCGCCAAATGAACCTCCACCTCCACTAAACCCACCAAATCCGCCACCAACTCCACTTCCGAAACCACCTCCCCCACTCCAGCTTCTGCTTCTGCCTCCTCCCATGGAACCAATTATTAACCATGGAATTACACCTCCGCTTCCTCTACCACCTCGAGCTAATAACAAAAAAATTATTAACATTATTATATAAACAAATGGAAATTTAATATCATCTTCTTCTTTCTCTTTTTTATCACTTTTATATTCTCCTTTAGTTGCAGAAATAATTGCATCAATACCTGCTTTTATTCCTTCAAAATAATTACCTCCCTTAAAGTGTGGACGAACTTCATTTCTAAGTATTGAACTTGCAAGAGCATCAGGAAGAGCTCCTTCCAGACCATAACCAACTTCTATTCTCATTTTTCTGTCATCTTTAGCAACAAAAAACAAAACCCCATTATTATTCTTTGCTGTCCCAATTTTATTTCTTGAGGCAACTTCATAAGTATATAATTCAATGGGATAACCGTTTAATGATGATATCATTAAAAACACAATTTGATTTGATGTAGAGTCGTCAAACCTTTTTAATTTATCGTTTAGATAAGAAAGTTCTGAATTTGAGAGAGTAGAAGTATAGTCATTTGCATAATTTTTTAGGATTGGGAATTCAATCTGAGCACGAATAACTATAAATGGAATTAATAAAAATAAAAAAGTTTTTTTCATATTAAACTCTATTGTCAAAACTGAACTTTTGGAGCCTGTTCAGCATTTGGTGCTGCCTGGAAATATTGTTTTTCTTTGAATCCTGTCATATTTGCAATTATAGATGCAGGGAATCTTTTTATTTGTGTATTATATTCTTGAACTACTTGATTGAATTTCATTCTTTCTACAGAAATTCTGTTCTCAGTTCCTTCGAGTTGAGCCTGAAGTTGAAGAAAGTTTTCATTTGCTTTTAATTGCGGATAATTTTCTGAAACTACAAGTAGACGTGAGAGAGCACTGCTTAAACCATCTTGTGCCTGTTGAAATTTTTGAAATGCTTCAGCATCACCGAGCTGGTCAGCTGTAATTCTAATCTGTCCAACTTTTGCTCGAGCTTCTGTAACTGCTGTATATGTTTCTTTCTCAAAATTAGCAACACCTTTAACAGTTTCAACAAGATTAGGAATTAAATCATATCTTCTTTGATACTGATTTTCTACCTGACTCCATGCTTGATTCACACTTTCGTTCAAAGATACTAATCTATTATAAACTCCCACACCCCAACTTACTGTAAGTAAGATAATAACAATTATTACTGCTGCAACTCCAAGTGCAATTAATAGACCCTTTTTCATTTTACCTCCTATTTATGATTAGGATTAATTCAATTTGTTAAACTTCTTACTGGAGCAGGAATTCTTCCACCGCGGTTTATAAATTTTGCACTGCTTAATGTTCTTACTCCCATAACAGGAGCCTTGCCTAATAAACCACCGTAGTCAACGAATTCTCCTTCTTTCTTTCCAAAGGCAGGAATAATTCTTACAGCTGTTGTTTTATCATTTATAATTCCAATAGCAGCTTCATCGGCAATTATACCGGCAATAGTTTCACTTGGGGTATCACCGGGAATTGCAATCATATCCAAGCCAACAGAACAAACGGATGTCATAGCTTCCAATTTTTCAATAGATAAATTTCCTGATTGAACTGCACGAATCATTCCCATATCCTCACTTATTGGAATAAAAGCACCGCTCAAACCACCGACAGAAGAACTTGCCATAAGTCCAGCTTTTTTAACTGCATCGTTCAACATAGCCAGTGCTGCTGTTGTTCCTGGTGCTCCAACATCCTCAAGACCCATTGCTTTAATAATATCGGCAATGCTATCACCTTCGGCAGGTGTAGGTGCAAGTGAAATATCTACTATGCCAAAAGGCACCCCATTTTTTTCTGCTACTTTCCTACCAATTAATTCACCTGCTCGAGTAATTTTAAAGACCGTTTTTTTTATAACTTCAGAAAGTGTTTGAAAATCAACTCTTCCTGCTTCGCGAACTGCATCAAGTACAACTCCGGGTCCACTGATTCCAATATTAATTACAACTTCGGGTTCAGAAACGCCATGAAAAGCTCCTGCTACAAATGGATTATCTTCTACAGCATTTGCAAAAACTACCAATTTAGCACAACCAATCGAATCTTTATCTCTTGTAAGTTCAGCTGTCAACTTAATTATTTCTGACATCATAATTACTGCATCCATATTAATTCCAGCTTTTGTGGAAGCAACATTAACACTTGAACAAACTCGTTTAGTTTGAGAAAGTGCATATGGAATTGATTTAATTAATTCTTTTTCTCCGTTCGTCATTCCTTTTTGTACCAATGCAGAATATCCAGCAATATAATCTATACCAATTTCTTCAGCTATTTTATCAAGGACCTTAGCAATTTCGATAAATTCTTCTGAATGATATGAATCAAATGGTATTGAAATCGGGGTTAATGATATTCTTTTATTTGCTATTGAAATTCCAAATTGTGATTCAATTTCTTTTGCATTTTTTACATGATTTTTTGCAAAGCGAATAATTTTATCATAAATCTTCTGTTTTGTTACTTCAATATTTCTATCATAACAATCTCGTAAACTAATTCCCATTGTAACAGTTCGTATATCAAAATGTTCAATTTCTGTCATTCGAATAGTTTCAAGAATTTCTTCAAATTCATATTGCATATAATTTCCTGATATTTTTTTATTTACATCAATTAAGACATTTTGCGTGGTTCATATTTTAATCCAGACTACAATTTATATTCTGTGCATATATCTAAAAACATCTTCATGTTGCAGATAAATTTTTATTTTTAGTTCATCAGCAACCTTTGCCATTTCATTTTGAATTTCTTTTAAATCTTTGTTTGACGTAGAGATATCAATTATCATAATCATGGTAAAAAAATCGCCCATAATCCTCTGGCTTAAGTCCTGAATATCACAATTTGATTCAGCTAAAGCTTTTGTGACTGCTGCAACAATTCCAGGCTTATTCAATCCGAATGAAGTTAAAATAACTCTGCCTGAAGTAACTTCACCCTGTTTTAATCTCAAATCATAATCTGACATAGATTCAATTTTTTTTCGAACTGCCTCTTTAATTTCTGCCGGCGTTGCATCTCTTCCTAATTCATTAACAGTTTCAAAAGTAATTTTTCTAATTTCTTCTTCAGTAAGCTTCATGGCTTATTGCCTCTATATTCATTTTGAAGATAATTAAGAGCTCGATTTGAAACAGAGATATTTTTCTCAACCGCATATTGTTCTGCATTTTGAATATTTCCTCTGTAGAATCTTAACCATAATAAACTTCCTATTACTACACCATCAAATATTCTATTTTCTGAAAGAGAATTAGCAGTTAAATAACCAAATAAAATATTATATCCAAGTGACATTAATCCAGAAAATATGTGTCCTGTATAAATTTGTCCTGCACCAGGCAAAATATAAGAAATTACCTTAGCAAATGTAACCGAATATTTTTCTTTTATTACTCTTTGCGATAAAATTGATAATTCGTGATACGGTTCAAATTTATTGAAATAAAATTTTGCTTTTTCCCAATCATCGTTAAATATGTAAACCCACCCCTTCCAGTAGTTTAATGAATCAGATTGTTCGTTGAATTCTGAAGATTTCTCCATATCATTTAATATTTGCAGTGCTCTATCAGTTGTTCTTCTTAACAAGTTTGTTTTAACAATTTCAATTTTAGCTCTGAATTTTTCATTTTTACTGGAAGAATTAATTTCTGCTAAAGAAAAGTATTTTATTGCTTCATCAAATTTCCCACCTGACTTGTAGCATTTGCCAATATTGAAATTACAGACATATGAAAATGTTTTTGAGGTATCAAAAAATATTAATCTTTTATATTCAGTAATTGCATCGTAATATCTTTCCGATTTGAATAGTTCATTAGCATAGTTGAGTTGCTCTAATAAATTTTGTGCATAAAGCGGTGAAAAAATTAATAGAAAAAGAAAGAAATATTTTTTCATCAATGATTATCTCTCCAAAAAGTCAATTTTGGGTAAAAGAAAATCTCTTTGCTCAAAATAAAGTTTAACTTCATTTTTAAAATTAAATCTAACTCTCGCATTATAAATTTGTGCTGAAGCTACAGAACCATAAATGTTACCTGCATAAGTTAAAACTGAAAGACCTGTAAAGAGCCATCCTCTAAAATTATGGTGATGATTAAAATTATTGACAGCCAAAAAAACTAATAGTCCTGTTGCAGCAAATGCTGTAATGCCATCAGTAAATTCTCCTGTATAAACTTTTCCAAGTCCAGGTAAAAATGCCGATAACAATCCAGCTGTTGTTTGACTTTTGTAATTAGGATATTTTTTCATGAAATAAAATTTTTTAATTGAAGTATAATTTGAATCATCAAATGCAGAAAAAAATTCATTTGTATCTGGTAATATTGAATAATCAAATAGGTGTGAAATAAATTTCAATCTATTCAAATGTAATGCATACTTTTCGCTGGCATAAATTTGTTTTTCTGTTAAATCCCGAAAAGAAAAAAAATCCGATGAGTTATATAGACTCAACAAAAAATTTGCTCTGAAAAATTGAAGTTTTGCCTCTTCCTCAAGAGTTGAATTAAAAAACAAACCTTTGAAATTCTCTGCCGCTTCTTCATATCTTCCAATTTTTAAAAAACAATAAGCAAATTTAAAACGAACGGTGTCATTATTTTCGGTTTTCAAATATTCACGAAATTCATTTAGAGCTCTTAAATAATCTTTTTCTAAAAAAAGATAATTGCCAAATTTCAATCTATTTGTTGGTGAAAAAAAACTATTAAGATTTTCATGTGATTGTGCAAAACAATTACACAAAGAAAAAAGAAAAACTGAAAGAAAAATGAATCTATTTCTAATGAAAATATTGAACATGTTATTTAACAAAAGATGTTGGTGAATTATATATAATTTTCTGTGTAACTAAAGTATAATTATTAACCGGGTCATAAAATTTGCTGTTTTTGTATCGAGGGTAATGTAATGTCCCTTTGAAAAAATTTATATCGCGAGTAAATCTATCTACAAACATCAATGTGCCTTTAATTAGATTTGTTTCTTTGACTGCCTGAACAAAAAACTCTGAGCACGATGGACTAAACGGACAATTGTCCCCATCATAATCTGATATTAAAAGACTGTAAAAATTTTTTAGATGAACAATTACATTACTTTTAGAATCACTGTTAGCATCTGTGTCATCTTTTTCTAATTTTATTGAATAATTTACTTCATATTTCTCCCATTTAATCCAATCTGTTTGAGCTTTTAGTAAAGAAGACAGCATTAAAATAATTACTATGTTTTTCATATAATTCAATAATTATTAAAATCATAAATTAAAATAACAAAAAAATTCTAACCTGTTAATTACATTTTTCAATTAACTTTAATAAAATTTGTAAATAATATTTATCTTTTAATAGTCTTTAAGCAATAACTTGTAATTTTCAACTATAAAACTGCATGTTAATAAATTAATTATGAAAGAAACTCAAAAAATACAGCTTAAAGGATTAACGCTCGAAGAGCTTCAGAACTATTTTATTTCAATTGGAGAAAAAAAATTTCGAGGTGAACAATTATTTAACTGGATGTATAATCATCTGGTATTCGATGCTTTGGAACTGAAAAATTTTTCTAAAGAATTAAGAAAGAAAATAGATGAAACCTGTGAGTTAAAAACATTAACACTTGTTGATAAACAATTTTCAAATCACACGAACACACAAAAATATCTTTTTTCAACACATGACAACAAAAAGATTGAATCCGTTATAATCCCAGATAAAGAAAGAAATACACTTTGCATTTCTACACAGGTAGGTTGTCCTCTTGATTGTAAATTTTGTGCTACAGGATTGATGGGTTTTAAAAGAAATTTGACTGCTGGTGAAATTGTAGACCAATATTTGTATTCTGCTAGAGAGTATGGAAAAGAAAAAATCACAAACATTGTTTTCATGGGTATGGGTGAACCCCTTTTGAATTTTCAGAATACTATTAAAGCCGTTGAAATTTTTACTCATGAATTGACAAAAGGTTTAAGCAGAAAAAGAATAACCATTTCAACTTCTGGGATTCCTCATAAAATTATTGACCTTGCAGATTATAATCTTAGAGTAAAACTTGCTTTTTCACTTCACTCTGCATTTGAAGATGTTCGAAGCAAAATAATGCCAATTAACAAAAAATATTCTCTAAAAGAAAATCTTGAAGCTTTAAAATATTATGCAAAGAAAACCAAAACCAGAATTACTTTTGAATATATAATGCTTAAAGATATTAACGACAGAAAAGAAGATATAAAAGCACTCACAAAACTTTGCACACAACTCCCTTCTAAAATCAATGTAATTCCTTTCAACAGTATTAAACATATGAATCCTGATGGAATTTCAGCAGAACTCGAGTCAACACCATACGAAAAAATTCTTGAGTTTGTTGAGCTATTAAGAAATAACAACATTACAGTTTTTATAAGAGATACTCGTGGCGATGATATTGCAGCTGCTTGCGGTCAATTAGCAATCAAGCATAATTAAAATTATTGCTCTTGAAAATAGGTTAATATTTATTTATTATCCTTCCATATAAAAGAGACACTTTTAGAAGTATGTCTCAACTTTATAAAATATTATTATTCATTCTACTTTTTTGCATTCCAATTCTAATAATTTCACAAACGGGTCAACAGCAAAAAATTATTAGAGCAAATAATGTTCTAATTTTACCCTTCATCGAAAACGAAAAATATCCATATGCATCAGATGAAATTAGATTTTCATTAATTACCGGTTTTCTTCAGAAAGGTTATAATGTTATTGAAGATGATTCAATATGGTATGAACTTATAAATACGGATTTTAACTTATGGAATATTTCAACTGAAATTGCAGATTCAATCTCAAAATATGTTAAGACAGACTTAATTGTTTATGGGAAAATTGATGAAGTAATTAATACACGAGAAACAGGACTTAGCAACAAAAGATTGGTTTACAAACCGATACTTATAAAAATTTACGACACAAGAAAAAAATCAATCATATTCTTTGAAAGGATAAATCTTATTGAATACTGGGGCATGTTTGAAAATGTTACTTCAATAAGTGAAATAGGATTTAAAATTGCGACTACATTACGTAATCGAGGGTATTAATAAAATGATTAAATACAAAAAACTAACTATCATATTTTTATTTACAGTTTTTCTAAGCTGCAAAGAAAGCGGTGTGTCATCTGAATCCAATGTAAAAATTTATCAGGTCCCTGGATGTCAACATGAAATAATTAACATGTCAAAAAAATCAATAATTGATTCATGCTTTAATTATACATTTTTTGATAAGCTTGAAATTGATTTTTGTGTAAAAGGAAATTGCTGTCCTGATGCAAATCGTTTTTTAATGAGAAGTAATATTTTCAAAGATACAATAACAATTTCTGTTACAGATACAGCAGCAAATCTTTGCAGATGTATATGTAATTATATAATTCATGGTGAATTTGAATCATTACCATACGATAGTTACATAGTGCAATGCATACAAAAAGAATCAAATGATTCAAAGATTCTATACAGTCAAAAAGTTTTTAGAACACATTAATTATTGTAAATCGAGTTTAATTAAATAAAATTAATCGCTAATCAATAAAAAAAGCCGTGATATTGCTACCACGGCTAAAATTATGAAATTATAAATTTACTTAAGCAAATCAAATCTATCGAGCATCATTACTTTATTCCATGCATTAATAAAATCCCTAACAAATTTTTCTTTATTTTCCTCACATGCATAAAATTCAGCTACAGCTCTAAGTTCTGAGTTATGCCCAAAAATTAAATCAACTCGAGTGGCTTTCCATTTTAATTTACCGGTTTTCCTATCATAACCTTCAAAAGTCTCTTTTGAATCATCTGTTGCTTTCCATTCAGTGCTCATATCAAGCAAATTAACAAAGAAATCATTTGTTAAAACTCCAGGACGATTTGTAAAAACACCATAATCAGAGTTATCATAATTTGCTTTTAACACTCGCATCCCTCCCACTAAAACTGTCATTTCAGGAATTGTCAGACCAAGTAGTTGTGCTTTATCAATAAGAAAATGTTCAGAATTTATAGATGTTTTTGCTTTTAAATAATTACGGAAACCATCTGCAAAAGGTTCAAGATAGGAAAAAGAATTTACATCAGTTTGTTCCTGAGTTGCATCCATTCTTCCTGGAGTAAATGGAACAGTTATATTATAACCTGCATCTTTTGTAGCTTTTTCAACGGCAGTACATCCACCAAGAACAATTAAGTCAGCAATTGAAATTTTCTTTCCATCTTTTTGATTTGCATTAAATTCTTTTTGAATATTTTCATACACTTTTAATACTTTTGATAATTGTTGAGGATTATTTACTTCCCAGTTTTTTTGTGGTTCTAATCTAACACGAGCACCATTTGCACCACCACGTTTATCAGAATTACGATAAGTTGATGCCGATGCCCATGCAGTAACAACTAATTCAGAAATTGACAAACCGGATTCAAGAATTTTTTTCTTCAATTGAGCAATATCATTTTCATCAACTAATTTGTGGTCTAATTTAGGAATTGGGTCCTGCCAGATTAAATCTTCTTCTGGAACTTCAGGACCAAGATAACGAGCTTTTGGTCCCATATCTCTATGAGTTAATTTGAACCAGGCTCTGGCAAATGCATCGGCAAACAAATCCGGGTTTTCATAAAACTTTCTTGAGATTTTTTCATATTCAGGGTCAAATCTTAAAGCTAAATCAGTTGTTAACATTCCTGGTAAATGTTTTTTATGTGGATCAAAAGGATCGGGGATATTTGGTTCTGCATTTTTAGCAACCCATTGATAAGCACCTGCAGGGCTCTTTGTTAATTCCCATTCATATTCAAAAAGATGCTTAAAGAAATCATGACCCCATTTTGTTGGTGTAGTTGTCCATGTCAATTCAGGTCCGCCTGTCAAAGTATCAGGACCTTTGCCTGTTTTATATTTGTATTTCCAACCTAAGCCCTGTTCTTCAACATCTGCGGCTTCAGGTTCAGGACCCATTAATTTTGGGTCGCCCTGTCCATGTGCTTTACCAAATGTATGACCACCTGCAATTAATGCTACAGTTTCTTCATCATTCATTCCCATTCTTGCAAATATTTCACGTATATCTTTAGCTGCAGCAACTGGGTCTGGATTTCCACCTGGTCCTTCTGGATTAACGTAAATTAATCCCATTTGAACAGCAGCTAATGGATTTTCAAGTTCTCTTTCTCCAGAATAACGCTTATCATCTCCAAGCCATTTAGTTTCTGAACCCCAGTAAATACTTTCATCAGATTCCCATGCATCTTCTCGTCCTCCACCAAATCCAAATGTTTTGAAACCCATAGATTCCATAGCAACATTTCCAGCAAGAATCATTAAATCTGCCCATGAAATTTTATTTCCGTATTTCTGTTTAATCGGCCAGAGTAATCTTCGAGCTTTATCGAGATTTGCATTATCAGGCCAACTGTTCAATGGAGCAAATCTTTGTAATCCACCATTAGCTCCACCTCTGCCATCTGCCATTCGATATGTACCTGCACTATGCCATGCCATGCGGATAAATAAAGGTCCATAATGACCAAAATCTGCAGGCCACCAATCTTGAGATTGTGTCATTAATTCCTGTAAATCTTTTTTCAATGCATAATAATCAAGACTTTTAAATGCTTCTCTGTAATTAAAGTCTTTATCCATTGGATTGGATAAGGAAGAATTCTGTCTGAGTATATTTAACTTCAGGCGATTGGGCCACCAGTCTTCATTTTTTGTCCCCATTGTTCCTGGTTTTGGTATATGGACTGGACATTTGCTTTCATTGTTACTCATATTACTAACCTCACTTAATAATTTGTTTAATAATCATTTTATTTTTTATTCAAGGATTACTTTGTTACAATTATCATACAAATTATATTATAAATCAAATTGATTATCTTTATATTCATATAAATAATTTTTATAATAAATATGACACTAACACAGCTTGAATATTTAATAGCCGTAGAAAAATTTGGAAATTTTTCAGAGGCAGCTCAAAACTGCTTTGTTACACAACCAACATTAAGTATGCAAATTCAAAAACTTGAAGAAGAACTTGGTGTAATAATTTTCAAAAGAGACAAACATCCAATCGTTCCAACAGAAATTGGCAAAAAAATAATCGAACAAGCAAAACATATTCTTAAAGAAAAAGAAAAACTACATATTATCATTCAGATAGAAAGAGGTGAATTCGTTGGTTCATTACGTGTTGCAATTATTCCCACTATTTCTTCTTATCTGCTTCCAATGCTTTTAAAAAATTTTATAAGAAAATATCCCGATGTAGAATTAATCATTGATGAAGTAACAACAGATGAAGTAATAACCGGATTACAAAAATCTTACTTTGATATTGGAATAATTGCTCTGCGATCAAATAATGAAAATTTATTAACAGAAACATTGTATTATGAACCTTTTGTTGCCTTTTTGCCGCCTGACCACAAGTTAATGAAAAAAAAGAAATTGAACCAAACAGACTTAAATGTGAACGATATTCTTCTACTTAAAGAAGGACATTGTCTAAGAGAGCAAACTCTTTCTATTTGCAGAAGCAGTGAAAACACATGGATTGAAAAAAGCAACAAAGTTGTTTTTGAAAGTGGTAATCTTGATACTTTAATTAAATTAGTTGAACAACGTTTTGGAATGACACTGCTGCCTTATTTAGCCGTTCAATATATCAAGGATAAAAAGAAACTTAATCAAATCAAGGAGTTTAATGAACCTGTTCCTAAAAGAGAAGTTGGATTTATTTATACTAACACTTTCATTAAAAAACACCTTTTAAATGCTCTGAAAGTAGAAATCTTAAAAGTAATCCCTGATGAATTAAAACAAAATAAAGATGGACTTATAATTCACTGAAAAAACTAGTTGCTTAAATATTTGCTTTATTAAATTCTGAGTTATTAAAAAGTATAATAATACTTGACAAGAATTTAGTATAACAAATAAAGACTTCCAAAAAATTTTATACGTCATTCCTGTGTAAACCTGCCTTAACGGGCAGGCAGGAATCAAATGATTATTAAATTAATTTCCTCTTTCTTCTATTGGAATACTTAAGGCAGCGAGAACAACAGTCAATTCAAAATCTATTTTTCAGAATTCTCAAATACTTACAAGTACTAAAACATCATCAAAAGTGAATCAGTGATGTTGCTAATTTGCTTTTTGCATGCTTTCAATATAATAACTTAGCCATGTAATATTCATCGACATAAGACCCATTGATTAAAAGAGAATGCTTTTTTGTTCCTTCAATTTCAAAACCAATTTTTTTATATAGAGCAAGTCCTGCTTTATTATGAACCATAACTGTCAGTTCCAAACGATGAATTTTATTTTGATAAGCCCATTTTTCTAATTCTTTTAACAGCATGGTTCCTATTCCTTGTCCAGTATAAGCTTGAAGTATTCCCATCGCAATATAAACACTATGTTTATTTCTTTTATAATCCCCGCCTTCGGCACTTATATAACCAATTAATTGATTATTATACTCGGCAACAAAAATTATTTTGTTATTTCTTGATATGATATTTGCAATTTGATTGATTTGTTCTTCGACTGTAGTTTTTCTTTCTTCTGGTTCGAGAAGCATGAACTGAGTTTCTTTATCCAGTTCATTACAGAGTTTTAGAAATTTTTCAGCATCATTTGTTGTAATTTTTCTTATAACCATGTTATGTTCCTACCTATGTTTTATACATAATGGAACTCATCTAAATGAGCTGTCTAAAGTATTAGTATTTTTAAAATAAACCTTAGAAAATATAAAATTCTCAATCAAAGATGGATTCACAAATTTTATATAGACATTTTCCTAGTTTATGCACACCATGAACTGAAAATGATATTTATCAGAATAAATATTTATTCCATCATTCTTTTTACACTTATAATATCATTCTTTCATTTCTGTGCTTGCACAGTCTCAAAATAATCTTGAATTAATTTTATACTTTCTTTCGCAGCTGAATTTATGTATTCAGCTGTTTCTCCCATTTATTGACGATTTGTTGCGTCCATCTGCATAAGACGAAGTCCTAGTTGAGTTTGGAAACTGTTTAATGCAATTACAATTTGACTCATGTCACCCATAATTTTGTGAATTCTTTCAATTGGTCTGAAAAGAAAGAGTGAAACTAAATCTGCAATTCCAAAACCTCCGGCTATGAGTGCTTCTAATTCTTTGATGTTAGCATCATAAGCTGCATAAAAAGGAACACTTAAAAGAATTACTCCAATAACAAACATTACAACAGATAGAATTACAATTACCCAATAAGTTACTGCTAATTTTCTTCTCAGACTTTTTAAATCAATTTTGCCGTCAATCATTGAACCCTGCAAATGACGAACTATAAATTCATTTGCCTTTCTGCGTTGTTCTGCATCCATTGTAACAACTTCAGTTAATACATCAGTCATTTTTCACCTCCAATTATTTAATAAAAAGTTTTGCAAGTGGAACTACCATTTTACTTATTTCGATAGCAACTTCACCTAAATCCTGAATTCTTTTCTTTAATTCTGCTTGAGATAAATTAACCCTCGATGCTTCTTTAACAATAGTAATTAAATTATCATATACTTCAAGGTCGGTAGTATCCGGTGTAATTTTATTAATCTCTTCTTTAGATAAACCAAGCAGCTCATTTAGTTCATCTTTATACTTTCCTTCGAATGCTTCTTTGTTCTCTTTTAGTTTCTGCTTAACTCTTTTACGAAAATCATCTAAACTTTTTCCCATTTAAACCTCCTGATTATTTTGAAATATCTTTTATAAGTTTATCAAATTGTTCAATAACCTTTTCTGTATTTTCTTTTTTATTCTTCATTTTTTCTGTTAACCCGAATATTGAATCTGAAAATGACGAAAGTTTAGAACTGATATTTTGCGGCAGACTATTTAAGTCTAATTTCTGTAATATTTCAAGTTGAGCATCTTTTACTTTTATGATTGATGCAAGATGAGCAGTAACAACGGAGTTTGCATAAATAATACGATTATAAGAATTGATAATATTTTGTTTGATTGAATCTCTCTGTTCTACTAAAGGCTTAAGTTTTGATTTTCTGTAATATTCAATATCTGAATACAACTCTTCAAGTATAATTTTTATCTTCTCTAAATTAATTTTCTTTTCGCCTTTTGGACTTTCATCTAATAGTTCATCACTAAATTCTTCCAATAATTTTTCTGTTTGATATGGTGTATAAACTTCATCTATAAATCTATTTACATCAGAAATTAATCGATTATAAAATAAATCAATTAATTCAAGATGTGCTTGCTGCATTGCAGAAATATCTCTTCCTGCTGTTAATGAAAGTTCTATTGATTCTTTAGGAATTGATGAACATGCCGTAATTATAATAAAAATTGGAAGTGCTATAAAATTCTTGATGGGAAATTTTGTAGCAGACATTTATACCCTCACTTTTTATTATAAATATCTATGAGAATTAAACAGAAACAGGAATCTTAAGATAGGAAGACTATTTGCATGTTTAATTTAATTAGATGATGAGTTGTAATCAATAATTTTTTTTAATTATAAAAATAGCACACAGATAACACAGATTAGACAGATACTCACAGATTAAATCCTGTGTAAATCTTGTATTATCTGTGTCATCTGTGTTCCTTAAATCTAATATCCAATTTTTAATTTTTTTCAGTTACTTTATTTCCTGTCAAATCAAATCTCTAATCCAAAATTTCACAAAGAGCAGATGCACACAAATGAAGCGGATTTGACAGATGACCACAGATTATGAAAACTTTCACAAGTATTATTTAACCGAATTTTAACATCGATATTTTTTCAATTATCAATAAAATGAAGTAATTTTGTCTTGAGCTGTACTCTCTTTATGAATAAACACGGAGAAAAATAAATGTCTTACCAATTAATCAAAAAATTAGAATTTGATAAAGTGAAAGATTTCAATGGCAGTTGGGAACTAAAGATGAAATTATTTGCCGATATGTGCCGTTTTAATACTCTTGTTGCAGTTAAGAAAGCTGGTTCCGGTCATCTTGGTTCATCTTTAAGTGCAATGGATATTGTGACATATCTTTATTTGAATGAATTAAATATTCTGAATGTTGGAATAAACAGTGAAGAGCGTGACATTTATTTTTCTTCAAAAGGTCATGATGTGCCAGGGCTCTATTCGCTTTTTTATGCAATTGGAATTTTACCCGAAGAAAAATTATTGATGCTAAGAAGACTGCACGGATTAGATGGTCATCCTGATGTTCGAATACCTGGCATTGAAGCATGCACTGGTTCACTTGGAATGGGAATTTCAAAAGGGAAAGGAATGGCATGGGCAAAGAAATATAAGAATAAAGGTGGACATGTTTATGTTTTAACCGGCGACGGTGAATTTCAAGAAGGTCAAATCTGGGAATCAATTCAATCAACAGCTCATCAAAAAATTTCGAACCTTACTGTTATTATGGATCACAATAAATATCAAACTGATATGCTTGTTGCCGATGTGAATAATATTGAAGACATTGTTGAAAAAGTGAAAGTATTTGGCTGGTATGTTGTGAGAATTAATGGTCATGATTATAATGAACTAAAAAATACTTTTTCCAATCTTAAGAATGTCACAGACAAACCAAAGATGGTTATTGCCGATACAATTAAAGGCAAAGGTATTTCATTTATGGAAAAACCCTACACCGAAACTATTTCAGGAAAGACTTATTACAAATGGCACAGCGGGGCACCTGATGATGATTATTTCTTAAAAGGTATAGAAGAATTAACCCATTCAATTAATAAACTTGCTAAAGAACTTGGGATTGAGAAAATTGAAATTCCCGAAAATAAAGTCGAAGGTAAAATTTCAACAAAGATTGACAAAGAATTTGTAACAGATGCATTTGGAGATGCACTCGTTGAGCTTGCTAAGACTAATGAAAAATTAATTGTTCTTGATGGTGACCTTTCTGCTGACTGCAAGCTAAGAAAATTTGAGTACACATATCCAGATAGATTTATTGAAAATGGTATTGCAGAACAAGATATGGTTTCGATGGCTGGAGGTTTAGCACGCATGGGTTTAATTCCAGTAGTAAATACATTTGCAAGTTTTCTTGCAGCCAGAGCTAACGAACAGATTTACAATAACGCATGTGAAAAAACAAAAATAATTTATGTTTGTCACTTTGCAGGATTAATTCCAGCAGGACCGGGAAAATCTCACCAAAGTATTCGCGATATTTCATTATTTGGAGCAATACCAAATATGACAATAATTCAACCTTGCAATTCTACTGAAACAAAAAAGGCACTTGAATATTGTGTAAATGAAGCAAAAGAAAATTGTGTTATTCGACTGGCTATTGGTCCTTCTCCAGAAAAAATTGAATTACCAGATTTTTATGAATTCATTCCTGGTATAGGCACAGAATTAACAGATGGCAAAGACGCTATTATATTTGCATATGGACCAGTAATGCTGCATGAGGCTTTAACAGCACACAGAATTTTGAAAAATGTTAATTATGGATTAAAAGTTGTAAATATGCCCTGGTTAAATAAAATTGATCTTGACTGGATAGAAACAGTTACAAAAAATTATAAAAATATTTTTGTACTTGAAGACCACTCAATTATAGGCGGATTAGGGGAAAGAATTTTAGATGCCCTAGCAGATATTCATCATTTTCAAGCAAAAAGATTTGATATCATTGGACTTGATGATTATCCAGAGTGCGGAACTCCTCAAGAAGTTTTACAATATCACGGATTGGATGGGATGTCAATTGCAAAAAGAATTTCTAATATTGACAATCTTGATAATATTTTTCATAGGGATGAGGACAAGAATTATAATGATTCTGCCCCACAGTAATTTACACTAAAAAATCTGTTAGCATAAATTCCCACTTTCTAAAAACTAAACTATAACATTTATCATAATTGATAAATCAGTAGTTTATTTTCAATTAAAAAAGCAATTTTTCTTCTGGCAAATTTTTTGAAGTTCTATTATGAAAATATCAATAAATAATTATGGAGTATTAACAAATGGTAATTACTGATGATTGTATAAGCTGTTCTGCCTGTGTTGATGAATGTGAAAATAATGCAATTTACAATGCAGGAGAAGAATACACGGTTAATGGTGAAACCCATCCTCCACTTTCTGAAGAACATACATTTATTGCCCCGGAATTATGCAATAACTGTAAGTCATGTGTTGAAGTCTGTGCTGTTGATGCTATCGTAGAACAATGATCAATATATTGCCTCCTCTATAAAAAAACCCGATTCATTAATTTGAATCGGGTTTTTCATTCATTAGACTAAATTTAATTTGCTTGTTCTATATAAGGTTTAATTTTTGACATCAAATGATATTTGGGAACTGCTCCAATAACTGCATCAACCATTCTTCCATTTTTGAAAATTCCGAGTGTAGGTATACTCATAATGCCATATTGTGAAGCAACTCCATAATTTTCATCTGTATTAACTTTTACAACTTTTAACTTTCCTGCATTTTCTTTTGCAATTTCTTCTACAATTGGAGCAACCATTCTGCATGGTCCACACCATGGTGCCCAGAAATCAACAAGTACTGGAAGTTCAGATTCCAAAACTTCTTTTTGGAAATTAAAATCTGTGCCTTCAATAATGTTATTCATTTAAAACTCCTATTTTATTTTTGCTAACGATTTGATGCTATTTCTTTCTAAAAGATTCAAAATCATTGGAAGAAAATTTTAAAAAATTTCACCCATTAAGTATTCTAATTACTTCATCATGAATTTTCCCTCCAGTAGCTACAATACTGTTGCCTTTTACAGGATTATCTCCATAATAATCAGTAATTTTTCCACCAGCTCCATTAATTACTGGAATAAGCGCCATCAAATCCCATGGACTCATAATCGGGTCAATCATTATGTCAGCATAACCTGTAGCCACAAGATAATAACCATAACAATCGCCCCAGCTTCTAAATAATTTTACTTTTCTTATTAGATTATCCAAACCTTTCAAATTGCGATATTTTTCAAAGTTCATATAATCTGTAATTAATAAAACAGCTGAAGAAATATTTTCACAATTTCTTACAGTAACTTTTTTACCATTTAATTCAGTTGATTTATTATCCCCTATCAAAAACTCATCAAGAACAGGTAAATTAATCGCGCCTAAAATTGGTTCATCATTTTTAAGTAATGCAACTAAAGTTCCAAATAATGGAGTTCCACATATAAAACTTTTTGTTCCATCAATTGGGTCAAGAATCCATTTATACTCAGCATCAGGATTGTAATCACCAAATTCTTCACCAATTATACCGTGCTCAGGAAATTCATGCGTTATTAATTCACGCATGATTTCTTCAGATTTTTTATCTGCAATTGTAACTGGCGAAAAATCATCTTTTGTCTCTACCACAATTTCTTTTCTGTAATATTCTCTTATAATTTTTTTACTTTCATCTGCTAATAGTTTAACAAATTTTTTAAAGTATGATATTTCATTCATTTTGTAACTCTTTTTTATTTTCGAATTAATCAAAATAGTATTCAAAATTATAGAATTATTTTTCTTATCCAAAACTCTTTATTTTAGCAGCATAGAAAATTAAAAAATATGAATATATTACCTGCAAATAGCGAAACAATAACAAAAGCAGCCGAGATAATTCGTAATGGCGGACTGGTTGCTTTTCCTACAGAAACAGTATATGGTTTGGGTGCTGATGGATTAAATCCAATAGCAGTAACAAAAATTTTTGAGGTTAAGAAGCGACCTGCTTTTAATCCACTTATTCTTCATATTTCACAAAAAGAATGGATAAAAAAATATGCAATCTATAATGATGAAAGGATTGATAAGTTAATCGAAAAATTCTGGCCTGGTCCTCTTACCTTAGTTCTTCCTAAGACTGATATAGTTCCTGATATAGTAACATCAGGAAATCCCACAGTTGCAATACGAATGCCCAACCATAAAATTGCACTTGAATTAATAGAAAAAAGTAACACTCCAATTGCTGCACCAAGTGCAAATAAATTTGGTCATTTAAGTCCCACTCAGGCTGAACATGTTAAAAAAAGTTTGGGTGATAAAGTTGATTTAATTCTTGACGGCGGCAAATGCAATATTGGACTGGAATCTACAATTGTTCAGTTCTACGAAGGAAATTTTTATTTGCTCCGTCCTGGAGGTTTATCAAAAGAGGAAATTGAAGATACAATAAATTGTAAGCTACAATTAAACTTAGAATCAAAAAAACCAACAGCACCCGGACAATTGCCATTTCATTACTCACCTGTTAAACCAATATTTTTTTTGAACGAAGAAAGTTTAAAAAAATATTCTAGTAAAAAAATTGGTGTTCTTTATTTAAGTGAAGAAAAAATTCAATATGATTTTGCATCCGTTAAAATTTTATCTCCATCAAAAGATTTAAGAGAAGCTGCTGCAAATTTATTTAAATATCTGCACGATTTTGAAAAAGAAGAAATTGATGTAATTTTAGTTGAACCAATTAAAGAAGTAGGATTGGGACTGGCTATAATGGACAGACTAAAAAAGGCAGTTAAAAAATATTCAGATAAGATTTAAAAAATATTGTATATTTAAACCAAAATTTATATTTCTTTTTGGGTGCATTAATAAAATATGAACACCAGCCGAAATAATAACCAACAAAATAAAATTTCTCCTTTAAATAATTTTTTTGAATCCAAAGAAAATATCAAACTTTTAATCCATGCAATAAATTCTGTTCATGAATGCATAAGTGTAACAGATTTAAATCACGAAATGATTTTTGTCAATCAAACTTTTCTTGATACTTACGGATATAAACTCGAAGAAATTCTTGGAAAAAATACCCAGATTCTCCGCTCGGAAAAAAATGACCCTCGAATATTAAAAGAGATAAATGAAGGAACACAAAAAGGTGGATGGCATGGAAGACTCTTAAATAAAAGGAAAGATGGAAGTGAATTTGTTATTGAACTCAGTACTTCCGTAGTCAGAAATGAGAATGGGGAACCTATAGCTTATATTGGTTTAAGTAAAGATATTACTGAAATTGTTAAAACCGAAGAAAAATTATTTGAAACTGAAAAAAAGTATCAAGAACTTTTTATGGAAATTAAAGATATTGTTTATGAAAGCACAATTGACGGAAAATTCATTGAACTTAATCCTTCAGGCATGGAGTTCCTGGGTATAAAATCCTTAGATGAACTTAAAGATATCAATATTACATATGACCTTTATATTAATCCAAAAGACAGAGAAAAGTTCAAAAATGAATTAATAAAAAAAGGTTTTGTAAAAGATTTTGAAATTGCAATTAAAAAATTAAATGGAGAAATTGCTGTTGTTCTTGAAACATCTGTAGCAGTTAAAAACAAAGAAGGTGAAATTATTGGATATCGTGGAATTCTAAGAGATATAACCGAACGGAAAAAACAAGAAGCTCAGCTAAAAGAATTAATTGAAAAATTAGAAACTCTTAATCAAGAATTAAAAAACTCAAATGCATCAAAAGACAAATTTTTCTCAATAATTGCTCACGATTTAAGAAGTCCCTTCAGTTCACTTTTAAGTTTTTCTGAATTTTTATATCAGGATATAGAAGAATTAAGTAAAGATGAAATAAAATCTTTCGCAGAAAATATTAACGAAGCTGCAAAAACAGTATTTTCTCTTCTTGAAAATTTATTGCAGTGGTCACGCATACAAATTGGTACTATTTCATTTAGTCCAAAACACTTTACAATACATAATACAGCGAGTAAAGTTATAAATCTACTCTTGCATAATGCAGCAATTAAAAATATTGAGATTACTAATAAGATAAACAGCACACATACTGTTTATGCAGATGAAGATATGATTTTTTCTGTGCTTCAAAATTTACTTTCAAATGCAATTAAGTTTACGCATGAAAATGGCAAAATAATTTTTAATTCTGAAGAAAAGGATAGTGTAATTGAAATATCAATAAGTGATACAGGAATAGGCATGGATGAATCTGATACAGAAAAACTATTTAGAATCGATATACCATTTACAAAATCTGGAACTAAGAACGAAAAAGGAAGCGGTCTGGGATTAATTCTGTGCAAAGAAATGATAGAAAAAAATGGCGGGAAAATATGGGTTAAAAGTAACCCCGGTAAAGGAACAACCTTTACTTTTTCACTTCCTAAAAATAAAGCTGACCAATTATAACTCCATGACAACTCATATAAGTTTAATCAATGCAATGAATTTTATTTTTTTGAAATATAAACTTGAGGTTTCAAATGCAAAAAGATTTAATAATTGATAAAATAGAACAAGCTGCAAAATTGCTATCAGAAAAAGAAATTGATATGTGGTTAATTTATGTTCGTGAAACAGGAAATATGAAAGACCCAATGATGGATATTCTGGTTGGAACAAATGCAACATGGCAGTCAGCATTTATAATCACAAAAGATGGTAACACACATGCAATAATTGGTTCGCTTGAATATGAAAATATGAAATCTGTTGGAACGTATAAAAACATTCATCCTTATTTGAAATCCATTAAAGAAAAACTGCTGGAAGTATTAGAACAAATAAAACCAAATAAAATTGCAATTAATTACTCAAAAAATTCAAGTCTTGCAGATGGATTAACTTATGGATTATATCTTGATTTGCTTGACAACCTAAAAGAAACTGATTACATGAATAAACTTGTATCCTCAGAAGAACTAGTAGCATCACTTCGCGGAAGAAAAACAGCAAAAGAATTAGAACTAATTAAAGAAGCTATAAAAGAAACATTAAAAATCTTTGATAAAGTTACTAATTATATGAAACCGGGAATGACAGAAAAGCAAGTTGCATTATTTGTTCAGAATCTTGTTAAAGAAAGAGGATTCGAGCTTGCATGGGATAAGGAATATTGTCCATCGGTTTTTTCAGGTCCAGATACTGCAGGTGCTCACTCTGGTCCAACAGATAGAATTATTCAACATGGACATGTCGTTAATATGGATTTTGGATTAAAAATAAATGGATACTGTTCTGATTTACAAAGAACATGGTATGTATTAAAACCGGAAGAAAATAATCCTCCTGAAGAAGTTCAAAAAGGATTTAATGTTATAAAAGAATCAATCACAAAAGCAGCAAATGAATTAAAAGCTGGCAAAAAAGGCTGGGAAATTGATGAAGTTGCAAGAAATTATATTCAGATTAATGGCTATAGCGAATTTCCCCATGGTCTTGGACATCAAGTGGGTCGTTCTGTTCACGATGGTGGAGCACTGCTTGGACCAAAATGGGAACGATATGGAAATCTGCCTTTGCTTGAAATTGAAGATGGTAATGTTTTTACAATTGAACCAAGATTAACAATAGAAAATTATGGCATTGCAACAATTGAAGAAATGGTTTATGTAACAAAAGATGGATGCGAATTTTTATCAGATAGACAAAACGAAATTTATTTGATAAGATAATTATTCAATTATCAAACTTTTGGTTCAATAAAATTACAATACGATAAGATGTATATGCAAAGAAAGGTGCCGAAATTACATCAATTGTATAATGAACATGCTGCATTAGAACAAATATTCCAACCAAAATTGTAGCAATTAAAAAAATAATTCTAAGGGTTCTATTATTTACTACAAGAAAAAAGACAAACATTGTAGCAGTATGACCAGAAAAGAAAAGGTCTCTTAACAAAGTATTCCCCCCGCCAAAGAATTCAACGAAAGGGTCTTTCAGTGGAATTATTGTTTCAGGAGCATTTAGCGGCAAAAGAAAAATTGTAATTAATCTTAAAAGTGCAGTTAGACTATAAGATTGAATGGCTATAAGAAAATTTTCCGGATGAAAAGTTAAATGAATTAAAACTATTATCACACCTGAGTAAATCAAAGCAAATGTTAACCATGTAATATCTATGGGCTGGAATAAAGCTAAGATTGGGTCATTAAAAGAAAATCCAGAACGGGATTCATTATATTCAAGAAATTTTGCCAGTGATAATAAAATAAACAAAAGCAAAAGGGAGGAAATAAAAAATCTTGTTCTAAAATTTTTATCTAAAAGTTTTGGCTGCCAGATATTTTTTAATTTTTCAATTTCACTCAATATACAAATACCAAATTAATTTATTAAAAATATAAAAAAGTCTGCACATCTGTGTATTCAACACAGATAGTGCAGTATACAATTATTCAGTTATCCCCATCTCAATGATGTAACAGCAACAGGACAAGATAAAATATATCTTCTTAAATCACTCAGCTTTGCAGTTGCAAGTGCTATGGAGGAATCTGCAGCGCCGTAATATAATCTAACATCATCACCATCAACAATCCAACCACAAGGGAATACAACATCATCAACATCTCCTTCTTTTTCATAATGTTCTCTTGGGCCAAAAATCCATTCATCACTTCTTCGCAATACTTTAGTTGGGTCTTCCAGGTCTAACAATACCAGTCCAAGACGATATATTACGCCACCAGCAGTCCTTTTTACTCCGTGATATAAAACCAGCCAGCCTTCAGGAATTTGAATTGGAGGAGGTGACAGACCAATTTTATTTGCATCCCACCATGCTCCTTCTCTTGCTCTAATTAAAATTCTATGCTCACCCCAATGAATTAAATCAGGTGAAAATGAAATCCATATATGAGCTGCAGAGTATGGAGTAGAAATTATTGGCCGATGTAGCATTGCCCATCTATTACCAAATTTCTTTGAGAACAAAGCTGCATCTTTATCTTCAGGTGGTAATATTGCACCAATTCTTTCAAATGAGTTAAAATCTTCTGTCATTGCAAGAGAAACTAAAGGACCTCCATGAGAATAAGCTGTATATGTAATTGCATATTTTTTCAATTCATCAAGATAGGTTATTCTCGGGTCTTCTATACCCCAGATTTCTTCGGGATAATTAATCGGGTCAGGCAGCAATGTTGGTTTTGAATCAATATCCCAGTTAGTTTTTCCATCTTTACTTCGTGCAACAGTAAGATGTGATATCCCTCTTAAATCTTCTACTCGCATCAATAAAATTGTTTCTCCATTTACAGATACCGCACCACAATTAAAAACAGAATTAGCCGGATATGGTATATCATAAATTGTTATGATTGGATTTCCATCATATCGATGAAATAATTCATGAGAAGAATTACTCATATTTCCACACCAATTTTGTTTACTAAATGTTCGAAATATTACTCATAACTTTTAACATGCTCGTAAGATTTAATCATGTTTTCAATTCTATATACTTCAGCAAGTGAAAGTAAAAAGGATAAAGTTGATTCAGCTCCTTCATTTAGATTAACTCTATCAACATGAAGAGCATCATAACAACCTCCACTTACAGGGTCATATAGAGCTAAACCTAAATCATTTCTTCCCAGAAACCATTCAAACGCAATTCTTGCTTTATTGTACCAATAATAATCTTCAGTAATTTGAAAAGCATCAATACATGCAGATATAGTTTCATAAGCAGCAATGGGTTGTTGGTCAAAATCTGCTTTTGAGCCATTACGATTGTACCAGCCATCTGAACCAATTGGTCTGAAATAACCTGCCTCTGTAGTTTGAAGTTCAACAAGCCATTTTAATGATTCAAGACCAATTTCAAATGCTCTTCGATTATTAGAATAATTCCCAGTTAACATGAGTGCTTGTGAAAGTCTTGCATTATCATAAACCAGATAATCTTCAAACCATTTCCATTCATTATTTGAATTTCTTTCATAAAGTTCAATTAGTCTTTGTGTTAAATTTTCCTGTATTTGAATTGCTACTCTATCGCCACTCATTTTTTGCAAATATTCATAAATACCAATTAAACCGAATGCCCATGCTCGGGGAGATGTAAGTTCTGTTAAAATTGGCAATGCTTTGTTAAATAATTGAGTTGCCCACATTTGCAAATCTCTTTTCTTTGACCTATTAACACAAGTTCCAAGTGCCCAAAGTGCTCTGCCCTGAGAATCATCAGAACCAACATCTTCCTTCCATTTTCTATTAAAATCCATAAAGTTTCTAAATCTATTTTTCTTTTCATTAAATGAATAAAGAATAAATGCAGCATATTTTTTAGCTATTGCTTCAATCTGCTCATCCATTAAACCAATTTCTTCAAGCAGAATAGTTAATAGAAAAGCTCGAGCATTATCGTCCAAACAGTAACCTTCGCTGTGTAGAGGAATTGTAAATTTCGCATGTTGTAAAATTCCAGTTGAATCAGTCATATTAAATAGATGATTGAATTTAAACGAGGGTAATTCCATGCTTTGTTCATTCAAAGTTTTTACTGAAGAAATACTTTGCAGCTTTTCTAATCTTTGATTTCTTGCTTTTTGAAATGATTCAACATACAAATGAGCAATATTATTCCACACCATTTCTCTTCCAAGCATATAAGCTTTTTTTCTCATAGCATGACGCCTTGGCTCATCCTGCAATAATTTAATAATCTCATTTGCTATTGCGTTCGAATCTGCAAAAGGAACAATTACACCACGATTATCAGATAGCAATTCTTCAGCATGCCAGTAAGGTGTAGATATAACTGCTTTTCCACAACCAAAAGAGTAGGACAATGTACCCGATGTTATTTGAGCTTTATTTAAATATGGAGTTATATAAATATCAGCTGCGCCAATAAATTCTTTTAATTCTTCTGAATCAACAAATCGATTATAAAATATTACATTTTTTTTAACCCCTAAATCATGAGCCAATCTTTCAAGACTCATTCTATATGATTCACCATATTCTTTTACAATGTTAGGATGAGTTGCCCCAAGCACTATGTAAACAAGATTTGGGAAAACAGATATTACTTTCGGCAAAGCTTTAAGAACATATTCAATGCCTTTATTTGGTGATAACAAACCAAAAGTTAAAATTACATACTTGCCTTCAACATTAAATCTATCTTTATAAAAATTTGGGTCTACAAAAGCCATATCAGGAATTCCATGTGGAATTACATCAATAATATCTTCTGGCGCATTATAAATATTTTTGAGAAAATCTTTTCCCTTTTCTGTCATTGTAATTAAACGAGTTGAGTAAGAAATTAATTCTTTCATTACTCTTTTCTGGTCTGGATTAGGTTCATTTAATATTGTATGAAGTGTTGTTACAACAGGCATTCTTAAATTACGCAGTAAAGCTAAAATGTGACTTCCTTCTGTACCGCCAAAAATTCCATATTCATGCTGCAGACAAACAACATCAATGTTATTAAAATTAAGAAAGTCAGCTGCTTTTTGATAAGTATTAATATTCTGCTTATTGATTACAAATCTAACTTCTGACGGATATTCAAAATCCTGATCTCTGTCGCTTAAAGCCAGAACAAGACAATCTGTTTGTGGATATTGATTATTTACTGCATTTCTTAAATCAAATGTAAAAGTTGCAATTCCACATTTACGGGGCAAATAATTTCCAACGAACGCAATTTTTTTAAGCTTCTGCATTTCTACCATAAATCATCTCCTCTTTTATTTTTACAAATTTGAAATGATTAACAAGGTATGAAATAATTGGCAGCGTTTTTAAAATTTAACATATTTTATGGTTCCCAAAATTTCTCCATGCTTTTAAATTTTATTTTCCAATCTAGACTATTATCAGTGTAATACAAATAAAATTTTTGATTTTTTATTCGATAATAATTCGAACAAATCTTAAATGTTGTTAATAATTAAGGGAATACATGGAACTTCAAAAAAATATCAAGATTCTACTGGTTGAGGATGCTGGTGTAATGCGCCAGATGGAAATTAAAACACTTAATGCTCTTGGTTTCAAAAATGTTATTGAAGCTGAAAATGGTAAAAGTGCAATAAAAATTTTACAGAATGACCCCTCTGTTGAACTCATCATTAGTGATTGGAACATGCCTGAGATGGATGGATTTGAATTGCTGAAATGGGTAAGAAATAATGAGAGTACAAAAAATATTCCTTTCTTAATGGCTACTGGCAGAGGTGAAAAAAAAGAAGTTGAAAAAGCAAATGAAGCTGGGGTTAGCAGTTTTATTTCAAAACCTTTTAATAAAGATGAGCTTCTTGATAAAATTAATGAAGCTTTCGGTATTAAAGTTCAAGAGGAAATTAAATCTCGGTCTTTAGATTCAAGAATTACAAAATCAGGGAAAGCATTAATAAAAGCAATTCATATTCAGATAACAGACCATTTAACTTTAGGTGTATTAAAATATTTAATCAAAAAAGGGGAATTAAATCCAAATCATTTCGAATTAGAAACAGAATGTCTACCAAGCTGGAATGCAGTAGCAAAAGCACTAGAAAACGGCACAGCTGATGCTGCCTTCATACTTGCTCCATTAGCAATGGATCTTTACAATTATGGAGTACCTCTAAGATTAATTTTATTTGCTCATAAAAATGGAAGCATTTGCGTTAGAAACAAAACAGGTGACGACGAAAAAGGTATTGATTTCTTCAAAGGAAAATCATTTTACATTCCACATACTATGTCGATTCATAACATGCTTGCTCATGCATTTTTTAAGAATATCGGATTAAATCCTGGTGTGAGTGGACAGAAAAATGTTGATGTCGAATTTGAAGTTGTTGCTCCAATCAAAATGCCTGAATTTCTATCAGGCAATCCTGATGCATGTGGATATCTTGTAGCAGAACCAATAGGCACAAAAGCTATTGCAGCTGGAATTGCAGAATTGCAATTTCTTTCAAGCGAGTTATGGGAAAATCATCCATGCTGTGTTTTGGCAATGCAGGCAGATTTTATTGAGCGTTTTCCTGAAGCTGTCAAAGAATTTACAGAATTACTTGTTTATTCTGGAAAATTTATTTCTCAAAAACCTGCTCTTGCTGCAGAAATTGCAGTTGAATTTTTAGACCCGAAAAAAGAACTTGGCCTTACAGTCCCAATTCTCAAAAATGTATTGACAGAACCAAAGGGAATAAAAACAAATAATCTTTATCCAGTAATAAAAGATCTCGATTTCATTCAGCATTACATGCATAATAAAATGGGAATTGGTGCAATAATCGACTTAAATAAATTTGTAGATAAACGTTTCGCAGATGCTGCTTGCTCTGATAAAGATAAAGCAGATGCCCGCAGTCATATTAGTGAAATTGACCTTGCCAACAATGCAAGAAAAATAATAAATAAAGAAGAAACTGTTTTAGCAGAAGGTAGAACAAAAGCTCTATTAAATATGGAAGGGAAATATCTGAAGTTCTCTTTAGGAACAGAACATTATGGTATTGAAATACTTAAAATTATTGAAATAATAAGAATGATAAACATTACACCAGTCCCAAATACTCCTAAATATGTAAAAGGTGTTATAAACTTAAGAGGAAACATTGTACCTGTTGTTGATTTACGACTCAAACTCAACATGCCTGAAAAAGAATATGACCCTAAAACAAGAATCGTGATTGTTGAAGATAAAATTGATGGTTTGAATATAAGAGTAGGATTAATAGTTGACGAAGTTGAAGCAGTTTATGATGTTAAAGCTTCTGAAATTGAAGAGCCCCCAGATTTTGGCAAAGACACAAAAGACGAATACATACTTGCTCTCGCAAAAACAGATACAGTTATTTTTATCTTGCTTAATTTATCTATAATCCTAAAACCAGAAAATAGAAATAAAAACTAATTGCAAGACTCTGTTGAATATTCAATCATTTTCATTATAATTGAATATTCAATTATAAATATTCTTTTATGCATCCAATCATAAATATATTCATTGGCAGCTTACTATTAAGCATTGCACATGCATTAATTCCAAGCCACTGGTTACCTTTAATTGCTATTGGGAAATCTGAAAAATGGAGTGAAAAAGAATTATTAGTAACAACTACAATAACAAGTATTTCTCATATTTCAAGTACAATAATCATAGGAATTATTATTGGATTTGCCGGTTACAAATTATCTGAGTCATATTTTCACATTACCAAAATAATTGCTCCAGTAATTTTAATTGCTCTTAGTTTCATCTATTTTTACTTAGAATACAGACACAAAAAAATTACGAGCTCTCACAAACATCATCATATTGATATTGAAACTATCATCCAGAAGAAAAAAAACAAAAAATCAATAATTCTATCTCTTGTAGTAGCAATGTTCTTTTCTCCATGTCTCGAAATTGAAATTTATTATTTAACTGCAAGTCAGTTTGGCTGGACAGGAATTATAATAGTTTCTTCTGTTTATTTTATTGTAACAGTTGCAGGAATGTTACTGCTTGTATTTTTAGCCTCAAAGGGAATAAGTAAATTAAAATGGAATTTTCTGGAACATCACGATAAATTAATTGCTGGATTAATTCTTTTTATTGTTGGATTATCAGCTTTATTTATTGAATACTAAATTCAATTCATCTTTCTGATTCTTATTTCACAATCTTTTTTATCTTTTAGTAATTCTAATAATTCATTTATATTGCTATTACCATAGTGATAAGGATAAAATATTTTGGGATTAATCATTCTAACTGCATCGGCAGCCATTTCTGTGGTCATGGTATAAGGTAAATTCATTGGAAGAAATGCAATGTCTATGTTTTTTAATTCCTTCATTTCAGGAATGTTTTCTGTATCTCCTGCAACATAAATTCGTTTATCGCCAAACGTTATTACATATCCATTACATTCTCCTTTGACATGAAATGGATTTCCATTATTATTTTTATGAACAATATTATAAGCAGGAACTGCCTCAATCTTAATTCCTTTTACAAATTTAACTTCATTATTCCTGATTATATTTCCATAATTTAATTGTTTATAACACAACTCAGTGCAAAGCAATTCTGTGTCTTTTTTTCTTAATGTATCAATTGCTTTTAAATCAAGATGATCCCCGTGATGATGTGTAATTAAAATTATGTCTGCTTTAGGAAGTTTTGAGTAGTCTGCATATCGTCCAACTGGGTCAATGTGTATAACCAGATCATTAAAATTAAACATTAATGTTCCATGTCCAATAAAAGTAATAATTAATTCCCCATGCGATGTTTTTATTGTATCTTTTTCGAAGTTATCCTGTGCAATTATTTGTTTAAAGCAAAAAAACATTAAGAATAATAAAAAAATTTTTTTATTCATTTTTACCCTCAATAATTATTTTGAATTAAATTTTATTGGCAATTGAATTGTGAAAATTGTGCCAAGCATTTCATTTGATACAAAAGTAACTTTTCCTTTCAAATGCCGTTCAATAATTAGTTTAACACTGTAAAGTCCCAAGCCTCTACCTTTAACTCCCTTTGTACTGAACGAACGCTGAAACAACTGCAGCTGTACACTCTCTGGTATTACTTGATTGTTATGTACATTAAAATAAACAAATTCATGATTGCTGTATGAATATATTTTTACTGTATCTCCTTCAGATGATGCTTCGAGTGCATTTTTAATTAAGTTGCCAATTGACCTTAATAATAATGTTCTGTCAGTCTCAAAAACATTGCAGTCAGTCGGATATTCAATAACAAGAATTTTGTTTTTAGCCAATTCATGATTTTTATAAACTTCATGGACTGCTTTAAGAAAATCAATCGTTGTTATTTCTTTTATATCAACACCTAATTTGCCATCCTCTGCATCTCTTAAATCTCTTTGAGAAATTATTTCATTTACAAGTTGCTGAGCTGCTTCATTTAATGCTTTTATCAAATCTTTTCGTTCTTTTTCATCTTCTTCATCGTTTAAAAGGTTTGATATACTTGCAATTGCACTTGCTGTATTTAATATATCATGAAAAAAAATTCTCTCAAGAGCTTCCTTTCGTTTGAGACTTGAGATATCCTTCACAGCAAATAAAACAAATTCAGAATTCTTATACTTAATAGGTTGTGCATAAACATAAAATTCATATGAAATTTCTTTCCCTGTTAATGTGGCTGTAATTTTACACTCTTGTTCAGAATGAATTTTATTTTCATCAGTAAATTTTATTGCTTGTGCGGCGCCACATTCTCTACAAAATAATGATGTTCCGCAACCGGCTGGCATTAAATTACTATGTATACAATTTAATGCCTCACCAATTCTTTTTCCTAAAATTTTATCTGTGTCAGAAATTTTAAATGTTTCTGCTGCTTTTTTATTAAATGCTACTATCTGGCGGTTTTTATTAATTATTACTGCTAATTCTGGGAAGCCTTCAAGAATTTGGCTTATAAGCGGATTAAGATGAAATATCAAATAATCTTTAATTATATCGTCTGCACTCGAACGCTCGGGAGTATCAAAGTATGTTTTAACTTCCTGGTTGTCCATCATTTTTTATCAAAATAATACCTTACACCAATTGCTAAATCTAAATTTAATGCTGTTGCGGGAAAAAGATTAAAGACAGGTACAAACTCAAGAAAAACATCAATTGGCAAATCATTAATTAACCAGGCTAATCCTACTACACCACGTGCACCAAGTGAATTATCTTCATTTTCAACAAAACGCATTCTAACACCAAAACCATAATAAACAGGAATTTTATAATTAGATTTTATTAAATCATAATTATGATATAAATAATCTGCGTGCAAAGATACAGCACTATGTTTTTTTACAAAAGAATAAGCCAATCCTCCATCAAATGCATTGCTGTTATTCAGCCAGTATTTTGCACTTAATCCGGTTGGTTCCCCTATCATAACACCCAATCCCAATCCTTTATCCTGCGCAAAGGAATTACTGAAAAAAATTAGAACTGAAAAGAGAAAAATTGTTTTCTTCATATTTCTACTAAAGCCTATTTTTTTTAATGCAAGAATTAATAAAAATTCTCATAAAATGGAAGAACTATTTAACCTCATGCTTATAAAATATTCAATAATCATCTGAGTAATTATTAATCAATTATTGTTAAATTTCAGTATAAAAATTATAAAGCGAGGAATAAATGAGCAGTACTGCATCAATTGAAGAGCTAATTAAAGAATATTCAGACAAATTTGATTACAACAAAAAAGAAACCGCTATTATCTTAGCTGCAGGTCACGGCAAAAGAATTAAATCGCAAACATCTAAAATGCTGCATAAAATATGGGAAAAACCAACTGTAGAACGTGTTTATAATGCCTGTGTAAAAGGATTACAACAATCAAACATTATAATTGTTGTAGGAATTAAAGCTGAGGATGTAATTAAGACTATTGGAAAAAGAGAATCCTTAATTTATGCTTATCAGGAAATGCAGAATGGAACGGGGCATGCTGTTCAAACTGCTCTGAAAAATATAGACATTTCAAAATATGATGGAACTGTCTATGTTTTTCCTGGTGATATGGGATTAATTGACGCAGAGACTATTCAATTTCTTAAAGATGAGTTTTTAAAATCAAATTCCGATATGATTGTTCTTACTGGAATTTACGAAGGTGATATTCAAAATAATTATTACGGCAGAATAATTAGAGTGAAGGATAGAGATTCAAAGGGAAATAAAGTTCTTAAGTTCAAAGGAAAAGTTATTGAAATACTCGAATACAAAGATATTCTCAATTTAGATGATAAAAAGAAGTACAAAATTAAATATCGCGGCAAAGAATTTTCTTACACAAAAAAAGAATTACTTGAAAACAGAGAATTTAACAGCGGAGTTTATGCATTCAAATTTAAGCCGCTTTCGGAACTCATCAATAAATTAGAAAGCAATAATGTTCAAAACGAAATTTATTTAACTGATTTAATAGGATTATTCAACAAACATAATTATTCTGTAGCTGCAATAAGTCCAAAACAACAATATGTTTTAATGGGTTTTAACAATAAATCTGTTTTAAAAGAAATGGATGATATAGCAAGAAAGGTTGCTTATGAAAAATTAAAAGACATAATTCTAATAGATGACCCTGATGATTTTTTTATCGATGATGATGTTATTGAAGATATTTTAAGAATGGATAAACTTGGTGTACCACTTGATATTAAAATTGGTAAAGGAGTCTACATTGGAAAAGGGGCTAAGCTTAATTACAATCTAAACTTGATGAAAAATGTTTTTATATCAGGCAATATTATTTTTGGAAAAAATATTATTGTCAGAGAAAATGCACATCTATCCTGCTTCCCAAATCAAACACTTCAGATTGGAAACAATGTTGAAATCTTCTGGGGTGATGTTATTAAAGGAAATGTAACTATTGGTGATAATTGTTCTATAGAATCGGGAGTAAGAATAACAGGAAGCGATGAATTTCCCGTAAAAATATATAATGATGTTACAATAAAGGGCGTCACATATATCTTTGGTTCTATAATCTATGAAAATATTTTTATTGAACATTCTGTATTAATTAAAAAAATCATACAAAAACCATTAGATTTTTCAGGAGATAAATTCAAGGTTAGATTTTATTTACCCGAACCGGAAGGGAAAGAAGCAATAAAAGATTTGAATCAAAATTAAAAAGGGGATGCCAAAAAATTTTAGGCAGCCCCTAAATTTTGAAAAGGAGGTGGTTATTTTTCTACTGTTAAATTGTTTACATATTTTGTAATAGCAGATTTTTTTCTTGCAGCAGTATTCTTATGAATTCTTCCCTTAGCAGCTTGCTTATCCAATGTTGCCACAGCTTCTCTTAAATATTTTTCTGCAAGCTCTTTATCCTGTGTACTGTAGACTTTTTTAATCAATGTTTTAATCTTAGATAAAGCTGCTTTATTTCGTAATGTTCTTTTGATTGTTTGTCTGATTCTCTTTTGTGCTGACTTATGATGCGCCATTAAATTTCCTAAATTTATTTAAAAACGTGCGTAAATATACTTTTAAGACAGTTTGAAATCAAACTTTTTTTTATAAAACTTTAATCTCATATCCTTTATTCTTATTTTGTAAATAAAAAAAGAACTATTTATGCTTAGAGTAAATGAAATATTTTATTCAATTCAGGGAGAAAGTTCGAAAGCCGGCTTGCCATGTGTCTTTGTGCGATTAACTTATTGTAATTTAAGATGTTCCTACTGTGACACAACTTATGCTTTTTACGAAGGTACAGATTTCACTATTGAAGAAATTATTAATAAAGTTAAGCAATACAATTGTAATTTAGTTGAAGTTACAGGCGGTGAACCTCTATTTCAAAAGGAATCACTTGATTTGATGAAAAGTCTTTGCGATGAAGGCTTTGAAGTAATGCTTGAAACAGGCGGAAGTCTTCCAATTGCAGATGTTGATAAGCGTGTAATGATAATAATGGATTTAAAATGTCCATCCAGTAATATGATGAAAAAAAATCTTTATGAAAACATAAACTTTCTTAAACCAAATGATGAAGTAAAATTTGTTATCGGTACAAGAGAAGATTATGAGTGGAGTAAAGAGATTATATCCAAATATAACTTAAATGAAAAATGTAAAGTTTTGTTCTCGGTTGTATTCGGACAGCTCGAACCAATTACACTTGTAAATTGGATTTTAGAAGATAAATTAAATGTAAGATTTCAACTTCAGATGCATAAATATATTTGGCATCCAGAAACAAAAGGTGTGTAATGAAAATAGCAAAAGAATTTACATGGGAAATGGGACATCGCTTAACATTTCATAAAGGGAAATGTAAAAACCTTCATGGCCATTCATACAAATGTATAATTGAAATAAACGGAACTCCGGATTCTAATGGAATGGTGCTTGATTATTATGATTTATCAAAAATTGTAAATCCAGTAATTGATGAGTTAGACCATTCAATTATGGTTTATAATGAAGATAAAGATTTAATCTCAGCACTCGAAAAACTGAATTCTAAAAAGGTAGTTGTAAATTTTGAAACAACAGCTGAAAATATCTGTTACTTTTTAATTGATAAAATCAAACCATCTTTACCTGAAAATATCATTTCATTAAAAGTTAGAGTTCTTGAAACAGAAAATTCTTATGCAGAAGAAGAGATAAAGCTAAAATAATTATTAAGTATGTCAGCTTACACTTCCGCAATATAACTCGAGTATGATTATTCACCTTTAATTTTCTTTACTTCTTTTACTATTTCAGGGAGTATCTCGCCAGCTTTTCCGAATATAGAATAATCAGCATAGCGTGTTAAATCTGTCGGTTCAATATTAATTTCAACAATAAATGACCCAGCTTGTTTTGCAGTCATAGGAATATAAGCTGCAGGATATACAACAGCCGAAGTTCCTACTACAAAGCAAATTTCACTCTTTTGAGCTGCTATCTCACCACCACTGTATTGGTCTTGAGGAAGCATTTCCCCAAACCATACAACATCAGGACGAATCAATCCTCCACATTTTTTACATTTAGGCACACTGCTGCTTAATTCAATTTCGGGTGAGTTATAAAATGTTTTACAATCTATACAATAATTTCTTTCAATATTACCATGAAGTTCAAAAATTTTAGTTGAACCTGCACGTCGATGAAGATTATCTATATTTTGTGTAACTACAGTTACATCATAATATTTTTCTAATTCAGCAATGGCGATATGTCCTGCATTAGGTTTGGTATTATTAATAATATTTCTTCTATGCTGATACCATTCCCAAACTAAATCAGGATTTCGCATAAATGCATCAAAACTTGCCAATTCTTCGGGTTTCATTTTATTCCATATGCCATCACTGCCTCTAAATGTAGGAATGCCACTTTCAGCAGAAATTCCTGCGCCTGTAAAAAAGACAATTCTTTTTGCAGTACCTAATTTTTCAAGAAATTTTTTTTCAAATTCCATCTTTACTTACTTTCAATTTCTTTTAATAATTTTTTTGCTTCATCTTTTCTAACTTCATCATCTTCATCTTCTATTGGACTATCAATTGCTTTTTGAAGCATTGCTTTTGCTGTTTTATAATCTTTCTCGCGCATCAATGAAATTGCATAATCCACATAAAACATAACATAATTTGGTTTCAGCTCAACAGCTTTTTTATATTCCTTCAATGCAATTTCATTATCAGCCCATCCCAAACCCAGAACAGACCGAGCGGGTTTCCACTTTTCACTTGTCTTCGCATGAGTTCTTGCAAGTACATAATGCGCAACTGCCTGAATTTCATTACCTCCATTATTCAGCTGAATTGCTTTTTCAAGATCTGCTTTAACTGAATTAACTACACCTGCAACAGAAAATACACCTTTGAAAAGAGCTATTCTTCCATTTGCAATAGCACGACGCAAATAAGTTACCGATTTATCCGGTGCAGCTTTTATTGATTTTTCTGCATATTCCAATGCTTTTTGATATACAGACAATTGTGCATCTTTTTCTTCTGATGTATTTGATGGCATATGTTCACCAATATCAACATAAGCTCTACTTATTTTCCATAAAATTTCATAATTGTTCGGGTCATTCTTTTCAGCTTTTTTATAAAATTCAAGAGCCTTTTCATTATTAAATTTTTCGTAGTAACTATCTCCCTCTTTGATTAATTGTTCTACTGATTGAGCTGTAATCTGTGCTGTAAATAAAAATGCAATAAACAAAATATTGATAATAATTTTTTTCATAAACTTTCCTCCTCGTTTGTTCCGTTTATTCCGGTTTCTGAATTATACTTGCTTTGAAGGAATGAATTTCCATTTTCACCCTCATCAATTTTTAATTCCGGGATATAAAGTGAAGTGTCGGCAAGTTTTATAAACTTTGTCCATCTTCCATTTTTATTTTTTTCTGATTGAATTACATTTTTATAAGCATTTGTTTTTGCACTTAGTTCATCTGCATGATAAAGAACAATTGCTTCAAGTGTTTTCGGAATTACAGGTGAAGCATATTCAAGTTTTCCTTGATGACTGAGTATCAAATGCATAAGTTGATTTTTTAATTCTTCGGGAAATCCTTCAATTTGATTAGCTGTTTTTTCCACTTCCAGCGCTCCAATCACTATGTGCCCAAGTAATTTCCCTTTATCGGTATATTCAAACGAAGGATTTATGCTTAATTCTTGAGTTTTTCCAAAATCATGTAACAATGCACCGGCTATTAATAAATCTCTATTAATTTCGGGATGAATTGTACACATCAGTTCGCATATTTTTATCAGTTCAAGAGTATGTTCAAGCAAGCCATGCAAATAAGCATGATGCCAGTTTGCACCTGCAGGCACATTGAAAAAATTATGATGATTTTTGTCATTAAAAATTTTTTTTAATAAAGTATTCAGGAATTTATTTTGAACTGAATCAATAACTTCATTAAACTCATTTTTCATTTCATCAAAAGAACGAGAAGAAACAGGAATAAAATCTTCTATACTTACATTGTCATTTTCATTTGCAAAACGAATTTTTTTAATTCTTATTTGCGGCAAGCCATTAAATTCCTGCAAAATTCCATTTACCTTGACAATTTTATTTTCTGAAATTCCTTGCAGAATAACATCAAAATTTTCCCAGAGATTTGCTGAAACAACTGTCGATTTATCACGCAGTTGAAGACTCAAATATGAACTCCCATTTTTAGCTGTTTTAGTTTCATAGCTATGTATCAACAAAAAAAGTGTAAATTCTTCTTCTTTGTTTAATTCACTTAATGATTTTTGATTTAACATGATTCTCCATAAAATATTTAAATTAATTTAACTACACTTTCTATTGGAAGACGAACAAGAACTGAACGTTGAAGCAAATCTATAGAAACAGCAAGCCATTTTTCTTTGCTTACTATTTTAATTTTTCCAATTACGCCTTTAAAAGGTCCGTCAATAATTTTAACAATTTCTCCTGCTTCTATTTGGTTTACTACAAATATTTCCGGGTTTTCATTTAGCATAATTTTCAAATTTTCTATTTGATAATCTGGAATAACAGAAGGCTTTCCATTAAAACATACAGTTCTTACAATTGATGACTGTTGTAGAGCGCACAATCTCTCTTTTTCGTTAGCATAAACAAAAATGTAAGATTTAAATAGAGGCTCAAGAATTTTTTTTTTGCGATCTCCCCATTGCCTTACTGTTTTTATAACAGGCAAATAATAATCAATTCCTGCAGATTCAAATTGCTGTTGGGCTTTAAATTCTTGATGAGGTTTTGTGTAAAAAGCATACCAGTGTTTAAGATTTCGATTTAATTCACTCATTCAAGCCCTCTCAATTCATTAATAATGAATCTTTAATAGCATTAATAAGTTTTTCTGAATCAATTGGCTTAGGAATAATTTTATCCACTCCCAGTTTTGAATATGTTTTAATTATCTCGTCATCAAGTTTAGCAGAAATAACAATAATAGGAATTGATTTATTTGTTTCTCGTTTATAAACAGCATCAACAAATTGAGTCCCGTTCATCAAAGGCATATCATGGTCTGTTATAATTATTGCAGGCATAATATTTTTTAGCATAGTTATTGCATCGTATCCATTAACAGCGGTTTTAATTTCAAAATTTGGGAGATAATGTTCAATAATTCTTTTATAAAGTGATAGTATTGCTTGGTCATCTTCAACAATTAACAAAATATTTTTTGCTTCTGGAACTGTAATATGAAATTCACTGCCTTCTCCAACTTTGGAGTAGAACCATACTTCGCCGCCGTGTTTATCAATAATCTCTTTGACAAGAGTTAATCCAAGCCCGCTTCCTTTTTCTCCTTCAGTTCCCGCAGTAATAAATTTTTGGTCTATCTTAAAAAGTTTACTCTGTCCCTCTTCCGGTATTCCTGTCCCCTGATCTACTACTACTATTTCAATGAATCCCTCTTTAAATCTTTGTGAATATATTTGAACTTCTTTACCTGCAGGAGTAAATCTAACAGCATTACTTACTAAATTTAATATTGCTTGACTTATCAATCTTTCATCAGCCAACATATACAAATTAGGAGGGATTTCAATTTTTATTTCAATATTTTTTCTTACATAAATTGGTGTTAATGATATAATTGAATTTGCAACTGTTGATTTAACATTTAATCTCGTTGGTTCTACTTTTATTCTTCCCGTTTGCAAACGGGACCAATCAAGCAAACAATTAATTAAATTAAGTTCTGTCTTCGAAGCTTCATAAATGTATCTTAAGTATTCATTTCTTTCTTCTTCTGTCAACTCCTTTTCATTTAATAAAATTTCAGAAAATCCGAGTAATGTTGTAAAAGGGGCTCTTAAGTCATGTGATACGATAGAAATAAATTTATCCTTAGCAATATTCAGTTCTTTAAGCTTTTCATTTTGTTCCTCTAATTTCTCTTCCTTTTCCTTTAATGATGTTAAATTAAATATCATGCTGTATTTTTGAGAAATCAAACCCTCATTATTACGAATCACTTTCAAAAATTCTTTAAGCCAGATTTTTTTTCCATCTTTAGAATTAAGCCTGTATTCAAGTTCTGTTGAGTTTTTTGATTCATCAGATTCAAGTTCGAGTAATGCATTTCTAACTTTGCTATAATCATCTTCAGCAATTAACGAGTGAAGTTTTTCGGGATAACTATCTAATTCTTCCGGGGTGTAACCAATTATCTGTTCTATGTTCTCAGAATAATAATTTTTATGCTCTTCTTCTAAAAATTCAACAATAAAAAAAATATCATTTTGACCGCGTGAAAAGTAAGAAAGTGTATTAGTATCAATAAAGTTGTTCATCGTTAAATAGTATGCGTCTGTATATCAAATATAAAAAAAACTATTCAATGTAACACATGTTTGATGGAACATTTTCTTTCTGCTTTGCAAATACATTTCAGCTTAGATAAAATAATAATTTATTAACAGAACAATTTTTAATTATTATCATCGATTGGAGGTTTGGTTGGAATATTTAGTTCGTCCATTTTTCTATATAAAGAAGATAAACCTATTTCAAGAGCTTTTGCAACTTCTTCTTTATTGTAATCATATTTTTTCATTGTTTTGATAATATGTTCTCTTTCAAAATTGTGAAGAGCTTCTTTGAGTGAATCAGGATATTCATAAGTTTCTGCATTTCCACGAATATATTCTGCAAGGTCATCAATAGTAATAATGTCTTTATTGCAAAATATTACTGCTCGCTCAATAATGTTTTCAAGTTCTCTTACTCCACCGCGCCATTCATGAGACATTAAAATTTTCATTGTATCATTATCAACGCCAATAATTTTTTTCCCCATTTCTTTCGAATATTTTTCCAGAAAGTGATTAACAAGAAGAGGAATATCTTCCTTTCTTTCGTTCAATGTAGGAAGATTTATTTCAACAACATTGAGTCGATAGTATAAGTCTTCTCTAAATTCTCCTGTTTTTGTTTTTTCGTAAAGATTTTGATTTGTGGCTGCAATAATTCTTACATCTGTGCTTACTGGTTTAATACCACCAACAGGAATAAATTCTTTATCTTCAATTGCTCTGAGCAGTTTAACCTGAAGATTTAAGGGGAGTTCACCAATTTCATCGAGAAATAATGTTCCTCCATCTGCAACTTTGAATAAACCGATTTTATCTTCAGTTGCGCCGGTAAATGCTCCTTTTTTATGTCCAAAAAGTTCGCTTTCAATTAAATTTTCTGCTATTGCGCCACAATTAACAGGAAGAAAAATTTTATCTTTTCTTTTGCTATTGTAATGAATAGCTTTTGCAACAAGTTCTTTGCCCGTTCCGCTTTTCCCTGTAATTAATACATTGCTGTTAGTTGGCGCCACCTGAGCAATTATCGAAAAAACTTTTTTCATTGCATCGCTTTTGCCGATTAAATTTGTAAAGTCGAAACCAGTCGAAATTCTTTGACGAAGTGTTTTATTTTCAAGAGCAAGTTTTTTGTATTCAAGCAGTCTTTTTACACGAATAATTAAGTCATCAAATTCTATTGGTTTTATTAAATAATCATAAGCACCCTGCCGCAATGCTTCGATTGCAGTATTAACTGATGCATAAGCAGTCATTATAATAAAAAATGTCTCTGGAGAAATTCTCGAAGCTTTTTCAATAAGCTGCATGCCATCAAGTTTAGGCATTTTTATATCCGTTATAACTATATCAAAATTTTCGTCTCCTTTTGCTGTTTGAATTTTTTGCAGTGCTTCTTCACCATCTCCAACAACTTCAATTTTATAACCTTCCTCTTCAAGCACCATTTTCAAAGAATCTCGTATTGGTTTTTCATCATCTGCAATTAAAATTTTTGCTGACATATTTTTTTCCTCAAGTATTTTGTTTAATTGGAATTTTAACTGTAAATGTACTTCCTTCGTTCAATTTACTCTTAACCAAAATTTCTCCATTATATTGCTTTATAATTCCATAACTTACAGATAAACCAAGACCTGTTCCTTTTCCAACTTCTTTTGTTGTGAAGAATGGGTCAAAAATTTTTTCGATCGTTTTTTCATCCATACCGCAACCATTATCAGTAATATGCACATAAATATTCTCTTCGTCAGAATCTGATTTTACTGTAATAATCCCGTTTCCTTCTATAGCATCAAGTGCATTAATAAGAATGTTTACAAAGACCTGAAGCAATTGATCTGCCGCAACGTTAATTTCAGGCAAGCTTTTTTTCAAATCTGTATCGAACTTTACATTGCGAACTCGCTTGTCGTACTTAACAATACCAAGTGCTGTTTTTACAATATCCGTAATATCGTGCATTGCACGTTCATAACTTGGCGGTCTTGAAAAATCAACAAGCTCTCTCACAATTCTTGAAATTCTATCAATGTTTTCTTTGATGTGAGATAATTGTTCGCTTATAAAGGGGTCTTGACTTTTTCTTTGAAGTATTTGAACCAGAGAAGAAATTGATGCAAGTGGATTTCCAATTTCATGTGCAACACCTGCAGCAAGTTGGCCAATAACAGCTAATTTTTCTGATTGGTCAATTTGTGCCTGAAGTTTTTTGAACTCAGTAAAATCTTTAATAATAATTGAACGTCCCGAATAATCCCCTTTGCTGCCGGGCAGTTTTGAAACGCTCAGTTTAACACTTATAATTCTTCCATCTTTTGTTTTTCTTTCTGTCTCTAAAATTTTTGTAGCCCCTTTTTTAACCTCTTCCTGAATCTGTCTTAATTCTTCTTGATATTTTTCTCCTTCCGGTAAAAGAAATGAAGATGGTTTACCAATAATTTCCTGTTCTGTATATCCAAAAATTCTCTCAGCTCCTTTATTCCAAGCAATAAATTTTTCATTTTCATCTACCATCATAATTGCAGAATCTGAAGTATGGAGAATATTTTTTAGATATTGTTGATTAAGTTCGAGTTTGAATGCCAGGCGGTCCCTTTCATATTTTAATTCATTCATCTTAGCTTCTTGATGTAACATTGCATACCGCACAAGTACCTGTTCAATTATTTCATCAATAAAGCCAAGTAAAATAACAGGGTCAATAGGACTTGCAATTTCTTTCTCAATAACATTCAATACAGCATATCTCCCCTGACTGAACATCTGGCTTACTTCAAGCAAATTTAAATTGGACCTTGAGAACAAAGTATAAATGTCAATTAGATACTGGTCGGCTATTTTATAATCACCCTGTTCTAATACTTCAATAAAGGTAGTAATACTGCTTTCTACAAAAGTATTTATTTGTGCATTTAACAGCTTTTCTTTAAAAAGTTGAATTAGCTTACTGCTCCAATTTTCTGATACCTGGTAAAAATGTTTTCTTAGAAATTCTATTAATAATTTTTTCATTCATTAAATGATTGGTTAATGGCAGAATAAACAATAAATTTCAGAAGTATTTTATATAATAAAGTAATTATTTGCAGACAAAATTAAAGAAACCATTTCTCAATTGAAAGGTTGAAATTTTCCAAACAAACTTTTACTGATGGAACTGAAATATCAATTTAAGTATATAAGAAGCAGTTTTTTAAAGAAAGAGGAATTTATGAAACCATCAATCATATTTTTATTAATTCTCGGTTTTTTTAATCATGTTTACGCTTCAGATGAACAGTTCATAAAAGCAAATATAACTGGTATAAAAGTTTTTTTAAGAGGTGCAGAAATTACTCATTCAGCAAAAGTAAAACTCGAGAAAGGGAAATCAGATTTAATTTTTACTGATGTTGCGCAGAATATTGACCCAAACAGCATTAATATTTCGGCAAAGGGAGATATTATAATTCTTACTGTTAACCAGAAAGTGGATTATCTAAAATTACCTGAGAAAAGCAAACAAATTAAAATGCTCGAAGACTCTCTGGAGATATTAAATAAAAATCTTTCTTCAAAACAAAATGAAATAGAAGTTCTTAAAGCAGAAATTGATTTACTAAACGCTAACAAAGAAATTGGCAGCAAAGAAAAAGGTGTTACAGTTGCAGAACTACAAAAATTTGGTGAATACTTCAGAAAAAGATTAACAGAAATAAAAAACAGAATAACTGAAATATCACTCGAAATAAAAAACATTCAAAAAAATATTGACCGAATTACTAAACAACTTAATGAACTAAACAATAACATCAACAAACCTGTAAATGAATTAGTAGTATCTGTTTCTGCAAAATCAAAATGTGAAGCAGAATTTATCATTTCATATTTAATCAACGATGCATTATGGCAACCTGTTTATGATATTCGTGTAAACAAGCTTGATTCTCCAGCAATTTTGAATTATAAAGCAAGCATTAAACAAAACAGTGGTTTAGACTGGGAAAATATTGACATAGTATTATCTACAAGAAATACAATTCAGAACAATAATAAACCTGAACTTTATCCCTGGTTTGTAGATTTTGAAAGACCCATGTTAAGAAAAGATATTGGATTATCACAAAAAGTTTTTTCACCAATGTCTGCAGTAGTTGAAAGTGCCGCTGAATCAGAATCACTAGCAGATTATTTTGAAGTCACTCAATCACAGCTTTCTTCTGAATTTGTTCCTTCAATTAAATATTCCATCCCTTCCGACAATAAATCTCATATAATTGAATTACAAAACTTTTCCATTCCTGCAACATATGAATACTATGCTGTTCCAAAATTAGATAATAATGCCTTTCTTGTTGCTTACTTAAGCAACTGGAACGAATTTAATTTTTTGCCAGGTGAAATGAACATCTTCTTTGAAAATTCTTTCGTAGGGAAAACATTTATTAATCCATTTACATCAAAAGATACATTAACAATTTCACTTGGGAGAGACCAGAACATATCTTGTTCAAAGCAAACAATCAAAGATTTTACAGAAAGTAAATTTCTTAGCAGTGACATTGAAAGAACATTTGCTTACGAAATAAAAATTAAGAATAACAAAACAATTCCAGTAAAAATAATTGTTGAAGATCAAATTCCGATTTCAAAGAATGAACAAATAAAAGTAAAATTAATTGATTCCGACAAAGGTTCATATTTCGAAAACGAAGGAAAGATAAGATGGATTATTGAATTAAAAGCTTCTGAAGCTGCAAATAGAAAATTTATTTACTCAGTTCGTTATCCAAAAGACAGGATAATTCCTAATTTGTAATCTCAGATTTTTCTATTGAAATAATTTTTGAAAAAATATTTTTGTTACTTTTTTGAAATGGTCTGAATGCATAGATAAATTGTTTGAAATAATTTTCCGGGAAATATGTTTTCAGGCCATACTCCTTTGCTTTTTCATCTGGTAGATATGCTGTATTAAAAATCCAATCCCATATAGCAAGTTTTGTGGCAAAATTTTTATTTCGGCCTTTCCCAGTAGTGTGATGCCATCTATGCATTTCTGGACCATTAATAAACATCTGCAGTTTTCCTGTTTTCACATTGATATTTGAATGGATATACATCCCCCACACCGCACTGATTACTCCTTTATATGCAGCAACTTCCGGTGGTGAGCCAAGAAGAACAATTGGAAGAAATTCTACAGTTTGATTAATTAATATTTCGAAGGCATGTGACCTTGAACCTGAAAGCCAGTCAACTTTTTTAGGAGAATGATGAGCTTCGTGCAAACGCCACAAAAATTTATTTTTATGTTGCCATCTATGCATCCAATAAATATAAAAATCATGAGTTACCAAATAAAAAATTAACTGAAGCCAGATTGGAACATTTGCAAATAATCTTAAACGAGATAAACCGGTAATACTATCAATCGAATTTATAATAAATGTAAATATGAAAATTCCAAGTATATAACTTTGAGCAATAGTATATAAAGCAAGGTCATCAAAAAAACCTTCTCTTAAAATTTTCTGTCCTTTATTGTAAGGGAAAATTCTTTCAAGGATTATAAACAACAGAGCAGCAGAGATAATAATTAAATAAGAAATTATTTCATAATTTTCTAAATGCATATTTGATAAGTGTTCTTAATTTTTCTTTAAGAACAAACTAATTACTGAATAAGTTTATAATAATCATATAGAATTATTGAATAACAGCAACACAGCCACCGCCAGGGGCTAATTGGATTTCAAGTTTATCATTTTTTGTTATGGTTCTTTTAATGATTTTATAATCGTTGGCATTTCTATCAGCATTAATTCCATCCTGATAAATTGTAATTTGATATTCTTTGTTTTCATCAAGAAATGAAAAATCAACTTCAAGTTTTCTTGGGTTCCAATCAGTCATTGCTCCAATAAACCATTTGTTCTCATTTTTTCTTGCGATTAAAATATATTCCCCAACTTTAGCATTAAGAACTTTTGTATAATCCCATACAGTTGGAACTATTGACAAAAATTCCATGCATTCTTTTTCTTTCAGATAGTTTGTTGGAGAATCGGCAAGCATTTGTAATGGACTTTCGTAAATAACATACATTGCAAGTTGATGACATCTTGTGCCCTGACTCATAGGCTCATTAAAAATTATTCTAAAATTTTCTTTTGTTCCGTTACGCATTGCTCCAGGTGTAAAATCCATTGGACCTGCAAGCATTCTTATAAAAGGAATTGTAACAGTATGTCTTGGAGTTACATTTTCACTCCACTTATTATGCTCTAAACCAATCACCCCTTCAGTTGTTATTACATTTGGAAAAGTTCTATACAATCCTGTGGGTTTATAAGCACCATGAAAATCAACAAGGAATTTTCTCTTTGCAGCTTCTTTAGCAACTTTATAATAATAATTTACCATCCATGCATCATCTCTTTGCATAAAATCTACTTTGATTCCTTTAATGCCCCAATTTTCAAATTGATTCATAGCTTTTTCAAACTGGTCATCTAAGGTTTTCCAAATTGTCCACAAAATAATTCCAACATTTTTTTGTTTGCCATATTCAACAATTTCTTTTATATCAATGTCAGGATTTAATTCAAATAAATTCCCCGTTTTATACCAACCTTCATCAAGTATTACATATTCAATTCCATATTTTGATGCAAAGTCAATATAATATTTATAAGTTTCAGTATTAATGCCAGCTCGAAAATCTACACCATAAATATTATTTGCATTCCACCAATCCCATGCTACTTTACCTGGTTTAATCCATGAAAAATCAATATCACTTTGATGTGGTTTTGCAAGCTTATAGATAATTGTACTTTCTATAAGTTGTCCATCATTATCTGTAATTACAAAAACACGCCAAGGGAAAGTTCTTCTTCCTTTTGTTTTAACTAAGAAATTTTCTCGTTCAATAACATATATATCTCTATCATTTTTTGCTTCTTCTTTTGATGGATAATTCGGGAAAAGTCCAACAAGTTTATATTTTGATTCATCATTTCCCTGCAAATACATTCCGGGATAATCTTCGAGGTCAGCTTCTGTAATTGCACATTTGATGTTTTTATCTATTTCAATCAGTGCTGGTAAAGAGCAAAATCTTTTTGAATTAACATCACTCAGATTAATATACTGATATAATCTTTCTGAATGCGACATGAAACTTTCTTCTTCAGGAAAATAAATTTTATAATTTTCTGGAAAATTTACTTCAAATAATTCTGAGTAAACAATTATTTCATCTTTAAAATCTGTTTTAAATCTATAAGCAACTCCATCATCATAAACTCTAAATATAAGTGAATAATTATTTTTGAAATTAAGAGTTAATTCATTGTAATTATCTTTGATAGTATCGTACTTTTGTTTAACTATTGGTTTTAAAATATCATTTATAGTTTTTGTTTTAGAATCAATTATAATTGGTTTTTGTCCCAGTATCAGATTGTCAGACAATTTCAGTGATAATCGAGATGGAGTGATAATTTGTTTGTTATTTTTTGAAATAGAATAAGTAATTTCATCAGTAATATTAATTGTTACCTGCAAACTTTTATTAGGTGACTGAACAACATACTCTTTTGCTAAAAATCGACATGAAGAAATCAATAATATAATCAAAATGAACTTTTTCATTTTAACCTCCAGAGTTTACAATTTCTTTATAAAATCTTCTTAGTTTTTTCATACTACTTAACTCACTGTCATATACTTTTTTAATTCCATCTCCAAGAGCTTTTTCAATATCACGAATATCTTTAACCAATCTAAACATTCCACCAATTTCAACCGAGGCTGCTTGATCTGTTCCCCACATAGCGCGGTCTAATGTTATATGTCTTTCTACAAATGTAGCTCCAAGGGCAACTGCCGCAAGTGTAGGAGCCAAACCTGTTTCGTGACCAGAATAACCAATTGGAACTCCGGGAAATTTTTCTTTATAAGTCTGGATAACTTTTAAATTAAGTTCGTCTACACTGCAAGGATACGTTGATGTTGATTGTGCAATTAGAAGATTGTCAGTGCCAAGTAATTCTACAGCTTCTTCTACCTGTTCAAGTGTTGACATACCTGTAGAAAGCATAACAGGCCTATTTGTTGATTTTATTTTTCTTAAAAGATTTTCATCTGTTAAAGATGCAGATGCAATTTTGTACATAACTGGATTAAACTTTTCAAGAAAATCAACTGCTTCTACATCCCATGCAGAAGCAAACCAATCAATTCCTCTTTGTTTGCAATAAGAATCTATTTCTTTATACTCATCATATCCAAATTCAACTTTACGGCGGTATTCAATGTATGTAATTCTTCCCCATGGTGTATCTCTTTCAATATCCCATTGGTCTTTTGGAACACAAAGCTCTGGTGTTCTTTTTTGAAATTTAACTGCATTGCAACCTGCAAAGATTGCTCCATCAATTAATCTCTTGGCAAGTTCCACTGAACCATTATGATTAATTCCTATTTCTGCGATAATGTAAACTGGTTCTCCTTCGCCAATATAATGTCTTCCAACTTTTATTTTATTTGGTTTCATTATTCCCTCTTTTTTGAATTTAATTTTGATGTAATTATTAATTCTGCAAAGTCTCGAAATGCACCATGACCGCCTTTGTGTTTAGTTATATAATCTGCAACTCTTTTTGCAAATGCTGTTGCATCGGTTGGACAAGCACTTAATCCAACTCTTTTCATAATTTCAATGTCATTTGTATCATCTCCTATGTAAGCAACTTCTTCGATTGATAATTTTTTTCTTTGAAGTATTTCATTAAGAATTTTTTCTTTTTCAAGAACTCCAAGATGAAGTTCTGATATTTTGAGCTTTTTAGCTCTGCTTTTTACAATTTCAGTATCTTCTCTGGTTATAATTCCAGTTTCTACATTAACAAGGCTTCTTAATCTTTCAACTCCCATTCCATCACGAATAGAAAATCTTTTCATCTCCTCTCCTTTTGCTGAATAATAAACTCCAGTATCCGTAAGAACGCCATCTACATCAGTAAGAAGTAATTTGATTTTAGAAGCTTTTTTAAGAAGCTGTTTTTTAGAATATTTTTTCTTTGCCATATTTTTTTAGATTTATTTTGAAAAATTTTAAGGAAGACTTAATTACCATGCAGTCCATCCACCATCTACAATTAGGTTAGCGCCTGTCATATATGATGAAGCATCACTCGCAAGAAAAATTAATGCACCTTTGTAATCGGTAGGTTTAGCCATTCTTCCAAGCATAGTTCTGCTTGAATATTTTTTGATGAAAAATTCATCCTGAGAATTTTCTACTCCACCTGGTGTCAATGTATTAACTCTTACGCCATCTTTTCCCCAATAAGCTGCAAGATATTTTGTAAACATTATAACAGCACCCTTTGTGGCAGAATATGCAGGTGGTTTATAAAAATTTTGTGTTCCATCTTCTTTTTTGTATAAAGATTGGTCAGGAGCTGTAATTCCATATGTTGATGCAATGTTGATAATACTTCCATACTTCTGCTTTGCCATTACAGTACCAATAACTTGAGAACAGAGAAATACACCTGTTAAATTAACATCTACAGATTTTTGCCAGAGTTCTAATGGATAATTTTCAAACTTTGATAGTTCGCTTGCAGCTTTGGGATTTTCAAACATATCATTAATTGCTGCATTATTGACAAGAATATCAATGTGACCAAATTTATCGAGAACTTTATCTCTAAGATTTTTTACTGATTCTAAATTTGTTACATCCAGATAAATTCCGATTGACTCGGTTGGCAGCGATGCAGCAAATTCTTTACACTTATCTTCATCTAAATCAGCAACTACAATATTTGCACCTGCATCGCTTAGAGCCTTACAATGCTCTTTGCCAATTAGCCCGATAGCTCCTGTAACAATTGCAACTTTGTTTTTTAATGAAAATAAATCCATAAAATTACTTTTTGGGTTTCATATTAAAGTTATCTACCTTTCTAAAAACAGGCTCAACAGGTTCTCCTTTTAACATTTGCTTTAAATTATTTTTTTCAACAGCTTGCTTTAATATTGATAAAGATTCCTCAAGTGCAGAAAGCGTATAATCAATATCCTCTTCAGTATGAGAAAAAGACATATTATGAAATCCTTGCCATAAAACACCGCGTTTAATCATTTCCTGCTGCATTAAAGATTTTTGAAGTAACGGGTCACCTGCTTTTTCATCAAAAGTAGCCATGGAACGCCAGTTATAACCTATTGCTTTCGTATAATCCATATTTAGTTTTTGTGCAATTTCATTATAACCATCTTTTAATTTCTTCCCCATTTGATTAAGATACTGAGGAACATTTTTTTCTTTAAGCTCTTCAATAGTCGCTTTTGCAGCAGCAAGTGAAAGAGCCTCGCCGCCAAAAGTAGTGTAGAAGAAAACATTTTCATCCAATAAGTTCATAATTTCTTTTCTTCCTGTTAATATTGCTATTGGCATTCCATTAGCAACTGCTTTTGAATAAGTTGCAAGATCTGGTGTAATCCCAAAATATTCCTGTGCACCACCGAGAGCCATTCTAAATCCAGTCCACATTTCATCAAATATCAAAACTACATTTTTCTCTTTACATAAATCTGCAAGCTTATGTAAAAAATTATCTTTTGGTTCCTGAAAAACTACTGGTTCTAAAATTACTGCAGCTGTGTCATCATCAATTGAGTTTTTAACTGAATCAATATCGTTATAATTAAAAGTGTAAGTTAATGATTGAACTGATTCGGGAATGCCTTGATTTCTAGCAGTTACAGAAATATACCAATCGTGCCATCCATGATATCCGCAGCATAAAATTTTATTTTTGCCTGTATAAGCACGAGCTAGACGAACAGCTGCACTTGTAACATCTGCTCCAGTTTTGCTGTATCTTATTGCTTCTGCATTAGGAATAAGTGAATGAATAAGTTCTGCTACTTCAACTTCGAGTGGGTGCATCATTGAAAAAGTAATTCCATCTTCAAGCTGCTTTTTAATTGCTTCGTCTACTTTTGGATATGCATAACCAAGTGAAAGTGGTCCAACAGCCATCATGAAATCGATATACTCGTTACCATCAACATCCCAAACATGAGAACCTTTTCCTTTGACAAGGTATTTTGGTGCTACACCTTTAATCCACTGCCCTGGTCCTTTTGCTAATGTTTGTGTGACAGATGGAATAAGTCCAAGTGCGCGATTATAGTACTCATCAGATTTTGTGATTACAGGATAATCATTTGATAAACTTATTTTGTTTGCCATAGCTCATCTATAATATTTTTTTAGAAAATTTTTAACTACAAAATATCACAAAGTATAATTTTTTTATTAAGCTCATTGATGTGTGGAATGTTTAGAACACTGATTACACAAATGCGACAAGATTTGCACAGATTTAATCTTGTGATAATCTGTCTTATCTGTGTTTACTGTGTTCTATTATAAATTTTCATTTCTCAACAAATTATTTGCTTTGCTCAGTTTTATAACAAAATTAATATCAATTATTCTTTATTCTCATTTAATCCCATCTTTTGTTTTATCTTTGCTTTATAATCATCAATATGTTTTAACTCATCCAGATGATTTTCATACCAGTATTTCCCAATATACTTTTTATTAATTTCATAGATATCGGGTTTTTGTTTCAATAAATTTATAATGTCATAAAGTCCAAATAGATAATTAGGTTCATACAGCTCTTCATAAATTCTTTTTACAAATTGATAATCTTCTTCGAAGTCAATCGTCCAGCGGTGAGTTGTAGAATAATCAAGTCCTGTTTCCCATGTTACATTACCAATTCTAAATTTATCTGGATTTTCCCAGATATATGGAGTTGTGTGTTCACGTTCAAAATCCCTGGCTGCTTCTTTCCATGCACGTTCTAATGCAGAAAAGGAAACAACTTCAACATCATTTCCATCTGGATAAGTAGCAGGATGAAGATTACTCACATAATCATATTTATCAGAGTTATCAATATAATATTTAATAACCGCATCAATTATATGTGGGTCAATCAATGGACAATCTGAAGGAATTTTTACTACTGCATCTGCATTATAAATCTTACCTGCTTGATAATGCCTGTCCAGCAAGTCTGTTAAATCTCCTCTAAAACAATTTAAATTATTTTCCAGACACAATAATTCAATCTGGTCATCTTCTGAATTTGATGAAGTTGCAATAACAAGTTCTCCAATAAATTTAGATTGTTTTACTCTTTCAACCATTCTGAGCAAAAGTGGCTTTCCGAGAACAGGCAACATAACTTTGCCCGGAAGTCGTGTAGAAGATATTCTTGCTTGAATTACAGTTACAATTTTCATTTTATATTTTTTTGTTTGATATTTTCGCTAACTATATATCAAAAATATCAAACTGCCTTAAGTTCATACTGCTCATGAATATCTTCAAGAGAGTAATCTCGAGATTCTAAAAGATGAATTCCTATTCTTGCAATTCTTTCAGCTGAGGTTCCGTTATTTTGAATTGGCATTAATTCTTTCAATTCATTAATATCAAAAGAGGAATAAACCTCTTTCCCTAAAGCAAGTCCAATATATACAACAGAAGAATATCGAGTAATCAAAACATCACAGTTCGCTATCATATGATTTGTATTTCCATTTTGAAATATTAGAGCTCCTGGAGCATACTTATTTATTTCCCGAACAGCTCTTTCATATTTTTCATTTGGATGCAGCTTAAATATTAATTGACGGCCATTAGCAATTTCCACACACTTTTTAATAAACTTTTTCCTGTTTTCGTATTTAAATGTTTCGCGCATATCAGATGTAGCAACAAGTACATAATTTTTATAAGGAAAATCATTATTCAAATATTGTTTGGCATTATCAAAATTTGGAATGCCTGTTACAATAATTTTTTCAGGTTCTGCTCCTTTTTTGATAAATAACTTTTTGTATCCTTCCGAAGCTACACAAAATATATCGTATAAATTTGACATTCCCATTGCAGAAGTACTTGCTATCCATCTAGGAAAGTTAAAATACTTTACCAAGTAAAAACCAATATTCTCCGGGTCAGTCATCCCTTCCTGAACAAGTATTATTTTTTTATTTCTAATATTCTTCGGAATAATTAGGTCTGCACAGGTATAAACTAAATCATAATCATTGCTTAAGCCTTTGTAATCAACTTTTAATTCATTTTTCTTAAGATATTCTTCGGTTTGTTTTTTAAAATTGCCGCCAAGAATTGTAAAATCAAGAATTCCTTTTTTAGCAAGCCATCCTAAAAATCCATCACTATAGTAAGGAGTAAAATAACAATCATAATCCTGCATATGCATTGAAATTTTATGCATCATGGTAGTTTGATTTAATGAACCGCAGATGAATAAAATTTTCTTTTTCATAAATACCCGTTTTTAAAAAACAATATTAAAAAAAATTTATTAACCTTTTGTTACTCTAATGTTATCTTTTGATTAAAAAATTATTAAATCATTTACCAGCTCATAAAAATAATTTCAATAATATTCTTTATAAAAATATTGAACAGCAAAAACAAATTTAAACTTGTTAATGATTAGTTAATATTGTGTTAATATTCTCTTAACAAGGGAACTATAAATTTGTTATATGAAAAAAATAAAATTAGCACACATTTCCGATTTACATCTTTGTAAAAATTACAAAAAGCAAAATATTCGTCGTCTTCAACACTTAATTAAACTTGCTGTAGAAGAAAATATCGACCATTTAATTATTACCGGCGATATTTCAGATAACTCAAATGAAAATGACTATATAATACTAAGAAAGATTCTTGAAACAAACAAACTATTTAATTTTGATAAAACATCCTTAGTAATTGGGAATCATGATATATTTGGCGGCATTCAGTCAATTAATGATATATCTAATTTCCCATTAAAATGTTTACAGACAAATTATGAAGAAAAAATTCTTTCATTCAAAAATTATTTTAAAGAACTTTTTGAAAATACAATTACTGTTTCTAAAAACATTTACCCTTATGCAAAAATAATTGGGAATATTGTATTAATAGGACTCAACTCAATTGACAAATATTCAAAAGTAAAAAATCCTTTTGCATCAAATGGCAAAATTTCCAAACAACAAAAAAAAGAGCTAAAAAAATTATTCGACCTGCCTTCGATTAAAAGCAAATTAAAAATCATAATGATTCATCATCACTTCTATAAAAATAATGTAGAAGCTAAAAGTTCGTTCAATGCATTATGGAATAAAATAGAAAGCTACACAATGAAATTAAGAGGCAAGAAAAAACTGATTAAATTATTCAAGAAAAACAATGTCAAACTTGTTCTTCATGGTCACAGTCATGAATTAAAAGAATACAGCAGAAAAGGAATAAAATTTATAAATGCTGGCGGGTCAATAGAAAGCGATGAAAGATCAGAACCAGGTTTATTTATCATTGAAATTGATAATGAAAATATTAAAATCAATTTAAAGATTATAAATGCTGATAATAACAGCCATCAAAAAGAAAAAATTTATAATAAAGAAATATTTGCTACAGTCACCTCATAATTTCTCAAAATAACAAATCATTTTTTCAAATCTGAAAAGTAAATTCAATTTAAGCTCCGATTAGCCTGTTTACCTTTGATTATATGTCTTTAATCAAATATTTACCTGGAATAAATAATAATATTCAATAAAATTAATGGCATAAATTATGCGTTAGTAAGTATTCTGTTCTATTAAATGAGATACTTATGCTTTTATTAAATAATAAAAAAACTTTTAAGGGGGGGATTCATCCCAGAGATTATAAAGAATTATCAGAAAATCTTCCTCTGGAAATTATGCCAACTCCAAAACAAGTTATTATTCCTCTCTCACAACATACTGGAAAACCTGCACGACCTCTAATTAAAAAAGGGATGGAAATTAAAACTGGAGAATTAATTGCAGAGCAGAATGGTTTTATTTCTTCAAACATTCACAGTTCGGTTACTGGAAAAATTACAAAGATTGGTGAAGCAGTTTATTTCAATGGATTAATGAGAGAATCAATTTTCATTGAATCTTATGAAAACGAAGAATTTGTTAAACTGCCTCCTCTCGATTCTGAAAAAGTCACCTCCGAAGAAATAATTCAAAGAGTTAAAGATGCTGGAATTGTAGGATTAGGTGGAGCTGCATTTCCAACTTATGTAAAACTTTCGCCTCCGCCTGATAAAAAAATTGATTACATAATTCTTAATGGCTGCGAATGTGAACCCTATTTAACAAGAGATTATAGATTAATGCTTGAAAGAACTGATGATGTAATTTCAGGACTTCGATTAATTATGAAAGCTGCAAATGTAAAAAAAGGAATAATTGGGATTGAGGATAACAAAATAGAAGCCATCAATAAACTTGAAAAAGCTGTATCAAACTTTTCTGATATTACTGTAATTGCTCTTAAAACAAAATATCCGCAGGGTGCAGAAAAGATGCTAATTAAAGCAGCAACTGGAAGAGAAATTCCTCCTGGCAAACTTCCTTTTGATGTGGGTTGCATTATTCAAAATATTGGAACTGCTGTAGCCATTCACGATGCTGTAACAAAGGGAGAACCTCAAACAACTGCTGTTTTAACAGTTTCTGGCAAAGGAATTAACCAACCTAAAAATTTAATTGTTAGAGTTGGAACACCTTTAATTGATGTTTTAAATTTTTGTGGTGGCATTAAAGAAGATGCAGAAAAAATAATTTTTGGCGGTCCAATGATGGGCTTTGCTCAATATGATTTATCTGCTCCAATTACTAAAGCTACCTCGGGTATACTTGTTCTTACGGAAGACGAAGCATATCACTTTGAAGAAACAAATTGTTTAAGATGTGGAAAATGTGTTGAAGTTTGTCCTCTAAATTTAATTCCAACTCGATTGGTTCGCTTGGTTCAGTTTAAAAAATATGAAGAGGTGAAAAAACTTGGAATAACTACATGTATGGAATGTGGAACATGCACATATAGTTGTCCAGCAAATATTCCTCTTGTTCAATGGATAAGATCAGGAAAACAAAAAGTTGTTATCATGACATAGATATTTATATCCATTCATTAAATAATTAAAAAAATACTAAATATGAAATAAAATTAATCATGGAAAAATTAAACAGATTAGAATTAAGCAGCTCGCCGCATATTCACTCAAAGTGGTCAACAAAAAAGGTAATGTGGTTTGTTGTACTTTCATTACTTCCTCCTTTAATATCAGGTGTTATTTTCTTTGGTGTATATCAATTACTAATTGTTTCGGTCAGCATTTTCTTTGCTGCTATTACAGAAGCTATTATCAAAAAAATTCGTAAAAAGAAAATTACAATTGATGATGGAAGTGCAGTAGTAACTGGAATATTACTTGGATTAATTCTCCCTCCAAATTTTTCATTAACTGCAACTGCATTAGGAGCAATATTTTCAATAGCAATTGGCAAAGAATTATTTGGCGGACTGGGTTTTAATATATTCAATCCTGCATTAATTGGAAGAGCATTTTTACAGGCAGCTTTTCCAGTTGCAATGACAACATGGTCAAAACCAAATTTTTCTGTTGATACAATATCATCAGCCACACCGCTTGCTGCTTACAAATTCGATAGAATACTTACTAAACTTGAACCTATGATTATAGGAAACATTGGCGGTTCAATCGGCGAAACTTCTGCTATTGCAATTTTAGCCGGTGGAATTTTTCTAATTATTGTTGGAATTGTAAACTGGAGAATTCCTATTTCTATGATAGCTGGAATAATTCTTTTTGGAGGAATATTCTGGATAATTGACCCGATAAAATATCCAAATCCTTTATTCCACATTTTTGCCGGTGGTTTTCTTCTTGGAGCTTTTTACATGGCTACTGATTGGGTTACATCTCCAGTTACTTCAAAAGGAATGTGGATTTTCGGATTTTGCATTTCATTAATCATTGTTATAATTAGAATTTTTGGCGGTCTACCCGAAGGGGTAATGTATGCAATACTTATTATGAATGCATTTGTGCCTTTAATTAATAGGTTGACTGTACCAAGAATTTTTGGAGAACAAATCCGGAGCTTGCAGGGATGAAAAAAACTATCAAAATTATTGTTGTGTTGACTATTATTGGAATAATTTCCGGTGCATTGCTTACAAAAGTAAACGAATGGGCAAGTCCATTAATAGCAGCAAATAAAAAAGCAGAAACAGAAAAAGGAATTTTTCTTGTTCAACCTGATGGAAAGTATTACGAAAAAATTAACACAAATGATATTGAAATCTACAAAGTATTTGATGACAATAAAAATTTTATTGGCTATTCTTTAGCTTTTGAAGGAAATGGTTTCCAGGGAAAAATTAGATTGATGGTGGGATTGTCAACCGACTTAAATAAAATTACTTCTCTTGAAATCTTAGAACAAGTTGAAACTCCCGGACTGGGTACAAAAATCACCGAAGAACCTTTTAAGAATCAATTTAAAGGTCTTCAAACATTTCCTCAAATTAATTGGATAAAAGGGAAAACTCCTGAAGAACCAAATGAGATTCAAACAATTACCGGTGCTACAATATCTTCAAAGTCTGTAGTCGCAATTGTGAATAATGGAATCCAAAAAGCACGCAGCTTAAAAGAAAGAGGTTCTTTATGAAAAAGCAAGTTTCTATCTGGAAAGAATTTACAAAAGGTTTATGGGAAATAAATCCAACTTTTAAACAGATACTTGGAATGTGTCCAACTCTTGCTGTAACAGTTTCAGCAATAAATGGAATAGCAATGGCACTTGCAACAACATTTGTTCTTGTATTTTCAAGCTTTTTAATTTCATGCGTTCGTAAGCTAATTCCTAATCAAGTTAGAATTGCATCTTATATTGTAATCATTGCAACTTTTGTAACAATTGCAGATTTAGTAATGAAAGCAAAATTTCCAGAACTAAGTAAAGCTCTTGGTCCTTTTGTGCCATTGATTGTCGTAAATTGCATTATTCTAGGCAGAGCCGAAGCTTTTGCATCAAAAAATTCTCCTATAAGATCAATAATGGATGCACTTGGTAATGGTGTCGGATTTTTAATTTCACTTACTGTTATTGGAAGTATAAGAGAATTACTTGGTTCAAGAACAATTTTTGGTTATCAGATTCTCCCTGATTCATTTGAACCTTTACTTGTAATGATTTTACCTGCAGGTGCATTTATAACTTTAGGATTACTAATGGGAATTGCAAATGCATATGTTGAAAGAAAGAAAAACATTGAACACAAATCATTAATTGAGAAATACAGAAAAAATTATTCGTCTGAAATAAATCTTTCTCAAAATGCCGAGTAAGCGGAGGAGTAAATGGAATTATTAATTATTTTTATATCAGCTGCAATTGTAAATAATTTTGTACTTTCAATGTTCTTAGGAATATGTCCTTTTATCGGTGTATCAAATAAAATTTCTTCTGCTCTTTCAATGGGAATGGCTACAACTTTTGTAATGGTATTAACCGCAGTAGTAAGTTGGATTTTATATTTCAAAATTCTAATCCCATTCAATCTCGATTTTCTTCAAATTCCTTCTTTTATTCTTGTTATAGCATCATTAGTTCAGTTTGTTGAAATGGTTATTAAAAAAATTAGTCCTGCACTTTATCGTGCACTTGGAATTTTTCTTCCATTAATTACAACAAACTGCGCAATTCTTGGATTGGCTTTACTTTTATCAATGAGAAATTATACATTTCTGCAGAGTATTTTTTTCGGTTTAGGTGCAGGCGCTGGATTTACTCTTGCATTATTAATTATGGCTGGAATAAGAGAAGAACTTGACTTAGCAGATGTTCCAAATGTTTTTCGCGGTGCACCAATTACATTAATCACCGCTGGACTTTTAGCTTTAGCATTTATGGGTTTTGCAGGAATGATTTAATGAAAAAATTTTTTTACATAATTCTATTACTGACTTTTATTTCCTGCAGCAATAGTAAAACTATTAAACGCACTACTATTGCTATGGGCAGCACTGTAGAAATTCAAGTTCGTGGTGTTAATGAGGTTATTGCAAATAAAGCAATTAATGCTGGATTCGAAGAAGTAAGAAGAATTGATACTCTTTTTTCTACATACATGACTGGAAATCTAATGTGGAAATTGAACAATACAGATGCAGATGAAATAATTGTTGACAAAGAATTTTTTTATGTACTAAAAAAATGCGATGAATTCTGGAAAATAACTGATGGATGTTTTGATGTTACACTCGAAAATCTAATTGAATTAATTGGCTTTGATAAAAATTCTCCCGACATTCCACCTTCTCAAAAAATCAAAGAAGCACTCAAAAAAATTGGATGGGAAAATATTACTCTAAAAGAACCAAATATTTTAATTAAACCAGCTAATATTAAACTAAATTTTAATGCATGCATTCCTGGTTATGCAGCTGATAGAATTGCAAATATTCTCTCAAATTATGGAATTAAAAACTATCTGATTAATGTTGGCGGAGAAATTTTTGCAAGAGGTAAAGACTGGAAAATTGGAATTCAACATCCACGCAAGCAATTTGAACTTTTAGCAACAATCAAAGTAGATGGAAAAGGTGTTTCAACTTCAGGAGATTATGAACAATTTTTCAAAAAAGGAAAAAAAACATTTACACATATTTTTAATCCTATTACGGGTTATCCTGCAAATGAATGCCAATCAGTTACAGTAATTGCTGATGATGCAATGACAGCTGACGCTCTTTCAACTGGAATTTTTGTGTTAGGACCTCAAAAAGGAATCAAATTAGCTGAATCCCTGAAAAATGTAGAAGTTATAATAGTAGATTCTTCCGGAGTAATTTATCAATCTTCAAATTTTGAAAAATATTTATCGAGGTAACTATGGAAATGACATTGATAATTGCTATTGCAACAATGGGAGGTTTAGGATTTTTATTTTCAAGTGGATTAGCATTTGCAGATAAAAAACTTCGTGTAGAGGAAAATCCTTTAATTGAAAAAATTAATGAAATATTGCCAGGAGCAAACTGCGGTGCCTGTGGTAACGCAGGATGTTATGATTTTGCTGTAAAAGTTGTAGAAGGAAAAATTCAACCAAATGGTTGTCCAGTAGGCGGAGAAGAAACTGCAAAATTAATTGCAGAAATTCTTGGCATAAAAACATCGGGGACAACTAAAATGATACCAAGAATTTTATGCAATGGAAATAAATTTAATGCTACTAAAAAACCAGTAAATTATATTGGTCCAAAAAATTGTGAGGTAATGTCAATTGTATCAGGCGGCGATAAACTTTGTCTCTATGGATGTTTAGGTGGTGGAGATTGTGTAAATACTTGTCCTTTTGGTGCTTTAATAATGAACGAAAATGATGAAATACCAGAAGTTATTGAAGAATTATGCACAGGCTGTGGCTTATGTGCAAAAGCCTGTCCGCGCAACATTATTGAAATGCATCCTATTGATAGAAATATATTTGTCTTCTGTAAAAATCAGGATGAACCTAAAAGAGCAAAAGAAGTATGCAAAGCTGCATGTATTGGCTGCGGAATATGTGCTCGCAAATCTGATGGTGGAATTGAAATGATTAATAATCTTGCCGTAATTAATTACGATAAAATTGATGAATCTAAAATTCCATTTGATAAATGTTCAACCGGTGCAATTAGAAAAATTATTGAAGTTAATGTAATATCTAAATGAATTGTGTGATTTTATCTGTAAAATCTGCGAGAGATTTTTTCAGAAATTAGAACACAGACCTGTCTGATGCAGGCAGCGCAGATTTGACAGATAACTATAAGATAAAATCTGCGAAAATCTTGTCTAATCTGTGTCATCTGTGTGCTAAAAAATCAATACCTTTTCACGCAGATAATCGCAAAAAGTATGAATCTTATATACAAAAAAACCGTGTGATATAATTTATTACAATATGGTATTTTATAAATGTATCAAGAAGAAATAATTGAAGAAGGAATTGTTATTACTTCATCAAATAAATTTGCAGAAGTTGTTATAACAAGAAATGATAATTGTGAACATTGTTCAGCCAAAATAATATGTTCACCAAAAGATACTAACTTAAGAACTTTAAAAGTGATTGATAATTTTCATACACAACCAGGTGATATTGTTAAAATATCAATTCAAGGAAACACGATTTTAAAAGTTTCTGCTCTAATCTATGCTTTACCACTTCTGATACTTATAGCTGGAATAATGTTAAGTTTTTATTTATTTGATTTCGGGAATAATGAAATTTATTCCTTTTTATGTGGTTTAGGTTGTGTTATGATTTACTATTTTATTTTATTTCTCATAAATAAATATAAACCATCAAAAATTTATCCTCGAATAATTTCTGTAAAGCAAACCTCTTAGCACTCTTTTCTATAAGATAAGAACACACGCCTGCCTGCTGCAGGCAGGCAATGCAAATTAGACAGATAACCACTCTAGAGATATATCAGTGATAATCTTGTCTAATCTGTGTTATCAGTGTTCTAATAATTTGTGACTTTCTATCTAACCTCTGCGATTAAGGAAAAACGCAAAGGAGCAAAGGACGCAAAGTAAAAATCTGTGAAAATCTTGTTTTATTAGTGTCATCAGTGTGCTAAAATATTGTATATATAAGAAATACAAAATAAATAATAAGTGTAACTCTACGAAATCCGCAAGAAATAAATTTCACAGCAGACTACATTCATTCTGAATGAAGCGAAGCGGAATGAAGAATCTCATAAAAACGAAGAATGGAATTAGATTCTTCGTCGCCCGCTTTCAGCGGTCTCCTCAGAATGACAGGGGAAAAGAATAACGGCGGACTCCTCAGAACAACAGGGAAAGTGGTATTGTCATTCTGACTCGCCGAAGGCGAGGAAGAATCTCTTAAAAGCGAAAAATGGAATTAGATTCTTCGTCATCCACCTTTCGGTGGGATTCCTCAGAATGACAGGAAAAAAATAACGGTGGTCAACTCAGAATGACAAGAGAAATAAAAATGTCATTCTGACTCGCCGAAGGCGAGGAAGAGTCTCTTAAAACAAGAGAATTAAGTCATACTGAGTTCGCTACAGGCAGACGAAGTATCTCAACAAAAAAGACGGTATAACAATTTAGTTTTTTAATTAATATAACTAACCCCCCGAGAAATACTTTGAGCTAGATTTCCCTCTCTTTTTAAGAGAGGGATTTAGGGTGAGTTTTTTATGATGATTGAATTGAAAATAAAAAGTCATTCTGAATGGAACGAAGTGGAAAGAAGAATCTCTTAAAAACAAAAAATGGAATTAGATTCTTCATCGACCACCTAACGGCGGTCTCCTCAGAATGACAGGGAAGAAATAACACCGTCATTCTGAATGAAGCGAAGTGGAATGAAGAATCTCTTAAAAACAAAAAATGGAATTAGATTCTTCGTCGTCCGCTTTCAGCGGTCTCCTCAGAATGACGGGGAAAAAATATTGGCGGTATCCTTAGAATGACAAATAATAATTACACTTAATGATATCATCATTCAGTAAAAATTTGCAATATAAATTTAAATGCAGACATTATTTAAGAAGTAAGAATATTAAGATTTCGATTAATGGAATGAAAGATAAATCTGATTAGCTTTAATTTACTTTGTAATATGCACCTCTCAATTGATAATTACTTGTTTTTCTTATGATGAAATACTACTCTAAATGTTGTACCCACATTTTTCTTTGACTCAACACTAATGGAAGCATTATTCAACTCACAATATTTTTTAACAAGAGCCAATCCTAAACCATTTCCTTCAAATGGTCTTGAATAACCCTGTTCTTCCTGAACAAATGGTTCAAATAAACGAGGCAGAAATTCTTCGCTAATCCCTATGCCAGTATCTTTAACCTTAACTACTTTTTCCTTTTTATCATTTTCATTAAGTGAAATTTCTACATATCCTTCTTTTGTATACTTTATAGCATTGTCTATCAAATTTGCAAATATTTGAGTTACACAATACTCATCAGCAATAATTTTTGCATCTTCAACATGATATTTCTTAATTAAACTCAAACCTTTGGATTCTGCTAATCTTAAATACTCATTAAATAAATTTTCAAGTATCTCATCTTTCAAGTCAATTAATTTTGGATTTGTTTGATATGCTCCAATTTGTAATTCAGACATATTTAAAATCTGGTCAATGGTTCTGATAATTCTAAATGATGCGGAATCAATACTCGTAAATAATTGTCTGTATTCAGGTTCAACAAGGTCATAAACAGATTCCTTAATAAGATTTGTACTGCTTACAATAATATTAATCGGGGTTCGAATTTCATGAGATACTTGAGCAAGAAATTCGGTTTTAATTTTTTCTGCCTGTTCAGCTTTTTCTTTTGCTCTAATTAATGCTTCTTCTGCTAATTTACGTTCATTAATATCTAAGTGAACACCAATTGCTCTCACTGGTTTTCCTTGTGAATCCCTTTCTATAATTTTTCCAACATTTAAAATCCACTTCCAGTTTTTATCCTTTGTTAACATTCTGCATTCAACACTGAAAATATCAGTTTTGCCGTCTTCATGTTCTTTAATTTTTTCTCTCACAACTTCTATATCATTAGGATGAATTAAATTTATAAATGCATTCAAATCAGATTGAATTTCTTCGAGTGTGTAACCGAGCATTTCGGCCCATTGCTTATTTCTAATAACCTTACCTGTAACAAAATTTTGATCCCATAAACCAATATTCGCACTTTCTATTGCTAAATTAAGCCGTTCTTCACTTTCACGTAATGCTTTCTCTATCTTTCTTATTTCAGTAATATCAATATAATTCACCAAATACTGATTTTGTTTATTCCATACAATTCTTCTTCTAAATACTTTAAGATTTCGCACTTCTCCATCTTTTCTTACAATACTTACTTCATAATTTGGTGTTTCAACACCCAGTTTTCTCAATTCTCTTCTCTTCTTAAATTCTTCATAACTTTCTGGAGTATAACGATTCGATACTGATGTATTAATCAATTCTTCCAAGTTTTCATAACCATAAATATCAAGCAGTGCTTTATTTGCATAAATAGTTTTACCTTGTTCATCGACAATACGAATACCAATAGGAGATTCATCAAAAGTGTGTCTGAAATTTTCTTCTGCTAAACGTAATGCTTTTTCCGCTTCTTTGCGTTCTGTTATATCTATTAATGTCCCAACAATAGCAGGTTTATCTCTATAAATAATTTGTGTCCCATGAACTTCTACAAAAATAATTCTGCCATCTTTTCGAATACCTCTGAACTCATAACGAATATCTTTTACTTTTCCTTCAATTCGCTTTCTTATATTCTCTTTTACTAAATCACGGTCATCAGGATATGTTAAATCTACAGGTCCCAGTTTATCAATAATTTCCTCAGCATTATAACCAAAAGTATTAGCTAATGAAGGATTAACATATTTAAAGACATTATCCTGAATCAAATAAACACCGGCTAAGGTTGATTCTGAAAGAGCACGGAATTTTTCTTCACTTTCCTTAATTGCTTTTTGAATTCTGCGTTCTTCAGTTTGGTCTCTAAAAACTAATACTACCCCAGTAATATTTTTTTTGCTGTCAAAAATTGGGGCTCCAGAATCTGCAATCGGATATTCCTTTCCATCCTTAGAAATTAAAACTGTATGATTGGCTAAACCTACAACAATTCCTTCTCGTAATACTCTTCTTACAGGATTTTCTACAGATTTTCTTGTTTCTTCATTGATTATTTTAAAAACTTCTTCAAGTGGTTTTCCTTTTGCTTCTTCTTCCTTCCAGCCTGTTAATTTTTCTGCAACAGCGTTCATTATTGTTACTAATCCATTAGTATCAACAGCAATTACACCGTCTCCAATACTGTAAAGCGTTGTTCGAAGCTCTGACTCGCTGATTTTCAAAGCTTCTTCCATTGTTTTCCAAGCTGTTATATCTTCGTAAGTTCCTAATACTCCCTTAATATTTCCTTCGGCATCTAATAATGGAATTTTGCTTGTCCTTAACCACAACTTTTTTCCATCCGGTGATGTTTGAGGTTCTTCATAATTCAATTTTGGTTGTCTTGTTTCAATAACAAATTTATCATCTGCACGATATAAATCTGCTTGTTCTTTCCATCCCATCTCATAATCATTTTTTCCAATTAAATCATCAGGAGAATTTAGTCCAGCATCTTTTGCAAAAGGTTTATTACAGCCAAGGTAATTAAGATTAACATCTTTCCAAAAAACTCTTACAGGAATAGTATCAAGGATTAAACGCAACATATTACGCGATTCTCTAAGATCTTTTTCAGCTTTAATTCTTTTTTCTTCTTCATCGAAATGTTTTATTGCAAAAGATAAATCCATTGATAATTCGTTAAGAAGATTTATTTCCTCATCACTGAAATAATTTTTTTGACTTGAAATGAAATTTATAGTGCCTATAATTTTTTCATCTATCAATAATGGCAATACAGCAAATGAATTTAATCCAAGAGAAATTAGAACATCTTTCTTTTTTTCATCTTTTAATTCGCTAATAATATCATTGCAAACCACATTTTCATTTACTAAAAATTTAACATCTACTAATTCATCAATTTTTTCTTTCAGAGTGTTAAAAAGTCCAGGTTTCTGTTCGTTAAAAAATAATGGCTGCAGTTTCATTGTCTCTTGATTCAGCAAACTAATCCAGCACACATCATAATCCCCATCATGAACTACAATTCTGCATATATCCTTAAATAATTTTTCTTTTTCTTTAATTCTTACTATCGATTGGTTAACATCACTCAAAACCCGATACAATCTATTAAGACTTTTAACAATTCTATAACTTTCTTCTTCAATAATTTTTTCTTCTTTTTCTTTCGAGCGCCAGATTATATAAATTCCTATCAATACTAAAGACAGCAAAAGAGTAATTATAATAAAAAATAATTCTGATTTTACATTTAGTGGTTCTATTATTTCTTCATGTTGATTGATGAAATGTAAGCCAAGCAAAAACATTAAAACAAGAACAATTAAAAAAAGAAGCCCAAAGATTATGCCCTCAAATATTTTTTTGTTGTTCAACATATTCTATTTATAATTATATTTTATTTATTCTACACCTTTTATTAACCCCAATATTTTACTTATAACAAATGTTAATTATTGAGTTCATAACCTAAAAATAATGTAGGTCATCTCATCACAATTAAAATAAGCTAAAAATCAAAGGGGGCATTTCGAAGGAATTTATTTCTAAAATTTATAATTAATAATTTAAACAACCCCCGAATTACTTAAATTAACAATATAAATCCTTCTTAATTTTTTTACATCATTATTATCGAATTATAATGATGTTTTTAAAGTAAATAAAAACACTTATAATTTTTATTTCATCAACAACATTTTTCTTACTGAGTTATAATTTCCTGCTTCAATTTTATAAAAATAAATTCCGCTTACCATATTTGCTGCATTAAATATAACAGAATGATACCCTGCAGGTAAAACTCTGTTAACCAATGTTGCTACTTCTTTTCCCATCGAATTATAGACTTTCAATGTTACATTTGCTTCTTCAGGTAAAGCAAAGTGTATTGTTGTTGATGGATTAAATGGATTAGGATAATTCTGATACAATGCATAGTGCAAAGGTATATTAGCATTTTCATTCACACTTACAACTGGACTTGTTTTAACAGAGGTTGTATCGTAAACTATATTATGCCCATCTAATACAGCAATAATAATTTGAAATGTTTTATTAGCCTGGTCTTGAGTAGGAGTCCATGTAAATAAACCACTTGCACTAATACTTGCATTATCAGGAACTTTAACTTGAGCAAAAGTTAATGGATCCCCTTCTGCATCAACTGCCTTATACTGAAATGTAAAAGTAACGGGCACATTATGCACTGTTATAATTGTATCTTTTGGAATTGTTTTCGTAAATACCGGTGGCTGATTTGCATCAGCAACATTAATTATCAAATTTTTGGAATTTGTTGCATTATATTCATCCATTACTGTAAATGTAATTATATATGACCCTGCTTGATTATAATTTGGCTTCCATGTAAATAATCCTGTAGATGTAACTTCAGCTCCTAATGGTAAACCGGTTCCATAAAATATTAATGTTGCTCCAGAATCAGGGTCAGTTGCAGTAAGTTGAAGACTATATGATTGTCCTTCGCTAATATTTACTGGACTTGTAGTATTCAAGTTCAATGTTGGTGGTCTGTTTACATTATTAACCGTAATAGTTACATTCAATACAGAAGTATTAACACCATCGCTTGCAGTAAATGTCACTACATAAGTTCCTTGTTGATTAAAATTAGGAGTCCATGTAAATGTTCTTGTTGAAGGATTAAAATCAGCTCCCTGTGGTTTATTTTGTATTCCAAATGTTATTACATCATTCTCTGGGTCTGTTGCATTAACTGTAAATGTTAAGGTTTCACCTTCATTTACATTTTTATTCTCTACTGGGGTAAATACAGGAGGATTATTTGTAGTGCTGACTGTAGCAGTTCCATTTTGCCATGTTACCTGCAAAGTTTGAGGACCAAACATCTTGGGATTAATATTTCCATTTCCGTAATCAATATCACCAAATTGTAATGCTGTCGAACCGCTGTTTCTAAACTTTATTCTTATATTGAATAATGTGCCTGAACCTGTTAATGGATATGCGCTTGCCCACGAGACTCTCAAGTAAGCATTTGCCGTATCAACTTTTATAGTTGGACTATTGCTGCCAACAAGTGTTCCTGTAGTACTTATCCCTGTGATATATGCGGCACTTTTATTATAGTTTATTTGAAACTGAAAAGATGTTACATTCTGACCAGTTAAATCCGATACCGTAATTGGAAAAAGATTTTCACTGTTTGGAGCTCCTACTGCTGTAGGTAATGAAATTACTACCTGTGAATAACCTAAACTGTAGAATAGAATTACAAAAATGAATATTAACTTTTTCATTTCATTTCCTCTAAATTATAAAGATTTGTTTATTAATATAAAACAAATTTTAAGTTTTCTCAAAAGTTATTCTCATTTTAGTGACATTCATCAAAAAAATTTTTGGGGAAAATACTGAAATAAACACTATTATTAAACACTGTAGAAAAGTTACATTAAATCCATAAAGAACTCATAGTATTTCTTTTTTTAACCCTGTTATAATTTGAGCGAAAATTATTTTGTTATTCTGAAGTGTCTCTCCAAAAGATGGACAACTGAGATTCTTCCTCGCCTTTGGCAAGTCAGAATGACAATACCACTTTCCCTGTTGTTCTGAGGAGTCCACCGTTATTCTTTTCCCCTGTCATTCTGAGGAGACCGCTGAAAGCGGGCGACGAAG